>JAJCXQ010000864.1 GCA_029263355.1 Acidobacteriota bacterium | reverse complement strand
CGGCGATAGCTCGAAAACCTTGGCGGTTTCGATCGACTGCGTAACAATTTCTGGCCAGGTCAGGAGCCCCCATGCAGCGCCATGTCTTTTCAGAATGGTCTTGATGAAATGATTTCTGAAGAACTCAGGTAGCTGAGCAATTTCGGGGGCGAACTTCTCCACCACCGGGGCGTTCTTGTCTCCCTGCCCAAAGGCTTCGAGAATTTCGCCCAATGCGTCTCTCAGAGCGTCTTCTTTGGTCAGCAGCTTGTCTTCAGAGGTGCCGGCTGCGGTTTGTTGGCTCGCTCGTTGGCCGGCGCTTTCGGCAGTCTTTTCGGCGAGTTTGATTTTGAAGTCGACCAGCTTGTCACCCGCTTGGTTGACTTCTGAATGCAGGGCCGAAGCCGTCGCCAGGGCCTGGACGACCGAGTTCTTCTTGGCGTCGTCCCAACCGTCGGTCTCGGCGCGTCGATTCACCATGCCCGACATGATGCGCAGCCAGTCTCCAACCTGACGCTCGTCGCTCCTCATCATGACGTTGGCATCGTCACCCTTGACCGCGATGAACAGGGTGTGAGAGACGCCGCCGCCTTCAAAGATCATCGGCTTACCGATCGCGTAGTCGGCTTGCTCGAGACTTTGCTCGACGGCAGGATCTTGGGGTTTCTCTTGTTGCTCCTTCTTTGGCTTGAAGAGCTTCATCGCCTTGGCGATCAATTTGTTCGCCGCCGTATCGATGCGCTCGCGGATACCCTGAATCACCTCGCGCACCTTCTGCGACACGCCGCTGACCCCGAGCAGCTTCATCACCAGATCGATGGCCACCGGCAACAGGTTGGCGAGGGCGCCCTCAACCTTCTCAGCGGCGGCGCCGAGCACGCCGTTGGCGATGTTGGTGATGCTATCGACCACCGACTTGACGATGCCGGCGATGCGGGTCAGCTGATCCTTGAGGAATAGAAAGAGATTCCAGACGGTGAACAACAGCTTGACGATGGCGCCCACCGGGCTGAACAGGCTGGCGATCCAGGTGATCGCGGCCATGATCAGCTTGGTGACCAAGAAGTCTTTGATCTGTCCGAGGATCATGCCGGCGAGGCCGGTGAGCTCGCCCTGGATGCGTTGAAACAGGCCGCCCCAACCCTCTTCGCGCACCGTGTCGACGTAGTCGAGCACGTACTCCATGCGTTCGACGTTCTTTTCGCCGACCACCATGGCGGCCTTTTCCTTGAGCCACTCCCAAGTCAACCCCATGATCTGGCGGCCGAGGTCGAGCACGCCGAAGAAGTCGAACTTTTCTGGGATTTGAATGTCACCGAGGGCGCCGGTCAACCAGGCGATAATGCCGCCCTTGAGATGGGGCAGAAAGTTGTCCGCGAAGTTTTGGAAACCTTGGGTCACCGCGTTGACGCAGTTGAGCAGGAAGGTTCCCGGGGCATCGACGATCAGGCCGATGGTGTCCATCACCTTGCCGACGTAGGCGTAGAAGGCCTCGGGTTCGATCCCGACGACTTTGAGCGCCGCCTCGAGCAACTGGCGGGCCACCTCGCCCCAATCGCCGGTGATCGCCGCCGCCAACACCGCGAGGCCAAGATTGATCGCCGCTTGGAAAACGTCGAGGATGGCGTCGAGGCCCGCCTGCAGCGAGTCGACCAGGGCGTCGACGCCTGCCTTGAGATCGTCGGCGGCCTTGTCGACCGCTTGCTGTGCCTTGAGCACCGCACCGTCGATCTTCTCGTTGAGCTTGCGCGCCAGGTCGGGGAAAAGATCGGAGAGCAGGGTGTTTACCAGGCCCTTGAGCATCTCCCCAAACACCGCGATGGCGTTTTTGATGAAGCTGGCGACGGCGTCGATCAGCCCTTTGGCGAAGTTGCGAGCGGCGTCGAGGGCTTTCTTGACCAGGGCGCGCACGGCGTCGAAGATTTTGCCGATGGCGGCGGCGAGCTTGGCGAATTGTTCCTTGACCCAGCTCTTGAGCCGGTCCCACCAACTGGTGTTCTTGGACTTCTCTTCCGACGCCTTGCGTTCGGCCTCGGCGTCCTTCTCACCCTTTTTCATTTCACCTTCGGCCTCGGTCTCAGCCGAGTCGTAACGCTTGCTGATCTTGCCTTCGTCTTCCTTGACCTTGTTGCCAATTTTGGTGCGGTTGGCGCGGCTCGCTTTTTCACTCTCGGTTTCGAGAGCGCGCACGCCGTCCGCCTGGGCGTCGAGGGTGGACTGACGCTCGGTCTGGATCGTCTTGCGGGCCTCGAGCACTTCGTCGCGTTGTTCGGTGTCGGCTTTCTCAATCAAGCCCTGACGATCGCTCTCGGCTTCGGCCAGAGCTTGCTCGCGGCTCGTGTCGCGTTCGCTTTCGGCGCTGTCCATGGCGCTGCGGGCTTCGCCCATGCTGTCGCGCATCGAGCCGTGCATGTCGGCGTCGAATTGCGCGTTGACTTCCTCGGGCATCCCCAGGGATTGGAACTTCTCGGCGCCCGAGGCAGAGCTCACCGACTCGAGCTGCGGCGGCTCGAGCTCGCCGATGGCTTTCGCCTCGTCCATCGACCGTAGCTGGGCTTTTTCCGGGCCGGGACCTTCAATCACCGCTTTGGCGGCTTCGTTGCGCGCTCCTCGGGCTTGCTCGCGGCCGGCGCCTTTTTGATCGTCGATCCGCTGTGGATCGGTTTCACCTTCGAGGGCCACCTTGGGCTTCTCGCCGGGAGAGGTGTCGATATCCGAATCGGTGGTTTCGACCTTGTTCAGCGATTTGCCGATGGCTTCGGCTCGCTGTTCCCGGTCCTCATCACCGCCACTGCCACCGCCGAACAGGCGGGAGAAGAACGAGACCACTTCGTTATTGGCGAGGAATTTGCCGATGGCTTCGGTCGGCGGCAGCTCGGGCTGATGATCGGGGTCGGGGGTGCCGTCTTCCAACTTGACCTCGCCGATCTCAGGCGCTGCCACCGGCGGCGCGCCCTCTTCCTCGCCGAGGGGCGTGCCACCCATTTCGGCGTGGAACTCTGGCACGCTGGCGGTGAACTCGGCTTCCCCTTTTTGCACCGCGCCGTCGATCTTGCCGCCGAGACCACCCTGGGCCAGCGCTTTGACACTCGGCGGCGCGTCGGCGAAAGCGCCAACCACACCGCTAGGATTGTCAGCCCCGTCGATCGCCGCTAGCGCTTCGGCCTGCTCGGCTTGACGGGCCGCCAGCTCGTCCCCCGACAGTTCGGTGGCCGGCATTTCCGGCAGATCAAACGTCGGCGAGGGCTCGAGCTCCGGCGCTGACTCAGGGGTCGGCACCAGGCTCGATTCTCTAGCCGCGTCGGCCGCGGGGGCGGCGGACGCTGAGTCTCTCGCCGATTCGGACTGCTTCGGCGACGCTGGAGAGGTCTCGGTGGTCGTCTCAGCGAGCGCCCGATCGAGTTTGGCGGTGGGATCGGACGCCGGGTCGGTGGCTCGTAGCAGGGCGACGTCCCCGGGCTCGATCGACTGTTCGAGGGCGGGGGATTCGCTACCTTCTCCTTCGACCGCCAAGCGTTCGGCGACCTGTGCAGCTTCGAGCTCCGCCGGAGCATCCGCTTCAACCACCCGGCCGTCCGTGTCCTCGTGGGTCGCTTCCCGAGGGCCGGTGACCGGCTCCGCCGAAACCTGCAGCACGTGCACCACTTCGTGGGCAACGGTACTGAAGTCGGCGGTCGCTTCCGCAAGGTAGATCCGCCGGCCGCGGGTGGCGGCCGCGGCCCCGAGGGAGTCGAGAGCCGATGCAACCGCTGGGCCGGTGAGCACTTCCAAGTGGCCCAGTGGAAGGTTGAGGCGCGCTTCGAGGCGCTCGCGCCAGGGCAGTGGGATCACCTCGACACCCTCGGCTCCGGGGCCGGGTAGACGCTTCGCGGGCACGCCTGTGCCGCGGATCGACGACATCCGATGGTCGCCCCCCGGTGTCTGGGCAGCGCGAGTCTCGGCGCCAGCTTGTAGTGCTTGGGTCTTGCCAGACTGCTTCGCGCCAGGCTGCTTGGAGCCAGGCTGTTTTGTGCTAGACCGTGCCGCTTTGGGCTGGTCACGCTTCGCCGAGCGTATTTTGATCCGCTTTTTGCTCATCGGCCGAGCTTTCGGTAGAGGATCGAGGCCAGATCGCGCCCCAGCCGTTCCGGACGCACGCCGGATTTGACTTCGAGATCATCAATTTCGAGCACCGGCGTGCTGCTCTGCTCGAGTCCCGGAGGCAGGCCCTGTTCGGTGATCAACCGCCCGAGCTCGGTCTCGAGGGCCCCCGATAGACGATGGGCCGCCGACCGGTCCAACCCCTCGGTCACCAGCTCGTCGATTTCGACGGTCACCGCCGATGGCGTGCTCAGATCCATCCTTTGACCTCCCCGTCACTGAGCGACTTGCCGAGCTTGGCGTATTCGGCGTGGGCGGCTTGTAACACGTGGCGCATGGTGACGCCGGTGTTGTCGTCGGCGGCGAGCACCGCGGCGTGTAGGGCGATCGACTTGATGTGGCCGCCAGTGACCGACAATCGTGCCAGCTTGGACGTGTCGAGGCTGTCGATCGGTGTCTGCGGTGGGAAAATCCGTTGCCAGATCGCGGCTCTCTCGGCGGACCCGGGATGAGGGAACTGCAGGATGAAGCGCAGACGGCGCACGAAGGCGTCGTCGAGGTTACGCTGCAGGTTGGTGGTCAGGATCGCCAGACCGCGATAAGCCTCGATGCGTTGCAGCAGATAGCTGATCTCGAGATTGGCGTAACGATCGTGACTGTCCTTGACCTCGGAGCGTTTGCCGAACAGTGCATCCGCTTCGTCGAACAGCAGGATGGCGCCACTGGCCTCGGCGGCGTCGAAGATCCGGCGCAGGTTCTTTTCGGTCTCCCCGATGTACTTACTGACGGTCGCCGACAGATCGATGCGATAGAGGTCGAGCTCCAACTCGCCCGCCAGGACTTCGGCGGCCATCGTTTTGCCGGTGCCGCTGGTGCCGGCAAACAGCGCGCTGATGCCCAGGCCGCGTGGGCTGCGGTTGGCGAATCCCCAATCCTCGTAGACCCGCGCTCGCTGGCGCACATGGGTGGCCACCTGGCGCAGCACCTTGAGCTGAGGCTCGGGCAGGACCAGGTGGTCCCAGCTGGCAGCCGCTGGGATGCGTTGGGCGAGGTCGTCCAAGCCGCCGCGGGCATGACGCCGGCAGGCCCGCCACAATTCTCCGGCGTCCGGTTCGCCGCCGAGGGTCCCGCCGTGAGTCTCGCCGTGAGCCTCGTCGGTGATTTCGCGAATCGCCGATGGCGTCAGGGTGAATTGCTGCACCAACCGATCGAGCTGACCATTCAGAGACAGTGCCGCGGGGCCAAGAGCCGCAGTCCAGAGACCATGCTGCTCGGCTTGGGTCGCCGGCGCCGCTTCAACCCGCGCTAGCGACCGGTCGGTCGCACCGAGGACAGCGTCGCCACTCAAGATGACGCAGCCAGGGAGTCGTTCGACCAGACGGCGGGTCGTTTTGAGGGCTGTGGAATGGGTCTCGAGATCGTCGAGCTCGACCACCAGCGCGAGATCGCCGAGTATGGCGTCGCGTGCCCAAAGGTCGAGCAGTGGTTCGCGTTCCACCGCCGCCTGAGGCAGTGCGTCGAGATCGAGTACAAAAGGCGTCAGGCCAGCCTGAAAGCAGGTGGCTGCGGCGAGACCGCGGCGGGTCGCTTCATCCAGGCCGAGGAGTTGGATCGCCGGTGGTCTGCTCGTTGTCGCCTGGCTCCAGGCAGCGACGGCGCGGTTGATCGTCTGCTCCTGGCCGGTGGTCAGCAGCGACGGCGGGGAGACGGGGCGAAGGAAGGGAAGCAGCCGTTCATCGAGCTGTGTCAGGCCGGTCAGATAATGCAGCACTACCTCTTCGATGGTGATGGACCGAGAGGCCAGGGGACCTGTTGCCTCGATTTCGATCAGCCGTGCTCGGCGTAACACACTGTGGGGCGCCAGGGCGCTCCAGTGGCCATCGTCGAGGATACTCAGGGCAAGCGAGAAGTCCGGGGTGCGTCGGGGCGGTTCGACGAACCGCAGGTCGCCCGAGTGAGGTTTCTGCAATCGTCCGATCAGGTCGCCAAAACGACGGTCGAGCTCAAAGCCGGCGCACAACAGCAGCAGGTCGCGCTCGAACGTGGTCAAGCCGAAGCGCTGGAGCAACTGTTCCAAAGCGTTTGGCTCTGGATGCTCCTGGGGTTCCTCGGGGGTGGCGTCACCCTCTCCCTGTAAGCGGAGCTCGAGGCGTCCGAGCAAGCTCTCGAGCGCTTGTTCGAGAGCTTGCGCGCTCGCCTGGCGCCAGTTTGCGCCGGTTTCGGTCATCACGGGGTCACCTCGATCGTCGGGCCGCTGTAAGCGCCGGCGGTGATCTCGAGCGGGCTTTCGGCGCCGTCGATGCGTACCCGAACCAGGTAGGTCCCCTGGCCGACCCCGCGAATTGGGAAGTTGATCGAAGTGGCAGTCTCGATGTCCGCCGCGAGGGGTTCGGCTTCGAAACCGTAGGCTCGGGGTGCGGTGTCGGGAGGGGCGCCGAGCTCATTGAGCGACAGCTGGACATTTTGCTGGCGACCAACGTCGTGTGCGAAGGTGATGCTCACGGTACCGTTGACCGGCCCGCTCGGCTGAAGATCGTCAACCAGCGTGGCGTCCTCCAGAGTGACATTCGCCGGGTCGAAGGAGGGACTGAGCACAAAAGCCTGCAGATTGGAGCGCTCGGCGGGAATGGTTTCGCTCGAGTCTTGTTTGGCCAGCTCATGCACCATCTGGACGCCGTGAATGCCGGCGAGCAAAGCGGACGGCAGGTCGAAGGCGGTGCGTCGATCGGTCAAGTCCAGGTCGGCCTGGACGACCGTCAGGGCGCCGATGCGGGCGCTGGTGACGTTGCCTCGCAGGCCGCTGCCCAAGAGCACCAGGCGATGGCCGTGAATGATCGTGGCGCCCTCGGTCGGCGGAGTGACCGCGTCGGGCTGCGACAGCAGCCGTTCAATCCGCGGCCGCCGCAGGGTCGGAACCACGAGGCGTCGTTCCCGGACCGGTAGCGCCGACCGGGTCGAGGCTTTGCTCTCGATCAACACCACCGACGCCTGGTAGAGGGCGGTTGGACGCAGTGAGGTGTTGAACGACGACCACAGATGTGAGGTGGCCTCGAGATCCGGGTAATAAGGAGTCAAGCGAATCTGTTCCACTTGCTCCGCCAGGTCGGCGGCGCCAAGCTGTTGAAAGGCTGGCGGCAAGATGGCGCCGTCAACCGCGCCCCCCGCCAGGCTGGTGCGTACCGCGTCACGACCGAGCACCGGCGTCTCGTGCAGGATCTGCATGCCGTAACCCAACATGATCTGGTCATTGAGCTCTTCGCTGCCGTAGGCACTCAGCAGATAGTGCAGATCGAGGGCGAGGTAGGGGTTGGTCATTCGCGTGCCGGCGCTGGTGCGTGCCGGCAATCTTTCGTTGACCCAACCGGTGTTCGGCGAGATCCGGTACAAGAAGAGATTCAGCCGATTGGCCGGGGTCTCGTCCGCACCCCCGACGCCGAAACGGTCAGGGGGCAGGCAGGTGACCGAAAACGAGCCGAGCGACTGTAAGTCGCTGTTGATCAAGCCGTCATTGAGGCGATCTTTCAAGACCGCGGTCACCGCGGCGATGGCCAGCGCATTGGACATTTGGATCAACCTCCTCGGCGTTGTGCGAGATAGTTGTTGAGGGACACCGCGACCGCCGCGCGTGGCGATCGGGTGGGTTTCGGGGCCGGCGTCTGAGTGATGGCTCGGACGTGGACTCGGCCGATTCGGACCTCGACCTTGGGCGCCGGTGGGGGAGCGGGGGGCGCTGCTGCGGGTACAGCTTGGCCCTCGGGTGAGCCTGAGATTTGGGCCGGTAGTTTGCTCAGCGAAGGCACCGATGGCGCGACACCCCAGGCGGTCTCCGAAGTGGCTGGCGCCTCGAGCGTAGGCCCTGCCGCCGAAGCGGCTGGCACTTCGTTGATTGCTTCGTTGACTGCATCTCTAGGGACCGAAGCGACTGGCGCCTCGGAGGACCCTACCTCGGATGACCAGAGTGCTTCGGTTGGCCGGTCCTCGTTCGGAGATCCTGTGGGGAAGGCGTGTCGTTGAGCGATCTCCGCCGGTTCTGCTACGGCGGGTAACACCGCCGGCGGGGGAGCGGAAGTCGCTGCGGTTCCAGAAGACTCTTGCGGCGCCGGTGGTGGGGTCGAACGCGACGGACGGTCGCTGGACGTGTCGTCTGAGGACCGGCGGGCAATCGGCTCTGGGGCAACCGCCGACGCAGCGGAGGCGTTGGAGTTTGTTGGTAATGCTGGCGCTGGAGGTGTGCTCAGGTTCGAGGTCGTTTGATTCCGCGATCCACGATCCGAAGCCCCCGACGCTCCTTGGCGAGATGAGGCGCTTGTCGAGCCTGCTGATGGAGAGGCGGGACGGAGCGTTCCCGGTGACCGTGGGCTCTGGGAGGATGCAGATGGGGGGATTGCGGCCTCGATCGGGTCGTCCTCATCTCCTGGATCGGTGGGCTTGGGACCGAGACCGGCTGAGCCCGCGAAGGTGGACGGAGGCTGGGGACGGAGTGTCTCCGCTTCGCCGCGGCCCCGCGCCAGCAGATGGTTGAAGAGCTCGCTCATGACCACACCTGTCTGAGATACATCGCCCGTCGAGCTGGCGATAGGCGAAGGATTTCTCCTTCCGTCCAGCCGTAAGCCGAAGCCAGAGCGTGAATCTCCCGGATCACTCGTTTGCCGGCATCTTCGATTTCTTGCCAGAAGAATGGCACGATGTCGAAAATCTGCTCGCCGCTCTGGGTGCAGCCTGCGCAGACCACCGCGAACCGAATTTCAGCCAACGGATCGGCTTGTTCGATGGCGGCGGCGACCGTCCGGTCGAGACCCGGAGGCAACGGTGTCTCAGCGTTGACTGCGACGCCATCGACGGTTTGCAGCAGCCGGCGGACGAAGCCCTGGCTGTTGTCGTCGCGTTGCGCCGTCAAGGCGAGCAGATCGGAGCTCGACGGCAGGCGGAAGGTTACCGTCCTGCCGTCGTGCTCCGTGGTGTGTGGTGTCATCGGGGCCGCCTCGCCGTTTTGCTCAGCGAGGACTGCGGCGAGGTCGAGAGTCGCCTCCAACTGCTCGCCGCAAGCTTTGCAGGCTGCGGTGAGCGCAGCCGCGGTGCCGAAGGTGTGGGCGCGTAGCGCAATCAACAGCGCGTCGCGACGGCCGATCGGCAGCGCGGCTCGCTCCTGTTCCGAGCTACCCCGCCAGGCGTGTGCCAGTAGTAGCAGGGCCCGCTCGACCGGGGCCAGGTGGTGGCCGCGGTCGAGCAGCTCGAGCAGATCCGATGACGTGAGAGGACGCATGACCCTTAGGCAGCTGGATCGACGAAGGACAGCTCTTCGGGCTCGCCTACGGCTTGGTCACGCTCCCAGCCGGAGGTCTCGAGCTTCATGCTCTCGATCAACACGGCGTTGGCGTTGGCGTCGAGCTCGGCGGTGGCCTGGTACTCGGAAACCCAGCAGCGGTAGAGGTTGTAGGCGACCGCCAACTGGCCAGCCTCGTTGTAGATCTCGAGAGTGATGTCCTTGCGGAAATCCTTCAGCGAGACCTCTTTGCCGAGACCGTTGTTGATCCGCCAGACCTTGTTGGCCCACTGCTCGAAGGCGGGATCATGGGTGACGCCGCGCTCGAGGGTGATGCCTTCGAACTTGGAGCGTCCCGGGGACATCTCCGAGCTCGACGGATCGCCGCCGGCACGGTGTTCTACCACTTCGGTAGTACGCTTCAGGGCGCCGACTTTGCTGACACCGGCGACGTAGCGACCGTCCCATTTGAGACGGAACTTGAAGTTCTTGTAAGGGTCGAGGCGTTGGGCATTAACTGTGAACTGAGCCATTATTCTCTCCAAAAGGCTGGCCAAAAAGGCCAAACCGAAGGCTTTGGTTTTTGGGACAGACTTTCTGGTCCGGCTGGGTTGGGCCAGGAATCCGAGCCAAAGGCTCGGGTTCCTGGGGCGCTAAGCCTGGGTCTGACCGGCGAGCTGTTGCAGCTTGACGATCACGAATTCGGCGGGCTTGAGCGGCGCGAAGCCCACCACTACATTGACGATGCCGAGATCGATGTCGGCTTGGCTCGTGGTCTCCCGGTCACACTTCACCAAATAGGCCTCGTTCGGCGTTGTGCCCTGAAAGGCGCCTTTGCGGAACAGGGTCTGCATGAAGGCCGTAGTGTTGAGCCGGATCTGTCCCCACAAGGGCTCATCATTAGGCTCGAAGACCACCCAATGCAGGCCGCGGTAGAGGCTCTCTTCGAGGTACAGCGCCATCCGGCGAACCGGGACATATTTCCACTCAGAGCCGAGCTGATCGGCGCCGACCAGAGTGCGGGCGCCCCACGCGATATTGCCGTAGGGTGGGATATTGCGTAGGCAGTTGACCGCCAGCGGATTGAGCACACCGTTTTCAGCGTCGTTGAGCTTGTATTCCAGCTTCTGTACGCCGGCAAGCGTCACATCGGTGCCCGCCGGAGCCTTCCACACCCCGCGCGCGGTATCGGTGCGGGCGTAGAAACCAGCGACGGTGCCGCTCGCTGCCACCGCCCGTGGCCGGTAGCCGTTGAGCGGATCAGCGATCATCGGCCGCGGATAGTAGAGCGCGACGTTCTTGTGCCTCAGGGTTGCGTTGTCGTCGATCCAGGCGACCGCCTCGACCATCTCGTCGCGGACACTGTCAGCATGCGGCATGTCGAGCACATAGAAGGCGCGACGCGTTGCGCAATAGGCGGTGGCCTCGGCCATCACGCTCGCCGCTTCGGAGTCGGCCAGGCGTGAGGTATCGGGCACTGACAGAATGTTGAACAGGTCGACGCGGTCGAGGGCGGTGAGTGCGGTGGTGAGCGCGGCGCCGTCCGGCAGGGCGCCGTCGGAGCCGGATGTCGCCGCTTGCTGGAAGCCGACAGAGGCGCCACCCAGGGCGTACTGCTGCACGTTGTCGTTGGTGGCGGTGGCCAGCCCGAGATCCGTCGCCAGGGTGCCGGTGAGCACCAAAACGTCCGACGCGGTGTTCGATCCGGCTTTTACCACCAAATACGCACCGGTCGCTGAGCTGCCGGCGACCGTCACCGTGACGTTGCGGGCGAACGGCTGCAGGCCAGTGCCGGTGCCGGCTTTGGCCCGAATCAAACTCTGGATCCTCTGCGCGAGACTAGCGAGAGTTGATGGCGCCGGGGTGCCGATAGCGTCGGTGGTCACCGACGCGCCGCCAAGAGTGACGGTCAGAACCTCGTCACCCACCAGGCTAGCTGGCGGAGCCGTCAGCTGACTGCTGATTGTGCCGGTCGCAGCGGGGCGCTCCGTCGTACTATCGATCGCTACGTTGATCAGCTTCGAGCCTTCATTGACCACATCGGCGACGTTGCGGGGGCCGGCGGTCAGGGTCAGATTGCGGAAGGATTCGCTGCGTGCGACGTTGCCGTCGCTGTCGAGCTCTTGGACCGTGAGGTTGAAAGTTGTACTTGGATCGGTGGTGCCATAGTCGACATCGAGGCGGATGTTGTCGCCCCACACCCCCGGGCTGCTGGCGGTGACGGTCAGGGTTGCGGCGTCTGCGTCGTTGCGCAGCACCACCGCGGCGGAAGTTGGAGTACCGCTGGCGGTGCGGACCACCCAGGCCTGACTGCCGCCGTTGAGGAAAAACTGTTCGATGGCATAAGCAGCTTCGCTGTCAGCGCGCAAACCGCCGTGCTCGCGTTCGAAATCGCCGCGGCTGAAGATCCGCACCGCTTCGTTCAGCGGACCGCGGGAAAAGTAGCCGACAAAAGCGGCGACCGAGGTTGCGACGCCGCTGATGGGCCTGACGCCGCTCGGGACCTCTTCGATGTAAACACCGGGATAACTGGGACTCAGCATGGGACCTCCTTGTGGCCGTGGAACGTCATTGCGCAGCGATTCCTAGATCGCGTCGCCCTAGGTTTCTGGCTCGATCCGTCTACAGTTTCGAGAGAAACGTGCTTCGACAGCCTCGAGATACCAAAACCTTTTCAACGATTCTTGGTACAGAAACCAAGAGGCGATTAGGGCTCTGGTCTGTACTCTTGTGTCTTCACCCCTCCATTACGGAGAGGGGTCAGAGATCCCGCCAACTTTTTTTGATCTTTTTTTGAACGCCGCACAAGACCTTCGCGAGCAGCCACCTGCCGGGAGCGCCGGCGTCTCGCCGGCCTGGTCGATGCCACGAGACCGCTCGAGGGGTTGAAACCCCTCGCTCAGCGATAAAGTCCCTACGGCTTCGCCTCCGCCTAACGGGACTCGAGGAAGCCACCTGCCGGGAGCGCCGGCGTCTCGCCGGCCTGGTCGATGCCACGAGCAGACCTTCGCGTGCCGGCCTCGACGGCCGCACCCGGCCTGAAGTGCCAGCCGAGCCGGTCACCAGTGGGCACGCGTTGGTACCGGGGGCAGGATTTAGGTTCCAGCCATGTCGGAAAGAGATCTGGCGTGGTCCTACCGGGCCATATTTCCAGCGTTCTGAACAGCTCTTTCGCTGCGATCAAGCCCTTTCCGCTGGTCACCAGAAAGACTTCAGAAACCAGTGGGGCGGTCACAACGTTCGAAGCCTCAGATCTCTTGAATTCTCTGGGATCTAGGCTGCGCGAAAGTACACCTCACCCTACAAGCACAGAGTTCAAGATCTCGGCTGTGCCTCGTTAGCGGTTCAAGGCCACTGATGGCCCCGCCACCGGGCTCAACTAGACACTGGTGTCCACGACGCCCAGCGTGCCGCCCCACCCGCGTCAGCGAGAGGGTCGATCGCGTCACCGATGCGGACGAAGGGTAGGCTGGGCGGAAAGCTATGTTTGGGGAAGATCGCCTCGGCGACCCGACCGAGCCTCACTTTGAGCGATGCCTCGCGAAAC
>JAJCXQ010000863.1 GCA_029263355.1 Acidobacteriota bacterium | reverse complement strand
CATTCACCACACCGCTGGCGTCGGTGGCACAGGTGGCTGTGTAGTCTTCGAGCAGGGCGCACAGTCCGATCTCGCGCTCCACCTTCTCAGCGATCGCTTCTTGATATTCTTCGAACGTGTCGATATTGATCACGAAACCGTCTGACGGCAGGTCGTCTTGTGGCAACACCAAATGATCGAGGAAATCCTGACCCGAGGAGTTGAGGCCGATACCGAGTGCGTTGATCTGATCAACACCCCCGGCGATTGCGTTTTCCGCGGCCGTGATTGCCGTACTGGCGCCCGAGCCTGAAGGAACGTTGGGTTGGCCATCAGTCGAGACGTCGATGATTTGGGTCGTCGATGGTGGCATCAGTCCATCCAGCACCTCGGCAGCCAGGTCGATGCAGCTCGCGGTGTTGGTATTGCCTTCATCGTAACCGAGCATGCTGACTTGATCGGCGACACCAGCGGCATTGGTGCCGGTCAGAATCGTGGGCGGGATCTCGAGGACCGAGTTGTCCGCAAATTGAATGATGGTGATACGAATCGTACCGTCGTGGGGAAGGGAATTGAGGATCGCCGCAGCGGTGCCATTGATCTGTGCTGCCCAGCCGTCGTCTCCCATGCTGCCCGAGCCGTCCATACAGAACACCAAGTCGATGATCTCTTGGGCTGAGGCCGTACCCGGCCCGGCCATTCCTAAACAAAGTACCAACAATGTTGTAACGATGAGACGCTTCACCCTCATGTGCGGACTCCTTCTAAATTGATTGACTGAATCGATCTGATGCTCTTGGTCTTGGAGTGAGGGTGAGGTTTTCTGACAAGAGATTTGCAATCTGTTGATATTTGGCGCAAAACGGAAGCTGGCCAGCAGTGGGTGAGGCAATAACCTTCTAAGATCTCGTCCGTATTACAACTACAATTTGTAGGTAATGGAGACGCCCGCCATGAACGAACGCCTCAGAGATCTCGAATACACCTTGCTGCTGGCCTTGTTACGACTGGGAGACGAATCCTACGGCGTCCCCATTCGCGACGAGATCGCCGCCCGCACCGGCCGTGTGCTGTCGCTGGGTGCGCTCTATACAACCCTCGATCGACTGGAGGGCAAAGGTTTCATCACGTCGCGCATGGCGGCGCCGACGGCGGTGCGTGGAGGCCGTCGTAAGAAGATGTGCCGACTGACCGTGGCCGGTAAGCGCGCGCTGTCCGCCACCTGGGACTTTCAACAGCGGATGACCGACGGGCTCGAAGCCCAACTCGACGACCTGCGCTCGGCTCCATTCGCCACCGGAGGCGATTGTGGCTGACGACAGCACCCGGCCGACCGCGCCCATGCCGCCCAGGATCAGCCGCTGGTTTGTGAACACCTTGAGCCGCACCTTTGGGAATCCCGATTTACGCGAAGCCTTGCTCGGTGATCTCGACGAAGATTTTCGGCGTCGCGCCGCGAGCGATCCACGTCGCGCCCGAGCCGACTATCGTCTCGATGCTTGGCGCTCGATTACAGCGTTGATCCGACGCCCCGCACGCTCCACTCAACTCGCATCTTCAGCCGGAGAATCCTTCATGAGCATCTTTCTGGACGACCTGCGGCTGGCCGCCCGCAACCTGTCGCGGGCCACCGGTTTCAGTCTGATTGTGGTTTTGACTCTGGCTCTCGGTATCGGCTCGGTGACCGCGGTTTACACCTTGGTTGATGGTGTTGTCCTGCGCCCGCTGCCGTTCGACGATCCGGACACCCTGGTCGCCGTGTGGGGCACCAATGCCGAGACCGGCGCCGGTCGTTTCACCAGCTCTTATCCCGACTTTGCGGACTTCCGGGAGCGCTCGGACTCCTTCGAAATCCTCGCCGCGGCGAATGCCTATCCCGCAAATGTCGCCGGCGTCCACGACCGTCCCGCGCGGTTGACGGTGGGGCACATCACCCACGATCTTTTCGACCTGTTGGGGACTCGTGTTCTGAGAGGTCGCGAGCTCGAGCCGGCAGATGATCGGCGCGGCGCCGAGCCGGTGGCCCTGATCGCGGAATCGATGTGGCGGCGTGATTTCGGCGGTGACGACAGGCAATCTGCGGTGCTCGGTCGCACGGTGACGATCGACGGCATTGCCCACACCATCGTCGGTGTGGTGCGCAATCCACATTACCCAGCGGACGCTGAGCTATTCGTGCCCCTCGAGCCACAGGGCGGCACCACAGTCCGAGGCGTCCACAATATCTTTGTGGTGGGGCGGCTGGCCGCTGGCGTCCCGATGGCGACCGCCACGGCCGATCTCGAGCGCATCGCGGTCCAACTCGGCGAGGAGCACGGTGGCGAGAACCTGACCCGCTGCCTACGCCTCCAGCCGCTGCACGAATCTATGGTCGGGAACTTGCGGCAGCCCTTCGCCTTGCTGCTCGGAGCGGCCGCGTTCGTGTTGCTGATCGCCTGCGCCAACATTTCCAATCTGGTGTTGCATCGGGCGGCGCGACGAGGCAGAGAAGTTGCGACCCGGGCGGCTCTCGGAGCCAGCACCGGGCAGCTGCTGCGGCAATTTTTCGCCGAATCCCTGTGGTTGGTGAGCGCCGGTGGTAGCCTCGGTTTCGTCTTTGCTTGGCTCGGCAAAGAGATCCAACTGCGACAGATTCCGACCACCTTGCCACGGGCTGAAGAAATTGCTCTCGATGGCCGGATCCTGCTCTTTGGCTTCGGGGTGACCTGCGTGGTAGCGATTGGCTTTGCGCTCATGCCACTGCTCGAGGTTGCACGTCGCGATCTTTTTTGCCAGCTTGGCGCGGGCGGGCGCACTCAGGGGGCGACATCGAGCCGGCAACAAGTGCGGCGCGGGCTGGTGGTGGCGGAAGTTGCGTTGGCCGTGATCCTGGTGGTGGGTGCTGGCTTGATGATTCGCAGCATGCTGCGGTTGTCGGATGTCGATCCGGGGTTCGATCCGGACCGCACCCTGGTCATGCCGTTGCAGCTCGAGACCCCGTTCATCTCCGAGGACTGGCCACAAACCCTCGAGCTCTTCAACCGTCTCAGCGAGCGCCTCACGGCGCTGCCCGGCGTCGTCGGCGTCACCGCTGGCTATCAGGACCCCGCTGATCCGGGGTGGGGATCAAGCTTCACCATCGAAGGTGAGCCGGTACCGGAGCCCGGGCACGAGCCTGAGGCTGCCTGGCGACCGGTTGGGCTCGACTACTTCGAGACTCTCGGTATCCCGCTGCTTCGCGGCCGCCAGTTCGAGACTACCGATAGTGCCGAGAACGCCGGCGTCGTGATCGTCAATCAGGCGTTTCTCGATCAGCATTTGCCGGCCGAGCCCGAGCCCGTCGGCCGGACGATCAACAAAAGCTCATGGTGGGTCTCGGAGATTCAGCAGCTGCGCATCATCGGTGTAGTGGGCGACGTCAAGTTTTCGGGGCGTCACCTCAGCGCCGAGCCTGCGTTGTATTTTGCCCATCGTCAGTTCCCGGTCCCGCAGATGAAACTGCTGGTCCGTACGGCAGGGGAGCCGTTGGCGATGGCCGACGCCGTCCGTCAGGCGGTGTGGGATCTGGAGCCCGATCTGCCGATTGGCGTCCTCACCACCCTCGACGAGAAGCTGGCGTCGAGTCTCGCCTATCGCAGCTTCCTGGCTCAGTTACTGAGCTTTTTTGGCGCGTCCGCCCTCTTCCTATCGGCCCTCGGCCTCTACGGAGTGCTGGCCTACTCGATGTCCCAGCGCACTCGCGAGATCGGTTTGCGGGTTGCGCTCGGCGCCCAGCGGCCGGACGTCATCAGCCTGGTCATGCGCCAGGGTTTGACGCTTACCGCCGTTGGCCTCGCGCTTGGACTCGGCGGTGCCTGGGCGATGACCCGTTACCTGGAATCTGTCCTCTTTGGCGTCGACCGAGGTGATCCGCTGACCCTGGCCGCGGTTGCCGGAACGATCCTGTTGGTGTCTCTGTTAGCGGCCTGGGTGCCGACCCGTCGCGCGTTGCGGATCTCGCCGACTCGGGCGCTGCAAGAGGAGTGAGACCCGCACTGTCTTGTCGGCTACAGCCGCCCTGAAGGGACCTCACCTCGCTGGATCGCCTCAGTCTGCTCGCCATCGAACGGCGGTTCGAACAGCCCCTGGTCTTCGGCGTAAGAGCGGAAAAAGTCGGTGATGTAGTGCATGCGCTGGTCAAAATCGACCCAGTCCTCGGCGCCGCTTTCGCTCAGACTGTCGAGGGTGGGGTCGATGCGGTTGAGGAGCTGGCGCAACTCCGGGACTATGACCAGGCGTACGTTCTCGGGGAACGTCCCCTCGATGTCGCGGCCCAGTCGCAGCAGCCGGCCGCCGGGTAAGGCGAGGGTGACGAACCGTTCGGTGACCGCCTGGCGTGCGGTTCGACGCACCAGCTCGATCAACGGGTTCCAAAAACGGCGCTCGGGGAGCGACCAGCGCAGATACAGGCTGGCCAGTGGCCACAACTTGCTGAGACGGGGAAAGAGAGCCGACAGTAACCGTCGCCGGAGCTGGCGAGGGTCGAAGTCTGGGAGGTCAAATGCGGCAGCGATCTCGGGCTGGAGTCGCGTCTGCTCGTGGAAACCGATTTCGAGGCTGGCCAGCAAGATTAGCTGAACCTTGATTCTGGGTTGCTGCTCGAACATGGCGCGGTGAAGACTACGAAAGGCTCGCCTGAGATAACCCTGGGCCTCGGGCGGATCGCCCGGCCACAGCGGCTCGACGAAGCGCTGTATTTTCACCGCGTCGAAGACCTGGTCGTTGCGGAACGTCTCGATGAACCGCACGAACTCGCCGCCGATTTCATCAAAAACTTTGCGGTTGCCGGCGGCGATGGCGACGCTCGTCCGATCGAAGATCGCTTGCGGCCGCAGCGCCTCACACACCTGCGCTCGTAATATGGCGGGTTTGGACGCTCTTCGCGGCAGACAAGCTGCGAGCTCGGCGAGAGTACGAGCTGCCTCGGGCGCTCGGCCGAATAGGCGCTCGAACGTCCGCGCCAGATCTTCGTGACGGATCGTCTGGCCGGCCTGCTTCGACGCCCAGGTGGCGTAAGTGCACCAGTTGGCGGTTGGCCCGAGCATGTCGACAAGGGCAGACGAGATCTGATGGTAAGCCTGGGTAATCTGAAGGTTGGCGATCACCGAGTCGGCCTGAGCAGAGATCTGCGCCACCTCGGCCAACGTCGGGATGTCGCGCCGTGAGCTGTCGCGCTGCGAGCGGTCGGCGGTTCGTGCTGCTGCGATCTTCATCGGCATGCTCCTTCCGCGAGTGCGTCATCGAAGTGGGCCGGGGGGCCACTCATTCAAGCGAGGCTGCCGGGCCCAGATCATTCGATGGCTGAGCCCAACACTCGTCTTGGAATACGCAGAAGCAGCGGATTTCACGACAACAAGCAGTGCCGGACGCTGACGGCGCAGCCCGCAAGAAGGACTACCGATCCTTACCGAAGAGAGCAATCAAGACCTGGTCCAGGGTGGTGCGCCAGCCCGTCGGCCCGACGCCGCCCGCGATGTTTGCCAGCTTCACTGTGGCGCCGCCGGCCCGCAGCACATCGAGAATCCGGGCTGTCGCCGCGGGCGCTTCCTCGACGTCATCGCTGCGCAATTCGATGTACACCTCCAGACCACTGGCGTCACGAGGTTCGAAGACGGCTTCGAGCTCGCCAGCGAGAAAGCTCTGGACGGCAACCTTACCGAAGTGATCACCCGCCCTGAGCCCCGTATAGACGGCGACTCCAGCACCGCTGACAGCGCCAGCAAGGGCCCGTTGCAGGCGATCTTCCCTCAGCCGAAAGCGAGACTGGAGCTCCGGTAGAAGCTCTTCGACGAGCATCGCAACATAAGTGTCAGCGTCGGTGCCATGCTCGGTGCCGGAGCGGCGAGGGACAAAAGCCACCACCGGCGGCTCGATAGCGCCGGTCGCGATCATGGTGTCGAGGGTCTGCTCGAAATGCATCAGGTCGCGGAGGTTGGCCCGGGTGTAGATCAGCAACGGAAACCGCTCTGGATTGGCCAATTCTTTACCCGCGTCAGGGTAGCCCGGCGGCAAATAGACAGTGATTTCACGCTCGTTGCCAAAGTGCTTGCTCGCTAGCGTGAAGTTCTCCGTTCGACCGCGAGGGGTGTCCGTCGGCAGGGCATCGAGATGCGGCTTGGCGGGGGCGTTGGGCAGCGACAGGACAGACCATTTCGCGTCGCGGATCTTGACGTATCGCGGATTACCCGGATCGGCGCTCTTGTCGCCAAAATCTGTACTCATCTGGTACTGCCAGATCCCCGCCGGGTCCATGCGAAACGAGCGGAAGAAGAGATCCGTACCTTCCAACCGATGCAGTGGCTCCTCGTCGTCCCAACGGAAGCCCGGCAAGTTGCCGCTGAGGCCCACGTCTTGTGCCTCGCCACGGTAGACCAGGTGCGCGAATCCAATGTTGTCAACAGCCTCGACGATCGGGCCGCTGGCGCGGTCCTGAAACACAGCGTCGATTCGAGCTTGACGATCGGCGAGGGGCAACGCAGTGATGTCCCTCAAGATGTCACCGAAGGGGCCGAGGTAACGGTCTGCATCCACAGGTATGGCGGCGGTCTCTACCGGGCCCTGTGTCACGATGCGTACCGCCGCAAACGAAGTGACGTCACGGAGGAAAAAACGGTCGCCGGAGAAGCTTGGAGCCGAGTACGTATCGCCGTCGAAGATCGCTGTGCGCGCCACTTCGTCAAAACCCTCGGGGGTTGCCTTGGCCACCACCAGCTCGCCGTCCGAGCCGACCAGCGCCAAGTGGCCGTCTACCAGAATGAGGACGTTGCCGCCGGGTGGACGCGACCGCCAGACCAGCCGGCCGTCTCGGGTGTCGAGGCAAGTGAGAAAGTTTCGACTCATACCGTAGGCATAACCCTCGTGGACCACTGGCAGAGCGAACGATCGTTTGAAATCGTTCGAGCGCCACAGTTCCGTGGCCTGTAGTGCGCCGTCCACTTGGCGGACGTCGAGCGCCACCGCTTCATCGTCACCCCTGAGCAGGAGACCATCATCACCGAGCAGAATCGGCGTGCCCAAAACCCCATCCAGTTTGTGCTGCCAGCGCCACAGCGCCTGGCCGCCCCGTGGATCCAACCCAACCACCCAATCACCGCCGGCCGCGACGACCTGCCGCTTGCCTGCCAGCATGGTGACAATCGGCGACTCGTAAACCATTCGATCGTCACCTACCCGCCAACGTGCTTTGCCGGTGGCGCGATCGAAGGCGGTGATGCTGTGCCCATCACCGCCCCCGAGTTGGACAATCAACAAATCATCAACCACCAGCGGCGATGAGGTGAAGCCGTAATAGGGCTGCTTGGACTCCTCATCCGTCAAACGATGCGTCCAGTGGACCGCCCCCGAGGCCAGGTCGAGGGCAAACAGGTCACCATGGGGCCCCAGCCCATACACCGATCCGTCGGCGATGGCCGGGGTCGAGATCGGACCACCGTCCGAGCCGGTGTGCCCTTTGTAGGTCTCGCCGATGGTGTGCCGCCAGAGCTCGTCACCGGTGTCGACGTCGAAGGCCGCGATCACGTCGACCTCACCATCGGCGAACATGGTCACGGCGCGTTGACCCAGCACCGACACCTCCGAATAGGCCGCGCCGATCGGCCGTCGCCATGCGATCTCGAGACCGAAGCCGGCGGTGGGAAACACGCCGCTGGCGTTGGAGGCTCCGGCGCTCTCCGGGCCACGGTACTGCGGCCAGTCGGTATTCGTAGCGCTAGTGGTCGCCGCGACGAGAACGCCGAGCAACATCAGATGCGAGACCGGGTGGGCAAACAGATATCGACGCAAGGTGGAACCTCCGTTGAATGCAGCGCGAGGAAGTGTGGTGCGAGGAAGTGTGGCGCGAGGAAATGTGGTGCCGCGAGGCGTGCCTGGGAGTGACCGAAAAGGTGCGGACTTCGAGATGGATACGTCGTACGCGTCATAAGGTTCGAAGGTCCATTATCGTTGCAGAACTCGAGGTCACTAGGTTGTGAGTGCCAGCGAGGTAACTCTGGCCTGGAACTGTAGAGTGGAATGTTAGGATTCAGGACATGACGACACCATCCGATCTGTTGGAACGCCTGCGGACGATCATCGAAGCTTGGCCTGAGACGCGGGAGAAGCTCTCCCACGGCGCCCCGACTTGGTGGGGAGGCCGCAAGACCTTCGCAACCTTCGACGACCACCACCATGGAGAAGAACGGATCGCCGTGTGGGTAAAGTCGAGCTTCTTCGAGCAGGAGCTGCGGGTCGAGGCCGACCCTGAGACCTATTTTGTCCCCCCGTACCTCGGCCCCAGTGGCTGGGTCGGCATGCGTCTCGATCGTGATCCCGATTGGGAGACGGTGGAGCAGTTGCTCGAAGATGGCTTTCGCATGGTCGCGCCAAAACGGGCGATCCGGTTGCTGGAGGCGGATTAGTTCGACTCCATCCACGAACAACGCTCGGTCGGTCTCGCTGATGGGCTGCGCGCAGCGCTGCGCAACTCGCCTTGGCAGCGCCGGGTCTTTCAACTTCATTGGTTACAATGGGTTGTGGGCTAGCACCCTGTGTTCTGCTCAAGCATACTCGCCTGTGCTCGCTCCACCAGCGCGACCTCACTGACTCGAAAACGCTGTTTCTGGCTGCGATCTGGTAGGTTTTCGGGTCGTCAGTCCATCAAGGCGTCAGGTACGATGCCGCGCTCCGGATCATAGAGGGCCTGCATCGGGTGGACTCCACCTTCGAGAGTCGTCGTGACCGCTTGCGCAACGGCGGGAGCTTGCGCAAATCCCCCCGTATTGTGCCCGGAAGCGACGATCATGCGACCACCGTCCGCGGTGCCCGAGACGTCGAACACTCCGAGACCCGTGCTGGTGAACGGTCGGACGCAGGCTTTACGAGAGCTGAGGATCGTGCCGTCGCGGACCGCGGCGGCATGAGCCCGGGGGAAATAACGCTGCGCGGTTTGCTCCAGGGCCTCGAAAAGACACCCGATCTCGGGTGAGTCCATGTCGAGGGCATGAGAACCGAGATAACCGTAACCCGAGCCGAGAATCAGGATCGAACGCCCCGCTGCATCGGTTCCCAGGTTGATGTTCGAATCTTCCCCCACCTGCCCGCCGCGGTGGAGCTTGATCGATTGACGCTGTCGCGGTTCCAGGTTGGGGAAGGACATCCACAGCCCCAGAACCCCCTGGATCTTGCCGGCAGTCCGGGTGCCCTCGAGCAGGCGTCCGCCATAAACACCAGGAGACAGAACATAGTGTTCAGAGCGCACCACGCCGTTTTGGGTTTGTAACCCGGTCACCTCCCCATCGTCTGATCTCATCACCGCCGTCACCGGCTGGCGCCACCGAAAGTGGACGCCTCGAGCTTCGAGATGTTGCAGGAGCCTGGCGACAAAATCATGGATTCCGAGAGTGAATCCCCGCACCTCCAGGCCGCGAGCGATCTGGCCGTCCTCCACCCCATCGCGGCAAGCGGGGTGACGCCGGATGAGCTCATCGCGGTTGAGCCCTTTCACCAACGAGCCGAGTCTGGCATGCAGTGCCTCGGCGGCGTCGGCCTTTTGAGCCTGGGCATAAAGCTGAAGGATGCCAGAGGTGTAACCCACGCCGTCGAAGAGGTGCGCGATGTCGCGCCGCAGCCGCTTCCAGAGCGGATAGCTGGCGATGGTGAAACCGTGGATGTCTTCGGTGAAGACCTCCGCTTGCCAGCGCGGCAGAGCATGGAATCGCTCGATCCACGCGCTCTCCTGGCGGTCGAAGGCTTCGGACCTAACGGCGAGCCAGCCTCCCTCGGTGATGGTCTGGCGCAAGACCGTCCTCCTGTTGGAGTCGGGGAGGTGGCCCTTGGCGTTGTAGTTGTCCGCTTCGGTGAAAGAGAACATTCGGGCGTTGTCGCCACCGTGGGTGGTTCCCAAATGCCGCCAGTCGACGCCGCTGCGGGGATCCGGTCGAGCGTCCAGAACCTCGACATCGGCGCCTGCCTCCGCCAGCTTGCAGGCTGTCATCAGATTCACGATACCCGCGCCAACCAGGGTCACTCGAGATCCGACCAACGACGCCGACGCCTGCGTCGAGATACCGCAGGCTGCCAAGCGCTGCGCCGAGTTGTGGTGCATGAGGTGGCGTTCGGCGAGCCCGAGGGCTTGCAGATCGTCCGGCTGATGGCTCGGAGTGCCGCAAAACTGCTCGAGGCCGACGCCGTCAAGATCAATCCGGGCGCCCTTGCCTTCGCCATGGCAGCGGATCAGCTGGACAGGGCGCTGAGCTTCCTCCTGCCAGGTGGTCAGAGTCTTAGTGTCCGGGCACCTGCCATTGACCAGCACCGCGCGAGGAAGGTGTTCCGCCAAAGCCCGCCGCATCGCATCTTCGGTCTGAACCGCGAGCTCCGGGCGATACACGACGAGATCGCCAAGCCCAGATTCCACCAGCTGCGGGCATAGGGGGTATGTGACCAGTATTTTCATTGTCGACAGTTCACCGGGGTTTGGACGCAAAAGCGCCTGCCGGCTGCCAGCGCCCGAGTTTGGCAAAGGCGCGGGGATATGGGAATGGGTTGGGGTGCCTCATGGCCCATCTAGGCCGCAACTCCGCTCCGATGTTGAGCAGCTGCGTGCGCTTTTCCGTCAACCCGACTGGCGACCGTAGCAGGGAACATCGCCAGTTGCACGACCCAACAGCTGGCCAGGGCTTGTCGGGACAGGATTTTCAGTTTGCAACAGGTCTCTTGGCTGGGTTGAACGAGATTGTTGACGCGCAACAGGTCTCTTGGCTGGGTTGAACGGGATTTGTGACGCGCAACAGGTCTCTTGGCCGGCCAAGACGAGATTTGTGATGCACAACAGGTCTCTTGGTGGGGCCAAAAATCGCGAGGCTGGTTGAGAGGCTGACGGGGCGGGCTTTACGAGTGAGATAAAACTAGAGATTAGTGGCTTGTAACCAAGAATCATGTTCATTTATCAGTGGAATGGATGCTGCCTATGCTGATGCTGACGCTATTTCTTCTTAGAACAATTTAGGTAGGAAGAAAGAAAAAGTAAAAGTAGAGCGAGTGAATTGCGCGGAGTTGGGAGCCGTCAGCATCAGCAGGTTTATTTAGATCTCTCGATATTTCTTTGAGTTACGAGTTCGGGGGTAACGTCAGTAATTCCTGGCAGGCGGCGTCAGGCAATAGCGCCTGGCGTTGACCTGGTCAAGGAAGGAGTGTGCCCCGATGTCGATAATTTGTTGGTTCTCTTGTTTGGCTCAGGCAGCAGAACAGCACCTAGGCTTCAGTCCCCATATCGAGCCGAATGGTTGAGCTACGCTTGGCGACCCAACAGACCCCGAAGGGCCGAACGGCTAGCTATCAGTTCACGCGCAAACCCCGAAGGGGTTTTATCCCAAAGCCCAGGGTAAGCAAGCGTAGCGCCGCGCCACCCTGGGTATGGAGCAGGACCATTCTTGAACCCCAAAGGGGTTCTATAGCCTAGGCCCACGAGTTGGTATTCAACCCTTTCAGGGTTGGGTACCGGGAGCGTCAACCAACCCAGGGTGGCGCTCCGCTTACCCTGGGCTTTGTCATTCAACCCCTTCGGGGTAGCAGAGTTCGAGCCTCGATGACTGGCACTGTGAGTGCTGGTGGGCCGACGGGGCTCCTGCTAATTTGGCCGAAGACCGATCCCTCTCGGCTAGCGACTTGCTGAGTGGTACGGCTTGTTGCCCCGGAGCACTTGCTCAACTTCCTCGATCTCGCGCAGTGAGATCTTGCCGCGAATCGCCAACTGGGCAAACCCGGAAATCGCTGCCGAAGCAACTCGATTTCCTCGAAAGCTCTTGAGGTAATCAACTATGCCCACGGCGAGTGGCATGGCCTCATTTACTCTTCCTTGACTCAGGAGGGTCTTCGCTAGATCAAGCGTTACGAGGGCTCTCTCTGGTCCGTCTGTCCGGTGGAAAACAGCCAACGCTTCTCGGAATCGCTCTTCCGCTTCGGCCGGAGCTTCGCGTTCCAGTGCGACTGCGCCTTGCTGCCATCGAATCTTTGCTAGGTTCAACTGGCCTGAATCTTGAAATTCTTCAAGAGCAAGCGCTAGGGCCTTGTCGGCTCGATCGAGCTGACCAAGGCTTCGATAGTTTGCGCTGAGCACTTCGTAGGCGGCTAGGCGATTTCGCCGAACATGGTGCGAGTCGCCCTGTAAGTCGGGCAGAGCCTTCGCTAGCACCGTCACCGAGGCGGAATAGGAGCCAACACTGTTCAAGATGAAACCCCGATCTACCAGAGTCATCCCTACGCCCAGGTCGTAACCCAAATCAATATTGATCACCAACGCTTCATCTAGCAACTTCATCGCTTCGACGAATCGACCGTGATCGCTCAACACATACGCGCCACGTTGCAGGATATCCGCCATCAATCCGGAGAGTTGATTCCGTTGACTCGTGCGCAGGGCCACCCGCATGGCGCGGGCGGCGGTCGCGAAACCACCGACTTGACGGTGGGCGGAACCGTAGATCGTGAGCGCCTTGACGGCCAACGCCAAGCGCTCCTCCCGCGATCCGCGGAGATGTGGGACTAGGCGTACCGCAACCGCCTCGGCGTTGAGTATGGCCTGCTTGGGCTGGTCGTAGCGCAAAGCATCGAGATGCTCCAAGTACCGATGGGCGACAGCAGGATCGCGGTAACGCTCAGCGGTGGAGATGCGTCGGCGCTGCTCCTTACCGACACAGGCGATCAACTTCGCCACCAGGGGCTCGGCGTCGGTATTGCGCGGCGGCTCCGGATTGATCGGAGCGGTCTCGAGCGAGCGGAGGGTTTTCTCCAGCCGCTTCATCCGGGAATGCACCGTGCCGAGAGGTTCCAGCGCCGCGAGCAGGGCGGCCGATGTGTTGTCCGTGCCGAGAGCGCGGGCGAAAAAGTCTCCGGGTTCGACGCCGATGACGTCGAGCGCCACCAGCAAGTGCCCCAGGCTGAGGCTGATCGTGCCATCGAGGCTCTTGTAGAAGGTGCTGCTCTTGCGCGAGATACGTTCCGCCACAGCCTGCACGGTTTGGCTCGACATCCGGATATCGGCCTTTAGAGTGGCCCGGATACGACTGGCGCTTTTCTCTGATAGGCCACTAAGGGCGCTTTTGTCTGGCTTCACAACCATGGATTTTAGCAAAACCCTCCCAAAGTGGCACGTGGGTATAGAAACCGACGATTTCACGAATATCTTTGCCTTGGTGAGTTTAGGTTGCGTATCGTACCGCCCGGGAGGACAAAGATGAGCAACAACAAAACCCTGGCCGACGCCATCGACGCAATTCACCGCACATTCGAGGAAGCCGAGCACCAACTCTCTCAGCTCGGCGGCCAATTGCAGTTCCTGATCAGCCCCGGTGGTGAGGTCGAGATCGTGCGCCGAGACAAATCCGGCGAAGCGGAACGCCCGAAAAGTGTGATCGCCGAGCTCAAGGGTTGCGATCCGATGTTGTGGCGCGGGGATTGCCCGGCTTGGCTGGAAGTGCTTTCTCCCAGGCGTGATCCCATCCTGGCCGAAGCCAGCCCGAGCGATTCCGACGCGCCCGCGGACGAACCCGACCCGGATCCCCAAGACGCCGACCCGGGTGCGGACGACCCCTCCCGCGACACCTGCCAGCCCTGCGGCGAGCCCAGCACCCTCGAGACTTGATCTCGAACCGACCCGCCCGGTCCGATGCTGACACGACCTGCCCAAACCCTACCGCCGGATCTCATCGCCCGCTACCGCCTGCATCTGCTGCCGCCACTTCACGGCGCGGCTGTGGACCTTGGTCTTCCCGAGAACCGCGTCCGCTTCCTGCGCCAGCAGATCTCGCCCCTCTATCGCCTCACCGAGCACCTCGGCGTCCTCTTCGTCGATGACGCCTTGCAGCCGATCGCCTACAGCTTGCCCTACCTCGGTGACCTCAGCCACCTGCGCATCGATCATGCCGTATTGCTCGGTCCAGGAGCCTTCCTACAAGCCGCTGGTATCATCCTCTTTCATCATCGCCCCAACACCGCCGTCCACTTCACCCGCGCCGACCTGCGTCTCGCCCGGCGCGTCCGCAACGCCGGTGAGAGCATCAACCTGCGTCTCCTCGATGTCCTCCTCCTGGACTCCGACGAGCACTGGACCTCCCTCCAGCACACCGGCCAACTCCAGCTT
>JAJCXQ010000862.1 GCA_029263355.1 Acidobacteriota bacterium | reverse complement strand
CGAGTGATCTTCTATGACAGCATAAACCGATCCCCGCGCTGGCAGCCCGTCGTCGGCATCGCCGGAAATCGAGCTCCAGGTGGCGCCACGATCAGTGCTCTTGAGTACGTAGGGTTTGAAATCACCACTCTTGTGGTTGTTGAAGGCGGCATAAACGGTGTCGGGATCGTTTGATGAGGCCTCGAGATCGTTGACGTAAGTCATCGCGGGGACGCCGGGAAAGCTGTCGAGCCGTCGCCAGTTGGCGCCGCCGTCTTCGGTGACCTGGATCAAGCCGTCGTCGGTGCCGGCGTAAATCAGACCCTCGACGAGAGGCGACTCGCTGAGGCTGACGATGTTGCCGTAGATCGAGGTCGAGGTATTCTTGGCCACAGCGTCGACGCTCCACACTTTACCCATGATCGGCATGGTGTCGCGGTTGAGCTGACGGCTCAGGTTACCGCTGATCGGGGTCCACGATTCACCGCGGTTGTCGCTGCGGAAGATGCGGTTGGCGGCGAAGTACAGGCGGGTTGGGGAGTGCGGGCTGATGATCAGCGGCGAATCCCAATTCCACACCAGGGGCTCGTCATCCGCCGCGGCTTGGGGCTTGATGTCGAGGACTTCGCCATTGCGGCGGTCGAAACGTGCCAGATTGCCGTATTGCGATTGTGAATAGATGATGTTGGGGTCGTTGGGATCCACCTGGGTTTGGAAGCCGTCGCCGCCGAGGGTCATGTACCAATCCGTGTTGGCGATGCCATACTCAGAGGTGGTGCGTGACGGACCGCCGAGGGTGAAGTTGTCCTGGGTGCCGCCGTAGATGTTGTAGAACGGCAGATCGTTGTCGACGCTGACTTTGTAGAATTGGGTGATCGGCAGGTTGAAGAAGAAGCGCCAGGTGGCGCCGCGATCGAAGGACTCGTAGAGCCCGCCGTCGGTGCCGACCAACAGGTTGTCGGTATCCCCGGGGTTGATCCACATGGCGTGGTTGTCAACGTGTTTGTAGGTCTCCGGTACGTCTTGAAACGACGCGCCACCGTCTTCGGTGACTTGCAGGAAAACGTCCATAGAGTAGACCCGGTCGACATCGTGGGGGTCGGCGGTCAGCTCTTGGTAATACTGGCCGCTACGGCTGCTGTAGTCGCTGCGCTTGTGCCAGTGCTCGCCACGGTCGGTGGAACGGTAGAAGCCGCGGTCGTCACCATCAGCCTCGACGATGGCGTAGAGCACATCGGGTTCGGTGGGGGAGATCGCCAAGCCGATACGACCGACGTCGCCGCTTGGCAGGCCACTGGTGATTTTGCGCCAACTCGCCCCGCCATCGGTCGATTTGTGGAGGCCGGCTTCGGGGCCGCCGTTGATCAGAGTCCACACCCGCCGCCGACGCTGGTAGGAGGTGGCGTAGAGGACGTCGGGGTCGCGGGGGTCAAAAACCAGATCCGAGACGCCGGTGTTTTCGCTGATCTCGAGCACTGCGTCCCAGGTTTCGCCGCCATTGATGGTTTTGTAGAGGCCACGGTCGCCGCCTGGCGACCACAGCGGACCTTGAGCCGCTACGTAGACGACGTTCGAGTCCCGTGGGTCGACAACTATCTTGCCGATGTGCTCGGAATTCTCGAGCCCCATTTTGGTCCAGGTTTTGCCGCCGTTGAGGGATTTGTAGACCCCATCACCGTAGCCGACACTGCGCTGGGAATTGTTCTCGCCACTACCCACCCACACCACATGGGGATTGTTGGGGTCGAGGGTGATACAGCCGATCGAGGCCGAACCCTGGTCGTCGAAAATGGGTGTCCAGGTGACTCCACGATTGGTGGTCTTCCACACCCCGCCGGCCGCGCTGGCGACGTAGATTGTCGAATGATCTTCGGGATTCACCGCCAAGTCGATGATCCGTCCAGAGGTCAACGCGGGACCGATCGAGCGCAGTTTCAGGCCGGCGAAGGTGCCCGCGTTGAATGCGTCTTGGGGCTTTTCTTCGGCCGCTGGCTCAACTTTGCGCTTGGCGTCAGCGTCGGTGGCGGTGAGCAGTCCGAGGGCACAGAAAACGGCGAGACAGCGAGCAAGAAGGTCGTGGCGCACGAGATTCTCCTGGGGGGCGGTCGTGGGGCGGAGAGCCGGACGGCTCGGGGTGGACCTGGAGATTGTATGTGTCGCGGGCGTTTGCGGCGAGTTTGCCCCGGTTCGGGTCGATCGGGGAGGAAGGGGTTCCCCCCTTTGAAAAAGGGGGGCAAGGGGGGATTCTCCTGATCCGGCGCCGGGAGAGCGCTATGATTCGACGAATCGCACCATGTCGGCCATGGTGAAGTGCCCCGGGGTCGCCGACGGTAGAGTGGGTTTCCACATCGGCGCGGCCACGACGTAAGACTCGTCGTCGGACTGCAGAAAACCGGCGAAGACTTCAGCCACCAGGCGGCCACCGACTTCGCCCAGGCGTTCACCATTGTGGAGCACTTCGGCTTCCTTGAGGATGTAGTACCACAGTGGCGCTTCGCCCTTGAGCCCCAGGTCTTGCTGGCTGAGAGGCGCAACACCGAGGCGCTCGGCGACGGTTTGTCCCGAGGGTAAACCGAGAGCCTTGCCGCGCAACAAGTTGCGCACCGGCAGCGATCGGAGCTCGGGCTTGGGCGCATCGACAAACGGCAGATCGTGCATCTCCATCGCCATGTTGGAGTCGATTTTGCGGCCGGTCTGCGGCTTCATGTTGGGATCGACATCGAAGAAGTAACGCCAGTCGATGACGTGCTCCGGTGGCACTTCTTTGAAGGCGCCGAGATCGGTGAAGATCCTGGCTTCGAGGTTGGCGTCATTGAGGGAGTAGGTCGAGCGCAACTGGCTGTGTCCAAAGCGATAGGCTGCGACCGTAAACTCGACCGGAATGAAGGGGTGGTATTTGAACTTGTAGACCCGACGGCCGTTGGCCCGGATATCGGCAATGATGTCGGGGCCGGTCAGCATCGGGATGTATTCCCAGATCAAGATCCACTGGTAATGCCAGCGGGTCATGCGCTCGGCCTCTTCGAAGATCGCGCTCTCCGGCAGGACACTTTCGTCGCGTAAGTAGTCGACGACTCGGTTGTGGAATTTGAGGAACAGCAGATGGAGCTGAGAGGTGATGAGGGTGACGTCGTTGCGCGGGTCACCGATCAGAGCGACGTGCTGACGGTTGCGCTGGAGGTCGTTGGGGTTTTTTTCTGTGCCGACCAGGAGTTTGGCCTTGTCGTCCTGATCGAACAAGTGGGGGTTGGCTTCCGGTCCCAAGCCGTAGACGCAGTCGAGGTCGAGCCCCGGAGTGCGGAAGTCCTTGATTGCCGCCGGATCGTTCTTGCGATCGAGGGCGGAGGTGGTATCCAAGGTGATGTCATGGGCGACAAATTGGCCGAGAAACGTGAAACCGGCCGGCATCGAGTCGCTGTCACCGGAGCCGCCCGCGGCGTCTTCTTTCTCCATGCTCAAACCGAGCTCGATCAAGTACTCGTCGGGCGGTGAAAATGGCCGCGCGGTTTTGAACAGGCGCCCAAAACGCCCTTCTTCGTGATAGGTCGAGGCATCGAGACCACGCAGGCTGGTCGCGCCGTGTGCATTCGACATGTCCTTCCCCTTCTCGGTTGATAGTGCGGACTACAATTTAAACCTGAGAAGAGTTTAACAGTCTGTCGTCGAAAGACAGCTGCTTAATCTAAGCGCGTCAAGCGAACGGGGAACCGCCGTCACCCTGGAAGTAGGGGTTCTCACCTGCGGCGTGATCGGTGCGGTCGAGCACTGATTCAATCTCCGGCACCGCCTCTTTGATCGCCACGACGATGCCATCCTTGAGGGTCACATCAGCCATGCCGCAGCCTTGGCAGCCGCCACCGAGGGAGATGTAAGCGGTGGAGTCCTTGACGTCGAGGAGTTGGACGAAGCCGCCGTGACTGGCGACGCCGGGGTTGATCTGCTGGTCCAGAACATCTTGCACTCGTCGAGCGATGGGATCCGCCCAACGGCTGTTCGGGTTGTCGAATTGAAAGCCAGATTCCAAACCGCGTTGGGTAAAATCGATGGTGACGCCGTTCAGCACCTTGGTGCTCGACGGCTCGACATACATCCGGAAACCTTCGTAGTCGAGACGGATGTGATGGTTGACTTCGGTTTCTTTCACCAGATCGAGCTGGTAGTTGAAGCCGGTTGGGCCGTGGCCAGCCACGGCTAGCCGGATCACTTGATCGGGATCTTCTTCAGCGGCGAGAAAGTCGATGAACCGCTGCCGGGCTTCGTCGGTGAGGGTGATGTTCAAGTCGGTCATGACAAGCTCCCGGGTGGGGTAGGGTGATGCTGAGAAGATGTTATCGCGTCCGTCGACACGGTGCTGACAAGACGGTGCCCATACAAGGGTTGGATGGGGGTTCCAAGGCGCAGGTTACAGTGTCACCTATTGCTCGGTGTCGCCCGACTGTTTGGTTACAACGCGCCCAGCTGTTGTTGAATTTCCGGCGGAGTTGCGATGCCGCCCTGGCGAGCCGCATCAAAATGCCGACGCGCGGCGTTGGTCCGTCCGAGGGCGAAGTCCATCATCGCTAGCGCGAAGTTGAATCGTGGGTTGTCCGGGTCGAGGGCCACCGCTCGCTGGAGGGCCTGGCTGGCCTCTTCGGGGCGCCCCGCGTTGTCGTAAACGATACCGAGATTGAAGTAGGCGTCGGCATAAGCGGGATCCACCTCGATCGCTCGCACCAGGTATTGACGAGCGGTCTCGAGCTCACCTCGACCGGCGTAGAAGATGCCGAGGTTGTTGTGGGCTTCGACGTGATCGGGATCGGCCTCGAGGGTGGCCAGGAAGGCGGCGAGGGCATCGTCGTCCGCCCCCTGCTGGCTGTAGACCACCCCCAGGTTGTAACGCGCCTCGGCGAACGACGGCTGCTCCGCGATGACCCGCTCGAACTCGCGGATGGCGTCGTCGAAACGTCCTTGGCGGCCGTAAGTGACGGCGAGGGCGGTACGTGTCGCGGCATCGTTGGGGGCACCCTCGAGATGGCGTCGGAAGGCGGCGATGGCGTCATCGAAGCGGCCCTGGCCACGATAGGCGAGGGCGAGCTGGCTGTCGACCTCAGCGGCGTCGGGCTTGAGCTCGAGGGTTCTCTCGAACCACTCGATCGCTTCGTCAAAGGCGTTCTGGCGACGCAGCAAGACACCGAGGTTATAGGTCGCTTCCGGGTAGTCGGGACGCAAGCGAATGGCCGATCGCAAAGCGGCGATTCCCTCTGGCAATTGATCCAAATGACCGTGGACCACTCCCAGGTTGAAGCTGGCCTCCGGGGACTCTGGCGCCAGCTCGACGGCGCGGGTGAGCTGCTCCGCGGCGTCGTCGTAACGGCCGGTCTTCTGGTAGATGACGCCGAGGTTGAGATGGACTTCGGGATGACCGTCGAGGGTTGCGGCGGCCCGCAGCAGAGGGGCTTCCGCTTCGTCCAACTTGCCGGCCCAGCCCAGGACTTTGGATAGATTCAGATCACGCTCGGCATAATAAGAGCGGTCGATGCCGGCCACCATCTGGTCGTAGATCGCCTGGCGTTTGGCCGGCGTCCAATCCGCGCCGGGCCGAACCACACCTTTTTCGACCAGCGTTTTGATGACCTGCTCGGCGATCAGGCTGTGGGTGGCGATGTCGGGGTGGACGTGGTCGAGGAGGTATTCGTTGCCGAGGATCGGGTGGCCGAAACGTTCGCGGCTGTCGGCTTCGAGCAGCCCCGGCAAGTCGATCAGAGGCAGGCCTTCCCGTTCGCTGGTGGCGCGCAGCAGCCGCGAGACGTCGCTGAGGGCGCGCAGCGGGGCGACATCGAGGTCCTTGGCGCGCACAAACGCGTCGTGGGCGGCGTCGAAGTCTTGGCGGGCAAAGTGGGCTCTGGCGAGCGCATAGTGGAGGTCGGCAAACCCGGGGTCGATAGCGAGGGCCAAGTCGAGCTCGGCGAGGGCGGCCTCCGGGTCGCCGGCGGCCAGGCGGGTGCGGCCGGCGGTGAGATGGGTTTCGAGGGCGGCGAGGTCGTCCGCGGCCGTGGTTTCCGAGGGTTCGGATTTGAACGGTGAAAAATCCTTGAGGTTCGACACCGGATCGACGAAAACGACATCGATCCCGTGGTCACGGGCGATTTGGACCATCTGGCGCAGGTTGAACTCGAAATGTTCGAGAATCGAGCGCCTCAGGGCATCGTCTCGATGGTAGAGATCGAGGCCGGTCCAGCCGTCGAGCCGGGTCTCGACTTCGTCGGCGAGGTTGGCCCCTTCCGTTGCTCGATCGTTCGAGGTGTCGTCTGCTTGGGGGCGCAAGCTGAGCCAGGCGCCGCGGGCAAGGGCGAAGAATCGCCGTGAATTGAGCCAGAAACGTAGCCTCTTGAGCGCTGAATTCTGGTGGATGATGTCGGAGTAGGAGCGTTCCTCGAGAAACTCGTTGTGCCCGGTGTAGATCACAAAGAGATCGGGTTCGTAACGCACCAACTCTTTCATCACCAGCACAACGCGATAGCTGGCGTAGGAGATGGCGCCAGCGTTGATCGCTTGCCAGTTGCGACTCGGGTCCATGGCGTCGAGATAAAGCTCGAGCCAACGGCAGAAGGCGACTTTGTCGTCGTAGGGGCG
>JAJCXQ010000861.1 GCA_029263355.1 Acidobacteriota bacterium | reverse complement strand
AGCGTCGAATCGATTCCTGTGGGTCGACATCGCCCTGACTCGGGTCGTCGATGCCGGCTTGCCGATAGAGGGCTGCGCGGTGGTGCCCGATCACCTCCGGGCCTTGGTGCTCGTCGAGCTGCGGCAGCCGTTTCGCCTCGGGCCAATCGAGGCCCTGGTCTTGGAACGCGCCAGCCACCGCGTCGAGGGGCTGCCGCGGACGGCGCAGCGGGCCAACGTAGACGCGATCGAATCGACGCTCGCTGCGTGCCCAATACTCCCCCAGGGTTCGGCTCTGAGCCTCACCGTGGCTCGAAAGCCGGTCGTAGTCCTCGGCATGGACCGATGCTTGACCATGGCGGACAAGACACAGGATGCTCAATTTCGTCGCCTCAAATCTCTCCTGTCCAAACATCTTGCCATCAAGCTCCCCCTGTCTCGAAGTTTGAGGATCTATATAATACCGTTGGTGTTCCGCATCAAAGTCAGTAAGGCCATTCGTCGGAATCAGAACGGTTCTCCGCGAGAACGGTATAGATGTCTCATCGATCGCGGGGTACCGGGACGCCGGATCCTAACCGAGATCCCCGTGACGGTGTGCCGTCCGGGTGAGTCACGGTCTAGCTACTGACCGACACGAGTTATCACCATGGGTCGACTGCGAAATCTCTCCATCCAGCGCAAGCTGACGGCGCTCACGATGTTGACGACCGTTCTGGCCCTGCTGCTCGCCTCGGCTGCGTTCTACACCTACGATCGGATGACCTTCCGCGACAAGATGGTGCGCGATCTCAGCACTTTGGCGGCGACTCTCGAAGCCAATACCGCTGACGCGTTGGTTTATCACGACCCTGAGACCGCAGCCGGTATTCTCGCCAGTCTGGAGGTCCAGCCTCACATCATCTCAGCAGCTATTTTCGATAGCGATGGGGAACTGTTTGCGGACTTTGCGCGCAATGTTCCCGGCGAGCCCAATCCTCAACCGACGGCGCCGGCAGCCGACGGGCACGAGTTTCGGGCGAGCAACCTGGTGATGTCCCGAGGGATGCAATTTGGCACTCAACGTGTCGGCACGTTTCTGATCGTGACCGACCTGGGGGAGTTGGACCAGCGCCGGGTGGACTACCAGCGGATTCTGGGCGGCGTCATTTTGGGTGTCTCGATTTTGGCCCTCTTGTTTTCCTCAGCACTGCAGCGGGTGGTCTCGAAGCCGATTCTGGCCCTAGTCGATGTTGCTCGCCATGTTTCTGAGAAGAAGGACTTCACAGTCCGAGCCACGCCTCAAGGTAAAGACGAGATTGGCCGATTGATCGCCAGCTTCAACGAGATGTTGGGGCAGATCCAAGTGCGAGACGAAGAGCTGAACATCGCCAAGGACAAAGCCGAAGAGGCTAACCGGACCAAGAGCGTCTTCCTGGCCAACATGAGCCACGAGCTGCGCACACCGTTGACCGCCATTATCGGCTACAGCGAGATTCTGGAGGACGATGCCGGCGAGATGGGGCTCGAAGATTTTCTACCCGATCTGCGCAAGATCAAATCCGCCGGCAAACATCTGCTTGGTCTGATCAACAGCATCCTCGACCTGTCGAAGGTCGAGTCGGGCAAGATGGAGCTCTACGTCGAGAGCTTCGATCTTGCCAGTCTGGTCTCGGAGGTGGCGAGCACCGTCACTCCGTTGATGGAGAAAAACGGCAACACCCTCACCGTCGAAACGGCGGACGATCTGGGCGACGTGCGCTCCGACCTCACCAAGACGCGACAGATTCTGTTCAACCTACTTTCGAACGCTTCGAAGTTCACCGAGCAAGGCCGGGTGCGACTGGTGGTGCGACGAGCCAACCCGGCCAACATGATCGTCTTCGAAATCAGTGATTCCGGCATTGGAATGTCGCCGGAGCAACTTACGCGGCTGTTTAGACCTTTCTCCCAGGCTGATGCGTCCACCGCTCGCAACTACGGTGGCACGGGGCTCGGCCTCGCTCTGTGCAAACGCTTTTGTCAGGTGATGGGAGGGCGAATCGATGTCGACAGTGAGCTCGGTGAGGGAACAACCTTCACCGTGCGCCTGCCGGGCGATATGGATCCAGATCAGACCTCGATGGGCTCGATGCACCAACTGCTCGAATCGGGTGAGTGGAACCATCGCGAGATGAGCTCTGTGCCGGCGGGTGATGCTCGCCTGGTGTTGGTGATCGACGACGATCTGGCGGTCCATGATCTCTTGCGTGATCTGCTCGAGAAGGAAGGTTTCAGCATTGTCACGGCATCCAGTGGCGAGGAGGGTTTGAAGCTGGCCTACAAGCTGCGACCAGCGATTGTGACCCTCGATGTCTACATGCCGGACTTGGATGGTTGGACGGTGCTCAACACCATCAAGTCTGATCCTCAGCTGTCTCATATTCCGGTGATCATGATCTCGGTATCTGACCAACGGCAGAAGGGGTACGCTCTGGGTGCTGAATACCTGATGAAGCCGATCGATCGGGGGCAGCTGCTCATTCTGCTCGAGAAGTACAGTCGCCGCGGAACAACTCCTGAAGTGATGGTGGTCGATGACGACCCGGATTTGCGAGCGGTGTTGCGCAAGCTGCTCGAGGAGCAGGGATGCGCGGTGGTCGAGGCCGAGAACGGGCTGGCCGCGCTGCGTTTGGTCGCCGAGTCACCGCCGTCCTTGATTCTCCTCGACTTGATCATGCCGCAGCTCGATGGTTTCGGTTTCATGAGCCAACTGCGCAAGAATCCCGCGCTGCGGTCGATTCCCGTCGTGGTTCTGACGGCGATGGATATTGGTCCTGAGGAGACCGCTCGTCTCAACGGCGGTGTCGAGCAGATCTTGCAGAAGGGAGCTTTCAGCTTGGAAGAGTTGAAGGCCGAGATCAAATCGCTGGCGCGGGGCAGTTTGCAGGCTTAGGAGCCGCGTTATGGCGGAATGTGCGCATCAAGACGACCTCTAGGAGTACCCCCAAGATGATGCAGAGAACTTGGTCTTGGATTGGCGAATGTTTGTCACTGAACCTGGCGTTGGTGGTTCTCCTGAGCTTGCCAGCAGCAAGCAGTCAGGCCCAGGCCCCCAGTCAGCTGGGAGAAGTGACGCTCTTCGGCGAGGAAGAGTTCACCATTCAAGCGGCGACCAAGACCGAGTTGCCGATCTCCAAAGCACCCGGCTCGGTGACCGTCATCAGCGCTCAGCAGATTCGCGAATCGGGCTCTCGCACCATCCCCGAGTTGTTGCGCATGGTGGGTGGGGTCAACGTGCGCTGGAATCCGATGGTGCAGTCTCTCGATATCCGCAGCTTCGGCCAGAACCCGTTCACCAGCCGGGTTCTTCTGTTGATTGATGGTGTGCCCTACAACTCTTGGAACAAAGGTGGGTTCCCACAACATCCCGGTTTCGACTTCTTCATGATGCAGAACATCAAGCGTCTCGAGATTGTCCGTGGCCCAGGCTCTGCGCTTTACGGCGAGAACGCCTATTGGGGGGTGGTCAACATTGTCACCCTCTCGGGGGAGGATCTTCAGGGTGGCAAAGTCGAGTTTTCCGGTGGTGATTTGCTCGATCAGTCGGTCAGTGCTGTGTACGGTCAATCCTCGGACAAGGGGTCGTTTCTGGTCTCTGGCCGTCTCCAGCGCGGCCAACTGCCGCTCGGCTTCTGGATCGAAGACAACGATTCGGAGATCGAAGGCTCGGATATTTTCGTCAAGGCCAAGCGGGGTGGTTTCGAAGCCTCCTACTATCGCCATGAGGACGAGCTCGATGGCTTCTCGAATCCGCTGGGGTTTGTGCCGGGTGCTTTTCGCAGTGCCGACAAGATCAAGCAGACGGTGGATATTTTGGCGTTCAAGACGTCTCATGAGCTGCGCCAAGACCTGACCTTCAGTAGCGACATCTCGTACGCGCAACGTGAGGGCTCACGCTGCAGCTCATGTCATGCTGCGCCGCAGAACGAGGCCTTTTCAGACACTGTCGATCATGGGTTCCAGCTCATTGGCGATTTCCGCCTGGGTCTGAGGATGCTTCCGTCGCACGATATTCTGATCGGCCTCGAAGCGCGGCGGGTTGATGCTGGCGACCACGAGGATCAATTGCTGCAGCCCACGTCGACGGTGAATCCGGTCCTGGCCTACACCAAGGTCGCGGCCTATGTGCAGGATCAGATCTCGCTCGCTCAGGACCGTTTTCGCATCACCCTCGGTGCGCGTTTGGACGGCTCCAACGATCTCTTCGACAGCGCGCTTTCGCCGCGCATCGCTGCGGTTTATACGCCATCCGATTCGGTCGTGCTGCGTGGCGGGTGGTCGTCCGCGTTTCGTTTCCCCAATTTCAACGAGCTGTACCAAGACTCTTGGTTCCTCAGCGCCGACAATGGGTCCTTTGCGTTCCCGTTGTCAGTTTTTGCACCCAATGCCGACCTCCAACCTGAGGAGATTCGCACCTTCGACCTCGGTGCGGAGTTTAGCCTGAGCCCGCAGGCGAGTCTCAAGATTGATCTGTTTCAGTCCAAGGTCAAGGATTTTGTGGTGTTGGCGTTCGTTAGCCCACCCGTTGGCCCGACCCAGGTGATCTCTGAGAACCATCCTGGCGAGGCGACGATCCGAGGCGGCGAGCTCGAGCTTCGTTGGCAGCCAAGTCGCCAATTCTCAACCCTGTTCAACTGGTCCTATCAAGAGAACGAGCAAGACGACACACGGGTCGACTCCAGCGGCAAAGCTTTTGAATTTGTCTATTCGCCCGAGAACAAGTTCAATCTCGCGACCTACTTTGGACCCTTCGGTGGCTTTCGAGGAACCATCGAGGCCGAGTGGCGGGATGAGCGCGAGGGACCGAGTGCTTGGAACTTTGCAACCGGCAACCAATCGACCGCGATTCTGGACTCCTACACACTCGTCAACGCCCGCCTCAGCTGGGATGCCCCGGTCCGTATCGGCGGCTCCGACGAGGGGCTGAGGTTCTCGGTCTATGGCAAGAACCTGCTCGACGAAGAAATCGAAGAGACATTCTTGCCGATCGACACCGAGTTGCCAGGAGCCACCTACTATGGGGCGATCGAGATTCGCTATTGATATGGTGATTCGGTCGGTCGTGATTCGGTCGGTCGTCGCCTGGGTGGCTGCCGCGCTGTTGACGGCGCTGGCTAGCTCTCAGCTGGACGCTCAGCAAGACGTCCCGTTGGTCGTGCGGGAGCGGCTGGACGAAGGTGATCGCCACCGTGCGGCAGGCCGTCTCGACGACGCGGTCGAAAGTTATCTCGAGGCGCGCCGGCTCGGGCCTTCGGTGGTCGAAGTGTACACATCTTTGGGCGCTCTGTACGCCGGGCAGAACCAGCTAGAAGCGTCTCTCGAGGCTTTCTCGAGTGGGCTGGAATTGTTACCCGACGACCGCCAACTGCTCTACAACGCAGCGGTGATCGCGATGCGACTCGGACGGTTGGATCAGGCCCTGAGCGCGGTCGAGGGCGCCCTCGCCAGCCATCGCAATGACGCCGACCTGCATTCGCTGCACGGTGCTGTGCTCAGCCGGCTCGATCGGCTAGATGATGCTCTGACCGCCCTCACTACAGCAGCCAAGGCCAAGCCAGGAGATTCGCAGATCCTCTTTCGGCTCGGCAACCTTCAGCATCAGCTCGACCACCCAGAAGCGGCGATCGACGCTTATCGCAAAGCGATCAAGAAAGATCGTTCGATGTTGCGGGCTTATTACAACCTGGGCGCTGTCTTGTTGGAGACAGGGCAATACGACGCCGCGCTCGATGCCTATATGGTGGCTCTGGAGCCCTTCGAGGCGGCTTTCGCGAGTGGTCAAATTGTGGATGTGGTCCATGCCCGGGCGTTTCAGAACCTGGGCTCGATTTACTTCCAGAAGAACGAGTGGCAACCCGCCTTGGATGCCTATCGAAAGGCGTTGCGTCTCGATCCACAGCTGACCGCCGCGCTTTACAATCAGGGCTTCATCTATTTCACTTTGGGCCAGCTCGATGCCGCTGAGACGGCTTATCGCGAGGCCTTGAAGCTCGACCCCGAGCTGCCGATCGCTTATCTCCACCTAGGACAGATCGAGCAGCGACGGGGGGCGCTCGAGGCAGCGATTCGTTGGTTCAGCGACGGACTACCGCGGCTCGACGAGTCTTCTCGACGGATCGCTTTCCGCGCTTTGGCGGAGTCTCAGGACGCTCAGGGGCGGCCGTCGGAAGCGGAGACGGCCTATCGTTCGTTGCTCGAGCTCGAACCGAACGATTGGGCTTCGCGGCTGGATCTCGGGCGTCTGCTAAGAAGAGCGGGGCGATTGGAGCAGGCACGGCAAGAGTTGGAGAGTGTTCGCGCGTCAGCCCCCGAACCCCTCGCCGCGATGATGGAGCTTGCCGCCCTGGCCCAGCTTGAGGGCCGCACCAGCGAAGAAAAGAAGCTCTATCAAGACATGTTGCAGCGTGCGGGTTCGCGCCCCGGGATGTGGCCGGTACGTTTGAATCTGGCGCTGGTTCACTTGCGGGCTGGGGAAGTCGCTCGCGCCAAGCCCCTGCTCGAAGCTTTGGTGCGGCGCAAGTCGCCTCGTTCGGCGCGCGTCGATGGCGGTCCCGGAGTCGAGGAAAGTCAATTCATCGCAACGATTCACGGACTGCTTCTGGCTCTCGACGGTAACCTACCAGAGGGACGCAAGCGAGTGCAGGCAGTTTTGGCCGATGATCCAGGTTTTGCTGCAGCGTCAGATGTCGCCGCGGTACTCGAAGCCATGGCAGGCCAGCGAAGCGCCCTCCAGGCCCTGGCTGCTACTTTGGAGCGGCGGCGCGGAGGGAGTCTCGAAGCTTCGGCCCAGGCCAACCTTGGGCAGATGTTGTGGCTCGACGGGCGGGTTGCCGAAGCGCGGCCTCATCTCGATGCAGCGGTTGCAGCCTTTCCACAGTGGTCGAGCTTGAGAGTCGCCCGTGGCGACATTGCTGTTGCTGAAAAGCGCTACGCCGATGCGATCCCCGAGCTCGAGACTGCGGTCAAACTGTGCGACTCTGAGGCGTCTCAGACACTCGTTGACGCGACTCCCGCCGACCGTGTTTTCCGCACGGCGGTGAGAGCGGGCGCCCCTCGAGCACTCTGCGTCCATGCCAGCAAGAGCCTGGCTTTGGCTCAACTCGGCGCCGCTTTCGAGGGGCTCCGCCCAGCGCTCGCCAACGGTCGCATGAACACTGTCAGGCAGCTGGCGGATGCGGCTCTTTCGGGGGAGCTCGATACCGTTTCCAGGGCTATTGCGAGCTACGTGCGCGGCACGGCTCGCCTTGCCCAGGGCGCCGCCGAGCCGGCGCTTCGGGATCTGAACACCGCGTTGCAAGGCCAGCTGCCGGTTGCGCTCCGATCCTTGGCCCACAACAACTTGGGAGTTGCCCACATCCGCCTCGGCAATGTGCGGGCGGCCCAGACAGCTTTCGAGGCCGCTCGAAGCGACCAGCGCTCGCCGGCCGAGGCGACGATGAATTTGGGTATCCTGTTCGACGATCATGCTGATCAGTCGCAACAGGCTCTCGAGCTCTATCGTCAGTATCTGAAGTCTGGAGGCGCCCACCATTCGGAGGTCGCCGCTTGGGTCGAGCGACTGGAGAGGATCTATTGATGGGGCGCTCTGTGAATTGGTGGAATCTCCTGCTGACCGGCTTGATGGTTTGGATTTCGGACTCGGCGGTGGCGCAGCAGACTGAGCCCGTCCAGACTGAGCTCGTCCAGACCTTGCTGGTTCATCTTCCCAGCGCCCCAGTGGAAGCCGCCAATCGACAAGCGAGCGCGATCACGATTCTGGCCGAAGTTCTTTCCGCGCGGCTCCCGGATTTGACCATCGAAGCCAAAATCTACCGCCGCTGGCGCGACGCCAATGAGTTCCTTGGTAATCAGCCAGAGAGCGTGGCGATGATGCTGGCTGATGCCTCGTTTGCCGTCGATGCGTCCACCGGCTTGCTGCCGGCCTATCGCTTCATGCGCGCGGGTCGCGGAACCTATCGCCGTCTCTTAGTAGTGCTTGACGATCGGCAAGAGTTCTCAAAATTAGTCGATTTGCGGGAAAAGTCACTGGCCATCGTAGAGACCGCCGGTGTTGGCGAGGCGGCGTTCTTACGCCAGCAGGTCTTTGACAACGAGATCGATCCCGTGACCTGGTTTTCTGCCTTGCCACCCTCCGCGGACGACTTTTCGGCCACTGCCAGCGTGCTCTACGGGCAGAGTGATGCGGCTCTCGTCGCCGCCTACAACCCACTGCTCACCAGCCATCTCGGCAAAGATCTGCGCGTGGTTTTCGAGAGCCCTGAGCTCTCACTGCCGGTGTTGTCAATTCGTGAATCTGCCTTTACGCCCGCCGCCCAACAGGCGTTACGAGATGCCCTCCGAGCGCTCAGCGACGACCCAACCGGGAGTGCCGCGCTCGCCACCCTCGGGTTCGACGCCCTGGTCCCGTTGGACGA
>JAJCXQ010000860.1 GCA_029263355.1 Acidobacteriota bacterium | reverse complement strand
TGCGATTCGCCGGCCGGTATGTAGAGCACATCGTCGGCGCCAACTTCGTAAACCGTATCGCCAATGCCGACCCTAGCGCGTCCTCGCAACACATATTGTTCGTGCTCAACCGAGTTGACGTGGAGAGGCATGCCGCCCCCCTCCCCCATGGTAAACCGGCGCATGGCAAAGTTGGGGGCGCCATCTTCAGGCCCCAACAACACTTGGGTTTGGGTCGCTCGGCCAGCGCCAACTTTCTTGCTCTCGACACTCGCAGCGTGTTTCACCACACCGCTGGCTTCAGATGGATTCATCACTCCTCCGTTCTTGAGGCGGTCGATCAGTCGTCGATGGCCTGGTTCACCAGGACACGTAGGCGGTCGCCTAGGTTAAGGTGGCCAAAAGGCGCCATTTGGGTCATCAGGATAGCGAACAGCTCTTCCTGCGGATCGACGAAAAAGAACGTGTTGAAGATCCCGCTCCAGGCGTATTCCCCGACCGAGCCAAGTAAGCTCGAGGCGCCGAGATCCACCCGGACAGCGAAGCCGAGGCCGAAACCAAATCCTGGCGCGACGCGGGGTATCGGCAGATCACCGAGGCTGTTGGCGGTCATCAACTCGACGGACTTGCGACTGAGCAGACGCACCTCACCCAGCTTGCCACCGTTCAAGAACATCTGCAGCAAACGCGCATAGTCGCTGGCGGTTGACACCAGGCCGCCGCCGCCCGACGGCGCTTCCGGCATCTTGCTGTAGCCCCGGAAAAAGGGACGGACTCCGGGATGAACTTTACCGTCTTCACCCAGGGTATAAAGCGCACTCAAACGATCAGCCTTGTCGCTCGGCACATAAAAGGCGGTGTCGATCATCCCTAACGGGCGAAAGATCCGCACTTCGAGAAATTGAGGCAAGGGTTTGCCAGAGACCAACTCCACGAGATACCCCAGCACATCCGTCGAATGGCCGTAGACGAAGCGGCTGCCCGGCTGGCGCGCCAGGGGCAGCTCGCTCAACGCCTGCACCAACGCCGCCAGATCGCCCATCCCGGGCTGCAACGCTTCGCGGTAGAGCTTGCCGACCGGCCCGGGATCCATGAAGCCATAGGTCAGCCCGGTGGTATGACGTAACAGGTCCTGAATCGTGATCTCGCGGGCGGCAGGTACCGTGGTGTACGGCGCGTCGGGACCCGAGTGGCCCTCCTCCACCACCGCGACCTTCAGATCCTTCATCGCCGGAATGTAGCGTGACACCGGATCGTCGAGTAGAAGACGATCTTCCTCATAGAGCATCATCACCGCTGCGGAGGTGATCGGCTTGGTCATCGAAGCGATACCGAAGAGGGTATCGCGATGCATCGGCACCGCATCGTCGCCTTCGCCAGTCATCCGACCGTGGGCTTCGAAGTGGGCGATCTTTCCGCGGCGCGCGACCAGCGCGACAGCGCCCGCCAGTTGTCCGTCGTCGATATGCTGCTGCAAAGTTTCGGTGAGACGCCCCAACCGCGATGCTGAGAGCCCAAGATCAGCGGGCTCGGCGGTCGGCAGCTGAGCCGCGACCGTCAACGGAACAGCCGCCCAAAGGACAATCAGAACGCCCAGTATCAAATCACTGCGAGGGGGAAGAGGCATACAAGGCTCCCTATCAGGTCGATCGGTGAGCCTGAGGGTCGGGTGACACCACCCGAATCACCACCAGGTTCGCTGCTGAGAGGGAGATTGTACAACTGAACCCGACTCACGCAACGAGGCCGAGAGCCTCGTCTTTCCAACCTTCGATGCCACCGATCATCTTCTTCACTGGTCGCCCCAGCCGGGCCAGGCGCAACGCTGCCTTGTCGGCAGCGTTGCAATGCGGTCCGTTGCAGTAGACGACGAAGAGTGTGTCGTCGCTCCAGGTTGCCAGCGACTGCTCGTTGATCTTGCGACCCGGAAGGTTGACCGACTGCGGCACATGCCCGGCGGCGTACTGAGTAGGTGACCTCACGTCGAGCACGACGAAGTCTTGTGCGTCATGCTCCAAACTGAAGTGAACGTCCCAGCAGTCGGTCTCAAAGCTCAGGTTGCCAAGAAAATGGTCTGCGGCGGCGGCAGACTCAGCGGCCGGGGTGACGGTGACTTGGGACTTGATCTTCATGGTGTGTCTCCTATGTCTTGGTCAAAAGTGATTCGACAGAGACAGACTACCGAGGTGGCACAGACGCCACGACTGGCAGGAATGACAACTTTCATTAAGATCCAGACACCGTGTCACGGCTACCGTGTCACGAGCTGCGGTGTCACAGGTTACTGCGTCACGACCCTCAACTGATCAACCTCGACGCCGTCGACCGTCATCTCGCTGCCATCGGGCCAGGTGATTTTCAGCGCATCAACACGATCGACATCGCCCAGGCCAAAGGTCACCGTGCGTTCGACCTGTGACAGATAGCTGCGGGTGGGCATCACCTGACGCCGCTGCACGATGTCGCCGGTGGTGACCTCGACCCAGGCGCCGATTGCATCACGATTCGGGGCCTGGCCCTCGAGGCGCACCCGCAGCCAATGGTGGCCAAGATCTTG
>JAJCXQ010000859.1 GCA_029263355.1 Acidobacteriota bacterium | reverse complement strand
ATCGATGCCGCGCAAAGCATGCACTTCGACCTCTCCCATGTGGTAAACCTTGGTCAGTCCGCGGGCTGAGAACACCAACTCCGGGTCCCCCAGACCAGATCGGGAGGCGATGTTGATGGCTGTCTTGGGAAGAGGCATGTCGGTGGCTCCAAAGATCATTCTGTCATCAGACTACAAGCAGGCGCGACGGAATTTTGCTGCAATGGAAAAGTAATTTCGAGCACCCGAAAAATCCACGCCTCGATCGGTCGGCGGATTGCGAAGGCCGCCTCCTTTCGTCTGTTATGCTGTGGGACATCAACTGAATAGCCTCAATCGACTCGCAGACCTAGCGGTGACATAGTATCTGGTTGCTCGCTCGAGGTGGCAGATTGAGTCCGAATCATGCACAGCACGGCCCAAGGGCGCGCTGGCGTGCTCTGGCCTCGTTGGCCGGAACATCTCGAGTGACTTCAAATCCTAAGAAGGAGGCCGAATGGAAATCATCTATCAACTACTACTCGGTGCATTGGCGGGTTGGCTCGCTGGACAGGTCATGAAAGGTCGAGGTTTTGGCCTCATCGGCAACATCATCGTGGGTATTGTTGGGGCCGTGCTCGGCGGCTATCTGGCGGGAGTCCTTGGCCTATCACTCGGCGGCGGTCTCGTCGGCTCGTTGATCGTCGCGGTTCTCGGCGCCGTTGTCTTGCTCGCAATCGTCGGAGTCATCAAGAAGGCTTGACCTTCCGCGAGTCGATCTCACGACCCAAGGAAGAACGCTACAAGCCGTGCCGCTTCATCAAACGGTAGAGAGTCGTACGATCAATACCGAGTAGCTCAGCTGCGGCGGCGCGACGCCCCTGAACCCGATCGAGCGCTCTGCCGAGCGCCTCGATGGTCGCCCCATCCAAAGCTTCTTGCAGGCTAGCAAGGGGCGCGGGCGACACGGTCACGGGCGACACGGTCGCGGGCGACGGCGCCATGGCAGCCGTCGAGTCGAGGAGTAAATCCTCGGGACCCACGGTGCCCGATCGTGCGAGCACCACCGCCCGCTCGATCGCATTCTCGAGCTCACGAACGTTGCCCGGCCACGAATGGCCAGCAAGCTCAGCCTCAGCCTCGGGCTCGAGGGTCAGCAAACGACCACCATCGGACGCATGGCGGGCCAGAAAGTGTCGGGCTAGCGGCAAGACGTCTTCTGGACGTTTGCACAACGGCGACAAATGGATCGGGATCACGTTGAGGCGAAAGAAAAGGTCTTCTCGAAACCGACCCGCAGCAATCTCTTCCTTCAGGTTGCGATTGGTCGCAGCGACAACACGAGCGTCAACTCGGATCGGACGATCGGCGCCGACCCGCTGGACCTCGTCTTCCTGCAACACCCGCAAGATTTTGGCCTGAAAACCGACATCCACTTCACCGATCTCATCCAACAACAAAGTGCCTCCTCGAGCTCGCTCGAAACAGCCGGACCGTGACCGTTGGGCGCCGGTGAAAGCTCCTCTTTCATGACCGAAGAGCTCACTCTCCAAAACCCCTGACGCAAATGCCTTGCAGTTGACGGCAACAAACGGTCCTTCAGCGCGCTCGCTTGCCCGATGCAAGTGACGAGCGATGACCTCTTTACCGGTTCCACTAGCTCCCTGAATGAGCACTGGCGCCTTGGAGTGGGCAGCTCTCTCGACGAGCTCTAGCGCCTCTTTCATCGCAGAGCTCTCACAGATGACGCCATCAGCATGGCGAGCCCCCAACTCTCGCCGCAGCCAACGATTCTCGCGCTGGAGCCGACCGAGGGTCAGCGCACGAGCCACGAGGCTCCGCAATTCGTTGTTGTCAAAGGGTTTGGTGATGTAGTCGAAGGCGCCGCGACGCATGGCGTCGACCGCTGACCGTACTTCGCCGTGGGCGGTGATCAGGATGATCGGCAGGCTCGGTTGGGCTGCCAGCAGCCGACGCATCAGCTCCAGTCCGTCAACTCCTGGCATCCGCACATCGGTCAGCACCAGATCTGCGCCTCCTCTCTCGAAGGCTGCCAGCGCCCCCTCAGCACTCGTGCAGGTCTCACATTCATAACCGCTGCGAATGAGTGCGAGCGCGATGGCTTCGGCCATCCGCGGCTCGTCGTCGACCACCAAAATCCGCGCCTTCATGCGGCCTCCATAGTGCTCGCTGGCAGACTTAGACTGAAACGCGCACCGCCGGTTTTTGCATCCATCACCGTCAGATTTCCGCCGTGAGCTTCAACAACTTGACGCGCCACGGCCAAACCCAAGCCGTGGCCGTCGTTGCGCGTTGTATAAAACGGTTCAAAAATTTGATGGCGCAGCGCTACTGGCACCCCTGGCCCGTCGTCGATCACCACCAGTTCGATACCAGGTGGATCAGAGCCCATCACCACATTAGACTCCAAGCGAATCACCCCACCCTCGGCACTGACTGCGGCAGCGTTGGACAGCAGTTCGAGCAAGACCTGGCAGATCAAGTCTGGATCTGCTTCCAACGCGATGGGCCGGTCTTGCAAACTCGAGCATCTCAAGGTGATGGCACGGGCAGCCAACATCTGGCGTGCCAGGAGCTCGGTGCGCTCCAGTATCTCGTCAACATCGAGTTGCGATCGTTCGAGCACCAAGGGTCTCGCCAAATCGAGCAGCGAACTGGTCACGCGAGACAGTCGATCCATCTCATCGATGAGCATGCCACAAGTACTGTTGACCTCTTCGTCGTCCACAGACTCTGAGAGGTTCTGCGCCATCGATCGCAATATCGCCAACGGATTTCGCACCTCGTGAGCGATGGCGCCGGCAAGTTGACCAAGCGCTGCCAACTTCTCACTCTCCGCCAACCGCGCCCGGATGTCTGCCAGGCGTTCGGACTGTTCCCGCAGACGCGAAGCCGCGAACCGTTCACGTTCACGCATCTCGAGCGTCGCTCCCAAGAGATAGCCCCAAACCGCAAACGATAGCTCGATAAAGGCTCCCACCAACAAGGTGACGTCGCGATCAGCCAACGAGACCTCGAGCCCGATGATCAAGGCAACGGCGGTGTAGGCCACTCCTAAAGCGAAGCCAGCCAGCGCCAACTGCCACTTACGCTGACGCCACATCGGGGGTTTGTGCGAGTCGATCAACATCTTCATTCGCGCCATACCTAGCAAGACCGAGAAAGCAAAACTCGAGCCAATACCTCCGAGGGCGAAGCGGTTCGATGCTTCAGGTTTCGGCCCGGCCCCGCCATGACTCCAACGTAGCACAGCTGCATCACGACGTTGCAAATCCGCAACGTCGG
>JAJCXQ010000858.1 GCA_029263355.1 Acidobacteriota bacterium | reverse complement strand
CATTACCGAAAGGGCGTCTCTCCGGTAGTGGCGCCTGCCTGTTATCGGATCCTCAGAATCCTTGAGGGGGTCTTCGGGCTTTCTTCGATAAGCAAAGTGAACATCGGTTTGGCAACCTGAGGCAGTGGGACGGATCAACGTCCGAGGCTCTACAACTCAGCGGGACAACTCCTGTCGAAGCACAGCCTGCTAACAGCCAAACCTTCACTTTGATTCGCCTTCGGGCAGAAGGAAAGGATTTTCATGTTTACGAGAACGAACCTTGGCATGTTGCTGGCTGTCTTACTCAGCGCAGGATCTGTGTTCGGGCAACGCTCGGCAGAAGAGTTTCGAGCTCCCACCCTGGATCTCGACATGTTGGTCTTCGACGATCAGGCCCACTATGCCGAAACACGTGCCGTCTTGATGGCCCAACAAGAAGCTGCCGACGAAGAGAGCTCTGGCGAGGACGACCGCAGAGCATCTGTCTTCCAAGACTTTGCCAACAGCCTCGGCTTTGAATCTCTTTTAGTTCTAATCGACAAGGTCGAAGACTCAGAGGAAACCAAGGACTATTACCGTTCCGGCGTGATCCTCGATCCTACGGAACCCTCCAATCACTACATCCCGGACTCCGCCACTCGAGGTCTTTTGAATCCACAGGGTGAGATCAAGATCGGGGAAACCATTTACCGCTACGTTCCCCATGGGTATTATGCGATCGAAAACAGTGATCTCGACACCCTAAACCGGCTTCGACGAGGTGAGACGGAATTCACCACCCCAAACCTTTCGTTCGTGGGATATGAATCTGCCCTCACCGGCTCGTGCTGTCTCAAAGCAGCTCAGAAGACCAAGTACCAGGAGTTTGCTGAGGGCCAACGCAGAATCAAGGCGACACAGTATGTAAGAAACGATTCGACGGGGACAACTGTCGGTACTGAGACGGAGAATCAGCGAAAAAAGAACAACGGCAATTGGGTACGAAATAAGGCAGATCGTATCGAACATAGCGGAGGTACTTGGCTAGGCTATGAATCCTGCGACCCCGACGAATATTGGAGCGTCTATCATCTCAACTTCGACGACAAGCTGATCCAGTCGGGAAAATGGTTCCCGGGAGAAAACAGGCCTGTTGTCGAAACCTTTCGCGTCACTCACTCCGTCAACGATCTCGAGACCAGTGGAGCTCTCGATCTCAACTTGTGCGACTGTGTCAGTGCGCAGGCGGCCTTCACCGTGCCCAGCTCTGTGACAAGCAGCTCGTCCATCACCCTCGATGGCTCCAGCAGCTCTGGCGAGACTCGGTATTACATCGAAGTTCACCAGCAAGGGACTTCATTCTATCAGTCACGTTGGTTCGGGGGCCAGGTTGGAACCGTTGATCTGTCGGACTATTTTCTTCTGTCGGACCCTGGCGGCAACGGAACCACGTTCATCGTCAAGCTCGCGGTGCAGAATGACTGCACGATCTGGGATGAACAGACCCGGGAGATCACTGTTTTCGGAGAAAATACCGAGGTCACCTACCGTGCTCACATGAAGAACCTCGGGTGGGGACTGTGGAGCTGGAACGGAGAGACAGCAGGAACTTCAGGCCAAGAACGAAGAATCGAAGCTGCCGAGATCAAGCTCGCCAATGAGCCCCTGGGGATGGGTATTTGTTATGCAGCGCACGTCAAAGGCACGGGCTGGCCTGATGAAGAGGTGTGCAATGGCGAGACCGCCGGAACCACCGGTCAAAGCCGACGCATGGAGGCGATCCGAATCCGCCTGACCCAAGCACCTGCGGGTTGCAGCATAAAATACCGTGTTCTGGTGAGGGATGATGGCTGGTCTGAGTTTGTTTACGATGGCGAGACCGCTGGCACCACCGGCCAAGGCAAACGCATCGAGGCCTTGCAAGTCCTTCTCGAGGACTGTCCTTAACAACCGCTCCTCGGGCACTCTTTCGCTCCGAGAAAATCCCTCGATCCCTGTCCCCTCTCTCCCCCGCCCGTCACGCTCGGAAGAGGGGGCATTACAGGCAAGACTCCGTCGTGGCTCCAAGTGGTTATTCCCTCGCAGGTGGTCCGATGAGCCGGAGGCAGCAGACTCCAGCAGCAGCTGGTAACATGCGAAGGAGGCTGATGGCAGCCCGTCAGTAACAAATTGGAACGCCAACACCCTCGATCAATATCTTCGATCAATGATCTTTTATCGCACGCTCTCCATCTTGTTCTGTCTTGGGACTTGCGCCCTAAACGGCTTCTCCCAAGAACCATCAGCCAACGATCATCGGGTCCGCGCTCGTGATTTGGGAGTTCGCGTCGGTACAACGCCAACCGGGAAGTGGAATGCCATCACCGACGTTCCTGGCGTCAAGGTCGGCCACACGACGCTCCATCAAGGTAAGGAGATTCACACCGGAGTCACCGTTGTCTTGCCGCATGGTGGCAACATCTTTCAGCAGAAGGTCCCGGCCGCAATTGTTGTAGGAAACGGATTCGGTAAGCTGGTCGGCTCCACTCAGGTCAACGAGCTCGGGAACCTCGAAACGCCCATCGCGCTGACCAGCACACTGAGCGTCGGCCCGGTCATGAATTCTCTGGTTCGCTACACACTCGACTTGCCGGGGAACGAGGATGTTCGCTCGGTCAATGCTGTTGTCGGAGAAACCAACGACGGTTATCTGAACGACATCCGCAATTTCCGTATCACCGAAGAGCACGTCTTTGCCGCGATTCATTCTGCGACATCCGGCCCCGTTGCGGAGGGCTCTGTTGGTGCCGGATCGGGCACACGAGCCTTCGGATTCAAAGGTGGTATCGGAACCTCCTCGCGCCTCCTCACGCCCCCGAATGGCCAGACATTCACGCTTGGTGTCCTGGTTCAGTCCAACTTCGGCAGAAAATTAGTAATCAACGGTGCCCCCATCGGCGACACTCCTGCTGCAATGAAAGCCGCCCTCGAGCAACCTGATGGGGACGGCTCTTGCATGATCGTTGTCGCCACGGACGCACCATTGACGCGCCGAAGTATCGAGAGGCTGGCCCAACGTGCGCTGCATGGGATGGCTCGCACCGGCTCGTCCATGAGCAATGGATCGGGGGACTATGTCATTGCCTTTTCGACGGCCTATCGCATTCCCTACCACGAGACGGGCTCGCTGGTCGTTCCACCGCTTCTACACAACAATTACATGACGCCATTTTTCGAAGCAGTGATGGACGCGACCGAGGAGGCGATATACAACTCCTTGTTCATGGCGACAACCATCCATGGGAAGCAAGGCTCAGCTTCCGCAATCAATCTGGATGCGGTTCGAGAGTCGCTGCGCAAACACAGTCTCCTTGTGGATCCCGCACCTGCCGAATAACACCGCCCCAGGCGAACCGACACAGCTCTGCAGTTGGCCCGTTACTCTGGGACCTCCGAGAGGTTCTAGGTGGGCCTACAGCTAGACTACGATCTCGAAGAAGCACGCGGGCGATTGGGGGACCGCCTGAAGATAGTGCGTCCAAGACAAGTCGCCTGATCCCCTCGCTCAGCCAGGCACAACGCCCGGTGGCGTGATGGGCTTCTGAGCCTCCGCACCGCTAATGAACTGTCAGCAAGCCAGCAGTCGACGATTGGGTTGATGACGGTGCTGTTGTTGAGCAAAGACTCAGTCAGTCGCCTCTCGCGGACCATGTTCTCGACGCTCGTCCCGGCTCGTTGAGACTTGCAGACCGCGTCGTTCGATCTCGATTGAGCTTCTGGCGACGCTCAGGTTGTGTCGTCGAGCATCGATCTCGGCTGGCAGAGGGCTGGGACGGCGTCGTTCGGCGATGCGTTGACGAGAATGCTGTCCATACTGCCCGACGCATCCGATGCTTTCACGAGTTTGCTGTCCAAACTGCCCGACACATCCGATGTTTTGGCGAGTTTGCTGTCCATACTGCCCGACGCATCCGATGTTTTCACGAGAATGCTGTCCAAACTGCTCGCAACATCCGATGCTTTCACGAGAATGCTGTCCAAATTGGTCGCAACATCGACTGTTAGATCGTCTCGCAGACTTCCGACGTAAGTTGCATACATCTCGAGAACTCGCGATATTTCCCACCGGCCCCATAACTCAGAGAGAAATCTATCATGAGTCCTGTCGAGATAGGCCTGTCTAAGTCTTGGCAATCCAGCTTGATGCAGGGTGCGGGAGAGGGCGCTGGGTCACCCGCTCCCGCCTCAGCAAGATCTTGGGCTTCGGCTACTCAGCGCAGATCACAAGCTGACCGTCGCCGACCTGGACTTGAACCTTCTGCCCAAGCGCGAAGCCCGCGTTTCGCAACCATTTTCCGGATAAGCGAAGGTCCGGCACTCGGGTTTGGTGGTGGTAGCGTCCGCACACGGTCATGCGACGAAAGTCTAGCGAGGCCGAGACCCCCGAGACGTTGGGCGGCGCGGGCGCTTCCTGTTGCAGGCGAATGGCAGCTTCCTCCAACTGCGTTGCCGCTTGGCGAAGGTTCGCTACGGTTGCCTTCATGCTGGCGGCGCCGGAAGCGCGCAGGCCTTTCTCGGTGATAAACCAGCGATCCGCTGAGGTGAGAGGGGCGGTGTCGAGGGGAGTGCTAGAGTCGAGGGTACGGTTGCGCATGGACTGAACCTCCTTGCGTGGTCGAGGGCGCGGTGGGGGTTCCAGCCCTCGTCGTGCCCGTTTTAAGGACTTGCGACCCGAGCTTTCAAACAGGAAGCAATCGATCTTCGACATTAGGAGAATATGCGCGATGGCTGTAGAAACAGTACTTGGACTTGGGATGAGATGGGTCCCCAAGCTCTGGTCATGGTACTCAGGCCAGACCGAGGAAAAGAAAGATCTCTTAAGCGAAGTCAACACAGTCTTGACTCAGGACCCTAGAGAGCTGGCGCGTCTTTACGTAGAGCCGGATCTTCAGCTCGTCAACCCGGCCAACATGGAGAACGACGAACCTGATGAGGAAGATGAGATCTTTCGCCAGCCAGCCTACCGCTGGTTAGACAGCTTCCTGATCAAACCCAGGCGACGAGATGGCCGCCACGTAGCCTTCGTACTTTCGGATGCCGGCATGGGCAAAAGTTCCCTACTTGCGATGCTCAGGTTAACCTCTGCCCAGGGGCGCTGGCCCGGGATCAACTTCAAGCTTCTCAAGCTTGGCGAAACGACCATTAACGACATCGAACACTGCAAGCATCCAGTCGAAACCGTCCTCCTGCTCGACAGCCTTGATGAGGACCCATCAGCGTTCGGGAGGATCGAAAGCCGACTAATCGAGCTCTTAAGGGCGACCGCACAGTTTCGGCAGGTTATTATCACTTGCCGAACGCAGTTCTTTCCCTTGCGGAATTACTACGAGAGGGACGGCGCGCGAATCAAGATAGGTGGATTTTCCTGTAAAACCATCTACCTTTCTCTTTTCTCGGAAAAACAAATCGACAATTATCTTAAGAAGGTATTGTCTAACCGAAATGATATCAACCGGGCCAAAGCGCTAGTCCTGAGTATGAAGTCGCTACGAATGCGGCCAATGCTCTTGGCCAACATTCAAGATTTACTGGAAAGGCAAGACCAGATTGAAAGCTGGACGTCTTTCCGTGTGCATCAAGCCCTCGTCGATGCCTGGCTTGATCGAGAAGAGCGTAAGTCGAATAATAGATTCTCGGCACAGGAGCTGCGCGTTGCTTGTCACCTCATGGCCGTACATCTTCAAGAGGCCAGGACGCAAACTGTTAGCGCCGTCAATCTTGGAGCTTTTCTGAAACACGAGGAAATTCCAGTTGCGATTGGGAAAATAGAAGAATTTGGCGGACGTTCGCTGCTGAACAAAAATTCAGACGGTTATTACCGATTTGCACACTATAGTATACAAGAATTCTTAGTAATGGATTACATGCGCAGACATCCAGAGAAGATGGGGCAGCTATCAAGTAGAATACGTTTCTCGGATGAGCTGGTAACTTTCCTTGTAAATTGGACCCATCAAGCGCCAAGAGCTTGGCAGGCTAATCTCACTGGCGCAAACCTAGGTCGCGCGAATCTTGCCGGGGTTTGTCTCCGTAATGCGAAGCTCACTGATGCGGTCCTACATGCCGCTGAACTGACCGGTGCAGATCTGAGTGGTGCGGACCTAAGTAATGCAGACCTCAGTCGGGCCGATCTCGAACTAGCGAACCTCAGCGGTGCGAACCTCAGTCAAGCAGATCTCGAAGGCGCAGTTCTACAGAACGTTAACCTTGAGGGAGCTAACCTCCGAGGAGCAGATCTCCGCCGCGCGGATCTCATGGGAGCCAGTTTAATCGGAGTACGGCTTTCCGACGCAAATCTTCGAGGGATTGATCTGAGCAGCAACGAAACAGTTTCGCTACAGCAGGTGAAGTCTGCAAAGATTAACGAGAAGACCAAATTGCCCAAAAGAATCGACGACAAATTACCTAAGGAAATCCTGTGAGACGTCGGCTTGGTCTACAACTGTTGTGAGGCTTGAGTCCGCCCGACAAAGCGTCGGAGATATTATCCGTAAACGAGCATCGCACAACACGGAGCCGGAGCCGATGACGGACGGCTTCGCCGCGCGCTTGGATTTCCCCGCTTGGCGGAGCGGCAGATGAGTCGAACTCAACAAAAGATTCGAAGCGACATCGCCGAGGTTGGGTGGCACGTAGTCAGGGTGCTCGAGGACGCGGAAGGCCCGGGATTCGCGTACTCGATCGGGTTTGGGCCTACTCTGGACCATCCCGAGGTCGTGGCTTTCGGTCTTCCGCTGGAGTCGATGCATGTGATCGTCAATCTCATCGGCGCGGAGATTCGCAACGGTCACGTATTTCGCGGCGGTGACGCTACGCCGAGCATCCTGGAAGGCCACCCCGTCGCGTTTCGAGATGTCTCATCGACCCACTATGACGACTACTTGAGCCAGGCCGCGACATACTACGAGGCGGACCACCGTGAGCTTCGCGTCGTGCAGTGCTTCTGGCCAGACGCCAACAGTCGCTTCCCGTGGGATGATGGTGTCGAGCCATCATGCAGCGACTCGCAACCAACCTTGAGTACGCAGAAGCCCGCCTAGCCCGACAATACAGCTGTCCGCGGGCGAACGCTTGAGAAGGATCAAAGCTCCTGAGCCGCAGTGGTGCCCGACACCAGAATCAGCGGACCTGGAATGAGTGGCGCAGGGAAAGCCCGACATTCCTACCCGATCTCAGCGGCGCGGCTGAGCGGCAACGTCATGGTTAAAGTGCCATCACCCTGCAATGGCCCTAGCCAGGTCTTGGCGTGTGGCGCCGAGCGCCAGGAGGTAGCGGACGAGGAGATCGAGGGAGACCGAGGAGTCGGCGGCTTCAGCTTTTGCCATCCTGCTCTGGCTCGAGCCCATTCGAGCCGCGAGCTCGACCTGGGTCAGTTCCTTCTTCTTGCGAAGTTGCCTAACCGCTTCGCCCAAGCGGATCCTGAGATCGATGTACTCCGCTTCTTCGGGGGAGAGTCCAAGGAGCTCATCCGCGTTTCCGACTCTCCATCCTGCCTTCTCGAGGCGGTTTCTTTTGTCTTGCTTCATGATTGAATCCCCGATGTCTAATCGAGTTGGTCGTAAGCAGTCAGTCTCCGTTTGCAGTTCTCAATCGTTCGCTGCGGTGTAGCGCGGGTTTTCTTGGCTTCGATTTCGAGAATCAGGATTGCGTCTTTATCGATTCGATAAAAGATTCGCCACGAGGTGTCTTCATCCGGAATTCGAAGCTCGTGGCATCGTGTGCCGATCGCCGGCATGGGGCGGGATCGGGGCATCGAGAGACTTGTTCCGCGCTGAAGGAGCCGAAGCAGGTAGCCAGCCTCCACGCGGGCCTTGCTGGAGAGCGGCGGCGATCGGATCTCGCCGTGGAGCCAGACCAGAGGCTTGTGGTCACTGCCCATGGTGGTAGTCTATGTCAAATTCGACATGCGTCAAGTGCGTTGGCACTCTGGTTGGACCACGCTGTCATTCCCATCGACCTTCCACTCATGGACCTGGAAACAGCGACCACCCCAAGCGGGGCGACTGACAACGCGACGCGCTGCCCTCGACTTCGAAAGCCGGCGGGACGCCGGCGCTCCCAGCTTGAAGTGATTTGCCAAGCACAAACAATAAGAGGCAGGACAACGCGACGCGCTGCCCTCGACTTCGAAAGCCGGCGGGACGCTGGCGCTCCCAGTTTGAAGTGATTTGCCAAGCACAACCCGGCGCGCAGTGGAATGAGAGGAATGACACTCGCGGGTGGCTTCCTGCCCGGAACCCGAGCGCGGTTTTTGGATCGAGAGGAGCGCGGAGGCTACAATCCGCTGCATGTGCATGATCCACCGCCTCTTGCGAGGCCGCGCTCCACTCGTCGCCGGTTTACTCCTGATCCACACCGCCTGCGCGCCAGCGCCCGAGACGGCATCTGAGACAGCTGGCGGCGAGAGCTCCCCTGCGACGCCGCTTTTTGCTTACGTCTCCCCCGATCCGATGGGGGTCAATCCGTTTTTGATCATGGGCCAGACCGGCATTGAACAGGCGGCCGCCAAACATGGCGCTCGGACGATGGTGCTGGAGAGTGAGGACCCCACAACCCGCGACGAGAATGTGCGGGCGGCGATCGCCGAAGGGGCGAGTCTGGTGTTGGTGCTCGGTTTCGAATTCGGCGATATCGTGCCGCGGGCCGCCAAAGAGCATCCTGACGTCGAGTTTCTGATCGTTGACCAATGTATCGACAACCCGCCCCCCAACGTCCATTGCGGGGTGTTCAAAGAGTATGAGTCCGGCTTTCTGATCGGCGCCGCGGCGGCCTCGCTTTCACAAACTGGTCATGTCGGGGTGATCGCCGCAGTCGATATCCCGTTTCTTCACCGTTATACCGAGAGCTTCGCCCAAGGGGCGCGGCATATCGCTCCGGAGATCCGGGTCTCGACGATGTGGGTGGGCGGAGAGAATCCATTTGCCGATCCGGTGCGGGCCAAGGAACAAGCCTTGGCGATGGCAGCCGACGGTGTTGATCACATCCTGACGGCGGCGGCGGCGGGTAACTTCGGAGTCTTCGAAGCTGCCAAACAACAAGGATTCAAGGCGTTCGGCATCGACGTCAATCAGTGTCCCTCAGCCCCCGAGGTGGTGGTCGAGAACATGATCAAACGGGTTGACGTGGTGATCACCGAAGCGATCGATGCGATTATGGCCGGCACCTCCGAGCAGCTACTCGAATATGGGCTGGCGGGCGGCGGCGTCGGACTGGTGACCCTGACCAGCGACGATCCGGCGTCCAGCCAGTGTCGGATCCTCGACCATCCGGAGGTTCTCGACATTCTGCGCGACCTCGAACGTCAGATCATCGACGGCGAGATCCTGATCCCAGATCCGATGTTTCCCGCAGGGCGATCGCTGAAGTGACGGCGGCGACGGCGGTGACAGCAGGGGCGGCGGCGACATCGTCTGTCTCGCCCGCTCTCGAGCTGCGGGGTATCGTCAAACGCTTTCCCGGCGTGCTGGCGAACGATCACATCGATCTGTCGGTGGAGCGTGGCGAGATCCGCGCACTGCTGGGGGAGAACGGCGCCGGCAAAACGACCCTGATGCGGGTCCTCTATGGTCTCTACCCGCCCGATGCCGGCGAGATCCAGCTCGCTGGCCAGACACAGCACTTCCGCTCTCCGACCGACGCCATTGAGGCGGGCCTCGGCATGGTGCATCAACACTTCATGCTGTTCCCGTCCCTGACCGTGGCCGAGAACATCGTTTATGGCCGCGAACCTCGACGCTGGGGCTTCATCGATCGTCGCACCGCGGCCCGCCAGGTTGCTGCGCTCGCCGAACGTTACGGCCTAGAGGTTGATCCAGGGGCTCGGGTCGCGGATCTGTCCGTCGGTTTGCGGCAGCGGGTGGAGATCTTGAAGACCCTCTATCGCGACGCCCAGGTGCTGATTCTCGACGAACCCACCGCAGTACTCACGCCCCAGGAACGGCAAGGCCTGTTCCGAGTCCTGCGCGAGCTGGCAGGTCAGGGCAAAACCGTGATCTTCATTACTCACAAACTGCAAGAAGTGATGGAGATCGCGGACCGCGCTACGGTACTACGCAACGGGCGGGTCGAAGCGACCGTCCGAATCGCCGACTCGTCGCCGACTGAGCTCTGCCGATACATGGTGGGCCGCGACGTGCTGCCCGACCCAATCAGGACCCCCAAGTCGGCGGGTGACCCCGTGTTGACGGTGGCGGATCTGGTGGTGCTCGACAACGCTGGCCGCCGGGTCGTCGATGGTGTCAGCTTCGAGGTTCGGGCCGGTGAGATCGTCGGCCTCGCCGGGGTGGCCGGAAACGGCCAAAGCGAGCTGGTGGCCGCCATCGCCGGCCTACGCTCCGCGACGGCGGGTCGCGTCATGCTGTCCCAGCAGGACGCGAACACCACTTCGATCGCGGCCCGACGGCGGGCGGGCCTGGCCTACATTCCGGAAGACCGCAACCGGGTCGGACTCGCGCTCGCCGCCAGCGTCGCCGACAACTTGATCATGGCTGACCAACGTAACTCGTCACGTACTCCACGGCTCTCAAAACGCGGCGTCCTGTCGCGGGCGGGTATCGAACGTTATGCCACGGACTTGATCGAGCGCTTCGATATCAAGGTCGCGTCGACGCGGGAAGCGGTTGGCAACCTGTCTGGCGGCAACCGACAGAAGGTTGTCGCTGCTCGTGAGCTGGCTCAGGAGCCCATCGTCTTGATCGCCGAGCAGCCCACCCAAGGCGTGGATGTCGGCGCCGCAGAGAGCATCCACCGTGACCTGCTGGCGGTCCGCGACGCCGGGCGGGCGGTGCTGCTGAGCTCCGCTGAATCGAGTGAGATCCTCTCCCTCTGCGACCGCATCTTGGTGATGTTCGAGGGCCGCATCGTTGGCGAGCTCTCAGCCGAAGCAGTGGGCGCAGACCCGGCCGCCGAGGCGACCCTTGGGCTGTTGGCCGCAGGCGGCGCGACATGAGCCGCTTCCGCAAAGGCGCGGCGCTATGGGGTTCGCTCACCGCGCCTGCGATCACTGCACCCATCTTCGCTGTGCTCGGAGCATTGATGCTCGGCGCGCTGTTGATGCTCGCCACCGGACACGACCCGTTGGCGGCCTACCGCGCCATGCTGGAGGGCGCCCTCGGTGGTCGCCAGCTGGCCAATCTCATGGCGACCCTGGCCCGCGCCACGCCCATCGTGGGTATGGGGCTCGCCATCGCGGTGGCCCTGCGTGGCGGCTACCTCAACCTGGGAGGGGAAGGCCAGTTGGTGCTCGGCGGCTTGGCTTCTGCGCTGGTGGCCCTCTACACACCGTTGCCCGGCTGGCTGCTGCTGCCCGCTTCCTTGATCGCCGGCGCCCTCGCGGGGGGCGCTTGGGCGTTGCTGGCGGCGGGTCTCGATCGTTGGTGCCGAGTGCCGCTGCTGATCGGAACGCTTCTGCTCAACTACCCGGCTCGCTACCTGGCGTCTTATCTCGTCAACCACCCTCTGCGCGACGTTGCCTCGGGGATGTCACAGACCCACCGCGTACCCGAAGCGGTCGAATTACCACGGCTGATCGCCGGGACGCGACTCCATATCGGCGCTCTGATTGTGCTGGCGTTGGTGCTCGCCGCCGCTTGGATCGTGCGCCGCACCCGAGTGGGTTATGAGCTGCGTATGACCGGCCTCAATCCGAGCTTCGCCCGTTATGGTGGCGTCGACACCGTCCGCCTCGGTTTTGGCGCCATGATGCTCAGCGGTGGCATCGCCGGCCTGGTCGGGGCGATGGAAGTGCTTGGCACCCATCACCGGTTCATCGACAACGCCCTCACCGGCCCGCTTTATGCCTGGACCGGTTTGATGGCTGCCCTTCTCGCCGGCTCGAGTCCCCTCGGCGTGCTCGCTGCCGGCCTGTTCTTTGCCGCCGTCCACACCGGCGGTTTTGGTATGGAGCGCGGCGCCCAGGTGCCGCGTGAATTATCGCGGGTGCTGCAGGCCCTGATGATTTTGCTGATCGCAGCCCGCGGTCAACTGCTCACACCGCGGCGGGGAGGCAGTACAGCCGCCGCGGGCAAGGCGGGCGCAACATGAACGAGCTCGTCAACGTTTTTGACGTTGCGCTGTTGAGCTCGACCCTACGCTTCGCCACCCCGCTCCTGCTCGCCGCTCTCGGCGGCCTGATCTGCGAACGGGCCGGAATCTTCAACATCGCCCTCGAAGGTCTGATGCTGACCGGCGCTTTCGCCGCCGTCGCCGGCAGTTATTACGCGGGTGCTCTCGGTGGCGTCGGCGCGGCGATGCTAGCCGGCGCGGCGATGGCGGC
>JAJCXQ010000857.1 GCA_029263355.1 Acidobacteriota bacterium | reverse complement strand
CCTCGGAACGCTGCAAATGAACAGTCTGTGTCGGGAAGGCGAACTCGACGCCGAGCTCTTCGGCGAGATGCAGGATGGCGAAACCGAGACTCTGTTTGGCCTCGAGCTCTTCGGCGAAGCCTGGGACGTCGAAGTGCAGCTGGAGTAGGACGTCGAGGGACGACGCCGAGAACTGGTTGAAGACGACGTAGTACCCGGATTGACGGACGGCGGGATTGCCCTGAATGAGCTCGCGGATGCCTTCGCAGAAGGCTTCGATTTTGGCGACCGGGGTGTCATACGTCAGGCTGAGGGTGGTTTTCCAGCGGCGGTAGGGACGCTCGCCGAGGTTGTCGACCGCGGAAGTGATGAGGTGGGAGTTGGGTAGGGTGACGAGGGAATTCTCGGGGGTGCGCAGACGGGTGCTGCGAAAGCCGAGCTCTTCGATGGTGCCATTGACGCTGCCGATGTTGACGTAGTCGCCGACCGAAAACGGCCGATCCATGATCACCAACAGGGATCCGAAGAGATTCTTGACCAAATCTTGTGCAGCGAGGGCGACGGCGAGTCCACCGATACCGAGGCCGGCCAGGATGCTGCGGATTGGCAGATCTAGAGTGTCGGCGATGAACACTAGACCGAAGACGGTGACGATGACTTTTGAGCTTTTGCGCACCAGCGGCACCATCAGGTCGTCGAACTTGTTACCGGTGCCTGCGGCGCGGACTTCGAGGATGGCTGCGGCGATGTCGACCAATCGGTAGGAGGCCCACACGAACGCCGTGGCGATGGTGAAGTGGACGGCGACGAGCAGCGTGGCCAGAACCCGGGTCGGCAGCCCTAGCCAGTAGATGGCGGCCCAGCAGAACAAGCCCCCTGCAACCAAACCGACCGGACGCATGGCGCGTTTCAGCCGCTCCGTGTCCACCTCTTCGAGATGTTTGCGCAGGTAGTTGGCGACCGCGCTCCGGCAGATGGTCGCCACGATGCGATCGATCAGGAAGCCGACGATCAACATCACCAGCAGGGCCAGCCATTGCCAATGCTGCAGCAGAAAGCCCACTTCGAGCATCGACGGCGGCATCTTGGACCGCAGCCACATCGCTGGTGTCAGTACCACGACCTCGGTGACCCCCGCAATCGTCGCCAGGTCGCGTACCCGCGCCAGAAGGATCGGCAAAGCCTGCACGGTGGAAGGGTCGAACAGCCATTCGCCGTTCGCGTCGGGGGCGATGCGCACCTGGCCGGCGTCGTAGACCGTGAGCTCATAGGGTGGAGCTTGCGGGTCGTCCGACAGAGACAGGATATCGATCAGCTCGGTCTTGTCGAGAACTTCTTTGAGCTGCAACGCCAGCTCGCGCCCCTGACGCACGCGCAGCGTCTGGCTGATTCCGGAGAGATCCAGGCAGCCAGCGGCGATATCGAGGGGGTTGATTTCCGGAGCCGCCTTGCTAGCGTCGAAAGATTCGAGAAAGGTGCGCATGGTGGCGCGGGCCGAGCGGTGAGTCGCCGGCACCACGTAAGCTTCGGTCGGCTCGTCGAAGGTTTCAGCTTCTGGAGTGGCCTCCTGAGCGGCGACAGGCAGGGCCAGGGCGATGGCGAAAAGGGGAAAGAGCGAAAAGAGGCGGCGAATGTTCAAGGCGGAGTCTCCGGGGCTACAGTAAGAAGCGTCACACCGATCGCAGGGGTGGCGCGTGATGTTGATGTCGAAGAATGGGGAAGAGGGACGGATCGCCAAAGATTGTACCGCAGGCGGCGATTGTGGCACTTGGCATGGCTGGTAGACTTTCGCGCCGCTCGATCCCCGAGTGAGCTACCGATTGGAGGACAGGGTATGGAGCTCGACCGTCCCGCACAGGCTGTTTCCAGCCGATTGTTGATGCTGACCCTCGGCGTCTGGGCCTTGGCGTCTATGGCCCCAGCCACCGCGACTCCCGCCGAGGCTCGTAAGAAGCCAAAGCCCGAGCCGACGGCAGACTCAGCGCCGGAGCTTGACGAGGCCTTGCCCGATCTCGCCACCAGGACCCGCGGCATGACCGCCCGCGAGGGTTTCTTGAACTTCTATGCCGACGAGCGAGCTGGCAAGATTTGGCTCGAGGTGCCGCCGCCCATCGGCGAGGGTGGTGAAGCGGTACGTCTGATCTACGTCGAAGGCTTGTTGACCGGGCTGGGCTCGAATCCGGTGGGGCTCGATCGTGGGCAGATCAGTGACTCCAAGCTGTTGGCAATCCGACGCCTCGGCCCACGGGTGCTGCTCGAGGAGATCAACACCCGCTTCCGAGCTCTGACCGAAGATCCGGCAGAGCAGCTTGCCACTCGCGAGTCGTTCGCCACTTCGGTGTTGTGGGCCGGTGACATCGTCGCCCTCGACGCGGACGGCCGGTCGTTGGTCGACTTCACCTCCTTCTTGCTCCGCGATGCCCATGGGGTCATCGGCACGTTGAAGGAGTCCGAACAAGGGGTGTTCGCCCTCGACTCCCAGCGCAGCGCCATTGACCTGGCGGCGTGTTTGGCGTTTCCCGACAACATCGAGCTCGAAGCGCTGCTGACCTTCGCCGGCTCCGAGCCCGGGGAGCACGTGAAGTCGACCGCGCCGACTCCGGAGGCGATTACCCTGGTGACCCATCATTCTCTGATCCGGCTGCCGGACGATGGTTATCAGCCGCGACGGGTTGATCCCCGGGTGGGTATGCTCGCGGTCAGCTTCTTGGACTATGGCGCCGAGCTCGACGAGCCGGTCCGTCGGCAGTGGATCCAGCGCCATCGCCTGACCAAGGTTGATCCCGCGGCGGAGCGCTCAGCCGTCACCGAGCCGATTGTCTATTATGTTGATCCGGGGGTACCCGAGCCGGTGCGCAGCGCGCTGATCGAAGGCGCCAGTTGGTGGGCCAAAGCCTTCACCGAGGCCGGTTTCATCGACGCCTACCGGGTCGAGCTGTTACCCCCCGACGCCCATCCCCTCGACGTGCGTTACAACGCGATCCAATGGGTCCACCGCTCGACCCGTGGCTGGTCCTACGGTAGCGGCGTGATCGATCCGCGCACCGGTGAGATCCTCAAGGGGCACGTCAATCTGGGCTCGCTGCGGGTGCGTCAAGACCGGCTGCTGTTCGAGGGACTGGCCGGCACTGTCAAGACCGGTTCAGGGGATTCCGACGATCCCGTTGAGCTGGCGTTGGCGCGCATCCGTCAACTAGCGGCCCACGAAGTGGGTCACACCTTGGGGATCGCCCACAACTTCGCGGCCTCGACTTATGACGGCCGGGCGTCGGTGATGGATTATCCGGCGCCATGGGTTACCGTCGACGACGACGGGGAGCTCGATTTTTCCCGCGCCTACGGGGTAGGTATCGGCACTTGGGACGCCCACACCATCCGCTATGGCTATAGCCAGCCCGCCTCTGGCGTCGAGGAAGGTGAGCATCTGGCGACCATCGTTCAGGCCGGGTTGGATGCCGGCCTGGTTTTCGTCACCGACGAAGATGCCCGTCCCGAAGGAGCCGCGGAGCCGCGAGCGAGTCTGTGGGACAACGGCAGCGATCCCGTTGTCGAACTGGTGGAGACATTGGCAGTGCGACGGATCGCCCTCGATCAATTCGGCGAGCACAACGTCGCCCTCGGCAGACCCATGGCCGAGCTACAAGAGGTGTTGGCCACGGTCTACTTCCATCATCGTTACCAGCTCGATGCTGCCGCCAAGGTGTTGGGCGGCATGGAGTACAACTATGCGTTGCGCGGCGATGGACAGATGGTGACTCGCGTCGTCTCCGGAGATCGCCAACGCCAAGCGTTGGCGACGCTGCTCGGCATCTTGACCCCCGCGAACCTCGATCTGCCCGAGTCTGTGTTGGCGCTCTTGGCCCCACGCCCCTTCGAGTCCGAGCGCAACCGTGAGATGTTCGCGTCCAGCGTCGAGCCCGCCTTCGACGCCCTGGGAGCGGCTTCAACCGCCGCCGATCAGGTGGTCGCTGCCCTGATGCAGCCCGAACGGCTCGGTCGCGTGATCGACTTCCATCGTCGGGACGCATCAATGCCGAGTCTGGCGGAGGTTTTGGACGCGCTCCGGCAGCAGGCATTTGAAAGCCCAGCAGGCGACGAGGCCGATCATGTCGAGCTGCGTCACGAAGAGTTGCGTCATGCCGTGCGCCGGGTGGTAGTCGATCGCTGGCTCGAGCTGGCCTCACGTCCCGATGTGCGACCGCAGATCCGCGCCCATATCGAGCTGGCTCTGCGTCGGGTACGGCGCAGCCTGCCCGCCAGCGACGCCGCGCTCGACGAGGTCTCGGTTTACGATCTGGCCTTGGCGGGGGACATCAACCGTTTCCTGGCACGCAGCGAGAGTACGAATGAGACTTGGCAGCCGCCCGCGCCATTGCCGCCGGGCAGTCCGATCGGCATGCATCGAAT
>JAJCXQ010000856.1 GCA_029263355.1 Acidobacteriota bacterium | reverse complement strand
CGGATTAACTAACTGGGCTTTCGCTGTCTCTTAGCGATTCATTGGCTTGAATCGAAGAGGACACCATGGGACACTACGGCCCATGGCTCCCAGCAAGCACAAAGACAAGAACGCGACGGAAAACGCCGCGGGCGACCCACGGTCTGCACCGAAGGCTCGGGTTACCCTAAAGGCGGTGGCAGAACACCTGAATCTTTCTCCAGCGACGGTGTCCGTGGTTCTCAACCGATCTCCGGTCGCCGACTCGATCCCGGAAGAAACCAAAAAGCGCGTCTTCGCAGCCGCCCAGCAGTTGAACTACCGCCCCAACTACTTGGCCCGCTCGCTGCGCGGCAAGCGTAGCTTCTCGGTCGGTGTTCTGGTTCCGGAGATCAGTGAAGGGTACGCAGCCGGGGTGATGAGTGGAATCGAAGACCACCTGATCGAGGCTGGCTACTTCTACCTCATCGCCAGTCACCGATCCAAGCCTGACCTGCTGGTGGAATACTTGAACCAACTCGAGGATCGTTCCGTCGAGGGCTTCATCCTGGTCGCCGCCCAGATCGAGACCCCACCGCGGCTACCAACGATCGCAGTCTCCGGCCACCGACAGCTCAAAGGTGTTACCAACGTCGTTATCGACCATGAGAAAGCCGTCTCCCAGGCTTTGTCCCATCTGGTGGAGCTCGGCCACGAGCGGATCGCGTTCTTTCGCGGCGCAACCGGCAACATCGACGCCGACGAACGTTGGCGCACCATCGAGAGAACCACGGAGTCCCTGGGGATCGAGATGCGCAGCGAGCTCGCTCTACAGCTCGTTGGCAGTCGTTATGGCGCAGTCTTCTCCCCCGCCGAGGGTTACCAGGAAGGCTACTCCTATGGCCAGAAATTGCTCGCCAACGGCTCTGTAGGACGCGGTAGCAAAACCTCGCGTCACGGCAAGAGGCCTGAGTTCACAGCCCTCTTTGCGTTCAATGACATCTCCGCAATCGGCGCCATACGTGCCTTTCTAGATGCCGGCCTCAGAATCCCAGAAGATGTCTCGGTCGTCGGCTTCGACGATATCCAAAGTGCCGCATTCCACAACCCGAGCCTCACCACAGTACGTCAACCACTGCGCGAGATGGGGGTCAACGCTGGCGAAATTCTTCTGCAACGGCTAGCGGGCCAGAGCTCTTACCCTGCTTCTGTCACCGTTGAACCTCAGTTGATGGTACGTGCCTCGACCGGGCCTGTGCGCGGCCGATAGTCGGCAGAATTCAGTTCCCAACATCCGAACACTTGAAAGTTATTTCGATCTGTCCAAGACCGGCCCGGCCGCCGGTTGAGAGCCCATCTTAGAAAAAGCCAAGTTCGGATTGCGGACGACAAATCGTTCCGTCGCGTTACGTAATGAGGGACTGCCTCCATCGCAAGACCGATCTTTTTCGAAAGACTGTCTTTTTCTAATGGGGGTGATACGCTTAGATATAGCCATCTATCTATTCGCTACCTGCTCAATCTCGACCTGAAAAACCAAACCTGGAGGAATGTGACGTGGCAAGTCTCGCCCGGACCTTCTTGATCGTATGCCTCTTCGCTCTGTCGACACTTCCGCTGACCGCCCAACCGCCCGCTGATCTCGTGCTGACATCACTCGGGGTTTCCGTCTCGACCCCCCTCGCGGTGCGCCATGCCAACGATGGGACCAACCGGTTGTTCATCGTCGAACGCGATGGCACCATCCTGATCTACCAACCCGGGACCGGCCTCCTGCCATCACCGTTCCTCAACATCGTGGCTCAGGTGGACACGTTCTTCGAAGGTGGCCTGCTCGGTCTCGCCTTCCATCCCAACTTTTCTTCCAACGTCTATTTCTACGTCAATTACACCCGAGACGGCACCGGCGGCGACTCCCTGGAAACCGTCATCGAACGCTTCGAGGTCTCAGCCGGCGACCCCAATGATGCGGATGAGCTGTCGGGAGTCGAAATCCTGACCGTCGGTCAACCCGCGGGAAATCACAACGGTGGTGACATCCACTTCGGGCCGGACGGATTCCTCTACATCGGCATGGGTGATGGCGGGGCGAGCAGTGCAACGTCTCAGTCGGCCACCAATCTTCTCGGCAAGATGCTGCGCATCGACCCCTGCGATACCGTCACCTGCACGCCGCCGTACACGATCCCACTGGACAACCCCTTCATCGGCGACCCGGAGCTCGACGAGATCTGGGGCATTGGCTTTCGTAATCCCTATCGCTGGAGTTTTGATCGCGACACTGGCGACTTGCTGATCGCCGACGTTGGCGCGGGCTCACGCGAAGAAGTCTCGTTCGAGGCGGTAAGCAGCGCCGGCGGACTCAACTACGGTTGGAATTGTCGCGAAGGTGACATCGCAGGCCCTGGGGGATGCTCCGGCACGTTCGTCGACCCCGTCATGGTTTACCCCCACAGCTCGGGCAACTGCTCGATCACCGGAGGGTTCCGCTATCGCGGTTGCATCGAAGCCCTCGTCGGCACCTACATCTTTGCCGACTTCTGCACTGCCAAAGTCTTCTTCGGCACTGAGGACACCCCCGGTAACTGGAGCTTCACTGAGTGGGACGATCTCTCGGGCAGTGTCTTCGGCTTCGGCGAAGACGAAGACGGTGAAGTCTACCTTCTGCAAGGAAGCAGCGTCGCGCGTTTCGAAAGCGCTAGCAGCTGCATCGGGGATCCGCTGATTTTCCAGGACGGATTCGAATCCGGCGACACCACAGCTTGGGGCGCCTAGTCCGATACTGAGGCTAGCGAAGCTGCGCGGCCTACAGCGAGGCTGGCTAGAGTCTGAAACAATCCGGCCAGTCCTCGTTGTTGGTCGCTGACGTAGCTCTGCAAACCGCTACGCGGCCGGCCGCCGCCACCTAGATGGACGATGCAGCGGCCGAGACCAGCTCACGCCGGAATGACCGCCAGATGGTCAAGACCTGCTATCTCGATTTGGCAACAGGGCACTCTTTGTTTACGATACTGCTCACCCACTGAAACGTTTTATCCCGTCACGCTCTGAGGAGAGCTTCATTCTGTATTGGCCATAAGAATCTAGACCCGAAGATCCATGGCAACCAAGAGCACGAAGCCTTCCCAGGTGCTGGGCATCGACATCGGCGGCAGCGGCATCAAAGGCGCTCCGGTGGACGTTGACCAGGGAGCCCTGTTAGCTCCTCGGCTCCGGATTCCAACCCCCAGACCAGCCGATCCGGAGGCAGTCGCTGACGTGTTGGCGCGGCTGGTTGACCATTTCGAGTGGTCGGGACCGATCGGTTGTGCATTTCCGGCGGTGATCAAAGCCGGGGTAACGGCCACCGCCGCCAACATCGATGAAAGTTGGATCGGATTTGATGCCCGGCGTCTGTTCGAGAGCAAGACCGGCTGCCCAGTCTCACTGTCCAACGACGCGGATGCCGCCGGCCAGGCTGAAATGCTGTTCGGGGCTGGGCGACATCACTCGGGAACGGTCATCATGTTGACTCTTGGCACGGGCATCGGCAGCGCCATCTTTATCGATGATCACCTTGTGCCCAACACCGAGCTCGGACACCTTGTCGTCCGTGGCAAGAAGGCCGAGCATCGCGCCTCGGCTCGCGTCCGAACCGAAAGACAGTGGAGCTGGAAACAATGGGCCAAACGACTCGACGAAGTACTGAACACCATCGCCCAGCTGTTCCATCCCGATCTCTTTATCCTCGGCGGCGGCGTCAGCAAGAAGCACCACAAATACTTGCCCTACCTGACCACTGAGGTACCCGTGGTGCCGGCTGAGCTCAGGAACGATGCCGGCATCGTCGGTGCGGCTCTGGCCTGTCGAAGCGAACACAGTCCCGTTCAGGAACGATCGCTACTTGGTCGAGCGTCTTGAGCTGCGCTTGAGCCGCGCTCGAGAGACAACTCTTCGACTCATAGAGTGTTTGGCTCTATCGAAGAAGCCGGCGAGACGCCGGCGCTCCCGGTATGTGGCTTCTTTGTTGATCGAAGAAGCCGGCGAGACGCCGGCGCTCCCGGTATGTGCCTTCTTTCTCCGTGATGCAGCGCAAAACCTGCCAGGGCTGGATGAGATCTAGCGAGCTCAGCTAGCCGGTAGTCGCACCGAGAACGCGGTTCGTCCAGGCTGTGATTCGAGGGTGATCTCGCCATCATGTTGGACGATGATGCGCTGCACGATATCGAGGCCTAGACCGGTCCCCTCGCCAACCCCCTTGGTGGTGTAGAACGGATCGAAAATACGGGCCTGGTGCTCATCGGGAATACCACTGCCGTCGTCGATAAATCTGACGAAGACTGAACAACCGTCGTGCTCCGTTCGAATCTCTAGGTTGCCGCCAGGAGAAACCGCGTCAACCGCGTTGTCGATCAGGTTGGTCCATACTTGGTTGATCTCGCTCACTTGGACAGAAACTTTTGGCATCTCAGGAGCATATTCGCGCTGAAGTTGGATGTTCTTCTGCTTCAGCTTGTGCCCCATCATGGTGAGGGTCGAGTCCAGCCCGCGATGGATGTCCGCCGGGGCTTTGTCCGGATTCTGGTCCATGTGCGAGTAGCTTTTGACCGAGCTCACCAGCTCGGAGATACGCAACGATGACGCAGTGACTTGAGACAAGAGCTGGCGAGAGGCCAAGCCACTGCCGATCCACGCTACGGCATCGGCAACCGCGGACTCGGGGAGGCACCCGCAGCC
>JAJCXQ010000855.1 GCA_029263355.1 Acidobacteriota bacterium | reverse complement strand
ATGGGCCGGCCGCAGGACATCCCGCAAGACCGTGAGCTGCTGTCACTCTATGGGCCGATGATCGACTTTCTACAGGGGGTAGATATCCTGGCGCATGAGGCTCAGTACACCCCCGAGGAGTATCGCCAGACGGTCCGCTATGGACATTCCTCGGTGCCCAATGCCTGTTATCTCGCCAAGATCACCGAGGCCAAGCGTTGGATCGTGATCCACCACGATCCGAATCACAGCGACGATTTTCTGCGCGACAAGCTCAATCTCACCCGCAAAGTTCTCGACCAACTGGAATGTGCTGTGCCGGTGATTCATGGTTACGACGGCCTGATCGAATACTTGTAACAGCCTGGGAATGGGGAGGTATCATCGGCAGAGGACACTCCACCATGAGCTCGCTATTGCCCCCTCCGTCTGCCAGCGATTCTGTTTCTAGAGCCCGGTCCAAAGACCCTATCGTCCGAGAACCACCCCAGCGGGGGACAAAAAAGTCCCTACGGTGGGTGCTGGTGGTGCCGTTCGTGCTGCAGCTCGTCGCGGCGGTGGGATGGACCGGTTGGCTGTCGATTCGCAATGGGCGGCAGGCCGTTGGCGAAGTCACGAGAAGTCTCCGGGACGAGCTCTCGGTCCATATTCGGGAATACGTCGAGACCTACCTCGAAGTGCCTCACCTGATCAACGAGCTGAACGCCGATGCCATCGCACTCGGACAGCTGGACCTCGAGGATCCGGAGGCTCTGGGGCGACACTTCTGTAATCAGTTTGATCAATTTCCACACGCCGGTTTCATTTTCTTCGGATCCAGGCTGGGTGGTTCAGCGGGAGCAGGCCGCTACCCGGACGGCACCAGAACCGTTGACACCACCGATGTTGATCCCGAACGCGGGATTGTTAGCGGAACGCGTTACGAGTTTCAGGCCGGGCCGAACGGTGAACGCCTGCAACAGCTCAAGGCCGATCCTGGATTCGACGCTCGCGAGCGCCCCTGGTTCATGGCCGCAGAAGCAGCGCGAGGCCCAGTGTGGAGCGATGTCTATCCGATGTTTACGGGCAAGGCTCTGGGGATGGCGGCGAGTCGACCGGTTTATGGTGAGGAAGGTGAGTTGCTGGGAGTCCTCGCCGTCGATATCCGCTTGGCTGGCATTAGCGCCTTCCTGCGTGAGCTCGAGATCGGCAAGTCTGGGGAGACATTTATTCTCGAGCGGTCGGGGCAGATGGTTGCATCGTCGACTGCAGAGCCGATCTTGATCGCCGGCTCCAGCGGCCTCGGTCCAGATCGACTGCCGGCCGCCGCATCGGCTGAGCCGCTGATCGGCGGGACGACGTGGTTCCTGCTTGAGCAATTCGGTGACTTGGCGGCAATCGAGGGTGATCATCAGCTCGAGTTTGACCTTTTGGGAGAGCGTCAGTTCGTTCAGGTGACGACGATCTCGGATGGTCGTGGGCTCGACTGGCTGGTGGTGACCGTGGTCCCGGAGTCCGACTACATGGGGCCGATCGTGGCCAACCAACACCGGACCATCGTCCTCTGCCTGTTGGCGCTCGGGCTCGCAGCTCTTCTCGGTCTGTGGACCTCCCGCTGGATCGCTCGCCCCATCAGGCAGCTGAACTCAGCATCTCGGGCGCTCGCCGGCGGCGATCTCCAGCAACGGGTGGCGGTTGAGGGAGCCGACGAGCTTGGCGAACTGGCGCACTCGTTCAATTTGATGGCGGAACAGCTCGAAGACTCGTTCGAGGCGCTCGAAGAGCGGGTCGATGAGCGAACGAACGAGTTGCAACAAGCGAAAGAAGCTGCCGATGCAGCCAATCAGGCCAAGACCCAATTTCTGGCCAACCTCAGTCACGAGATCCGTACGCCATTGGCTGCGGTGCTGGGTTACGTCGAGCTGCTGTGGGACCATCAAAAGACGGCTGATGAAGCCGAGGTTTATCTGCGCACCATCCGTAACAGCGGTGGCCATCTCAATCAGCTGTTGAGCGATCTGCTCGACGTCAGCCGGATCGAGGCCGGTCGTCTTGAGCTCGACGTCAAGTCCTGCGAATTGGCGGAGCTACTGGCCTACTTGAGCTCGGCATTCGAGCCGCAAGTGAGAGAGCGTGGTCTGACGTTCGAGATCAAAACCGAGGCCTGGTTGCCGTGGCGTTTTTCGGTCGACCCTGTCCGTTTACGACAGATCCTGTCGAATCTACTCAGTAATGCGATCAAATACACGGATCACGGCAGCGTGAGTCTGATCGTCGAGAGCAACACAGTGGCGGACAAAAACTCGGCGCTACCAGCCGCCGAGCGCGACCACGCGACGTTGACGTTTATCGTTGTCGACACCGGTGTTGGCATCAGTGAAGAAGATCAACACCAGTTGTTTCGACGTTTCACCCAGTTCGACACGTCGGCCCAGCGACCTTCAGGGTTTGGCTTGGGGCTCTCGATTACCCGTCAGTTGGCGGAATTGATGGGGGGTGAGGTCACGGTGATGAGCCGAAAAGGACACGGATCCGCGTTTTCGGTCAGCCTGCCGGTCACGGACTGTGAGGCTTGGGCGCATCGGGTCAAAGAATTTCAGCGGTTACCTGGCGCGTCAACCTTGTTTGAGCTGAACCCGATCGCTGGTTCGATTTTGATCGCCGACGACTCGGAGTCGCTGCGTTTGCTGTGTCAGCGTATCCTGACGCGGTGGGGACTCAGTTGTGAGGTCGCGACCAACGGCAGCGAGGCGGTCGAGAAGGCGTGTCGGCATCGCTTCGACGTGATCTTGATGGATTGGCAGATGCCGGAAATGGACGGCCTGCAGGCGACGATGAAGCTTCGCCGCCTCGGCTGTTCGAGTCCGATCTTGGCGTTGACGGCGGCGGCGATGTTCGGTGACCGGGAAAAATGCTTGGCGGCGGGCTGCGACAGCTATCTGGTCAAACCCATCGACTTCAAGGAGCTACATGGAACGTTGACCAAAATGTTGCCGCGGTCAGCGCCGACGGCTGGGGCAGGGGGCGTTGAGTCTGGTGACGGCGGGGAGGTTGCCGAAGACCCGGAGCTCGCGGATTTAGTACGCAGCTTCGTGCGAGGATTGCCGGCCAAGGTAACAAGTCTGCAAACTGCGCTGGCGTCGGCGGATTGGACCGACTTCAATGCTGTTACCCACAAATTGGTCGGGACCACCGGCACCTATGGACTCAGCGAGATCTATGATGTGGCCGAGGCTCTCGAAGAGGCGGGATTCCAGCGCGATGCGAAAACCGCTGGACCACTGCTCGATCGGCTGGCCGAGGCGGTTGAGCGTGCAGTTAGGTCTGGCTAGGTGGTACAGTCCGCAAGCGGCTGAACGATGTCGGAAGAGGTCGACTGAGTGACGAACGAAGCGCATGACCGCCCCCTGATCTTGACGATCGACGACGATCCGGACTTGGCAGCGATCATCGCATTGCATGTCCGCCGGTGGGGGCATGCCAGCCGCAGCGTCGGTAGTGCTGCCGAGTTATGGCGGTTCCTGGATCGCGAGACTCCCGACGTCATGTTGTTGGATGTGATGTTGGGGGATGCCGACGGTTCGCGGCTGGTCGCTGAGCTCAAGGCTCGTTTGCCGGACGTGTCAGTGATCATGATCACCCGCAGCACCTCGGTCGAGGCGGCGGTACGCTGCATGAAGCATGGCGCCGCGGACTACATCACCAAGCCGCTCGATTTTGGTCGGTTGAAGGAAGCGATCCGAACCGCCTTGGAGGTCGGTAACCTGGCGCGTCGATCCCGTCGTGAACCCACCGAACGTAAAGCGCCGTTTTATGGTCTGGTCGGCAACAGCCCGGCGATGCTGAAGCTTTATCATCTGATCGAGAATGTAGCGCCGGCTGATGTCTCGGCCCTGATCCTCGGTGAGACCGGGACCGGCAAGGAGCTGGTGGCGCGAGCGATCCATCGCGCGAGCCCGCGTCGCGATCAACCGTTTGTACCTGTCAACGCGGCGGCAATTCCCCACGATCTGATCGAGAGCGAGCTGTTCGGCCATGAGCGGGGCGCCTTTACCGGCGCTGATCAAGCCCATCTCGGTTTTTGTGAGCAGGCTGACGGTGGCACGCTATTTCTCGATGAAATCGGCGAGATGAGCTTCGACGTTCAGGTCAAGCTCTTGCGTTTCCTCCAGGATCACGTGGTACAGCGGGTTGGGTCGCGTAAGGCGCGGCGCGTCGACGTGAGAGTGTTGGCCGCCACCAACATCGATCCTCGCGAGCAGATCACCAAGCGGAAACTGCGGGAAGATCTCTATTATCGACTGCGGGTCGTGAGCCTGACCTTGCCGCCCTTGCGGCGACGGCAGGGCGACATAACGTTGCTTGCGGAAACGTTTATGACCCTGGCCGCCCAGCGCCACCAGCGGGACTTCACACGCCTGGCGCCGGCAACCGCAGCAATTCTCGCCAACTATCCTTGGCCGGGTAACGTTCGCGAGCTCGAGAACGTGATCGAAGAGGCGGTGGTTATGCATCGCGGCGTAGATCTCACCCCCGAGATGTTGCCAGCCGAGGTTCGTCACGGTGGTGCATCGCTGAGCCGAGAGTTGCCCGGCGGGGCGCGACCCGGCGACGTTCCGCCAGTGGATGGCGCACCTACTA
>JAJCXQ010000854.1 GCA_029263355.1 Acidobacteriota bacterium | reverse complement strand
CGGTTGCCGAGATACTCGAAGTACCAGGATTGTTGCGGACGGTCGTCCCGTAGAAGACGAAAGCCGCTACGATCACCGCTGCTAGCCAGCCAATTGAAACAATTTTCTTTTTCGTTGTCATAGCAGACTCTCCGTCTCTGTTTCAGAGCTCAACCAGTGATCTAGTGACCAGGGGCCGCCGCCAGCGATGCTCAAGGCCAGCGCAGCGAAGAGGAGCCCAGCATCACGGACACCTACTTGGTCGAATCCAACATGGAAGATGATTCCAGCCAACATCACTGTACAAATTGCCGCGGTGGCTTTGGTGAAGAGTCCTAGGAGTATCTGAAGGCCCAAGACAGCTTCGACAAAACCCATCATACGAAGTGCACCAAGAGCGTTGAATGCCTCGATATTCTCGACCGCGTTCGACACCCAGTTTGGTAGGAAAATAACCCATGCGACGGGCGTTGTGGCTTTCCACGTCCCGAAAACTATGAAGACGATGCCCAGTCCGATGCGAAGCACGGTCGACACCGATGCTGCGCTCTTCGGGTCCGAGTTGTTTGGTTTCATCGTCGACTCCTCTGTGTGTGCTGGCATTGGCCTTGCCAGCAATAGGGTTGTTTTTGAGTTGTGTAGGAATTTTCCTTCAACAAGTCCTCCGGCGGGACTGAAGGCTTTTGGAAGCAGTGTAGGAATCGTCTGGCGGCAGAACTCTGGCGGGAGTGACTGATGGCTTTTCTGCCGCATTTAGTCACGTTTCTGCGGGCAAGCGATGGCGATGATGGCGATGAGATGTTACAGCTTATATTAAGAATATCATGATGCTCGCTTCGAGTCGATTCTGTACTGGTCCACTTCTAGTTGTGTTCTGTCTGCCCATGGTGTCGAGGTTGGTGTGGTGTTCTTCTCTGTCTGCACAGGAGAGGGCCTCCTTGTAGGCTTTTTTAGATATTCTCGGTCATACATATCAGGCCAAGGCTATCTACAGACTCCTTAGAGGCAGGTGTCTAGTGCCGGGTCGCCCAGAGCGTAATGTTGGAGGGAATGTTGGCTCGGTACGATACTGATTCGACCCCGGTGCGATGTGGGCCGGTTGTCGAGTCAAACCTCGTTGGTAGCCGATGGCGCCAGCAGAGGAGAGTTCACAGGCAGCAGAAGGAGCAGAAGGTTGACCAAGCTGTTGATGATCGATACAGACGCGGAGCGGGCGCAGCAGGTCGAGAGGCGACTTCGCCTTTGGGGGCTGCAATGCTCTGTAGCGGAGAGCTACCTATATGCCTTGACGACGCTGGAATGGCAGCGCCCGGAGTTGATCCTGATCCGGTCAGAGAGCATCGACGGCATGACTCCTACTGAGTTCTGCTCTACCGTCAAGCAGGATCCGGCTCTTCGTGACATTCCCTTGATCCTCGTTTTCGGGGTCACCGCCGACAGTGCGACGGATGTCCGGCGCTTCGATCTCGTGCTCGAGGATCCCGACAATCGAACACTGGGAGCACAGTTGGCCAGGTTCCTGCGGCGGCGTGACTCGAATTCTGAGCCTGCCCCAGACACCACGGAGACTTCCTCAATATCCGATCCCACACCTAGAATGCTCGACCGTAGCGGATTCGCGTCGCTGATGGAGGAGCTCACTCATGGCCTGCAGAGCGGCCGAGTCAATCTTCGATCTGGCGACCACCCGGGGCTGATTTTTGTCATTCTAGATCATGGTCAGATTGTGCACGCGGTGTTCGGCGGGCTGGACGGCCCTCCTGCCTTCCGACGTTTGTTGGTGGAGCTCGATAGTGGCGACCCACTCATGAGTCATTTCGACCAGGAACCGCGCTGGAGAGTCGGCACCTACCCGCGATCGATTCAGCAGGCAGATCGAAAGCGTCTGCTGGCCCACGCGATCAAGACGGAAGCTTTCGATACCCAAGTCGTCAAGTTCAGGCATTTGCGACGGTAGCGGGGGCTCTCGAAACACGGGCCACGGCAGGTAGCTGTGACAGACTGGACCTTGCCCGGTCAAAGGTGTTGTCGCGGTGGGTCTTTTGGAGGATCGTATCTTGTCCAAGGTGTTTGTGATCGATGATAGCGTCAGTGCCTGTGTGGCGATTGAGCGAATGCTCGGTAGTCAAGGCTTCGATGTGGTGTGGGAGATGGATGCGATAACGGCTTTGCGGACCGTCGAGAAGTATTTGCCTGATCTTGTGATCTGCGATCTTGTTCTTCCCGACATCAGCGGCTTTGAGGTCTGTCAGTCCCTACGCAGCAATCCGCTGCTCGACAGCGTGCCTGTGCTGCTGATTTCCGGCGATGTCGATGACGACGTTCGCCGCCGGGCAGATGAGTGTGACGCTGCCGGTATCATCGAGAAGCCGTTTACCGCCGCTCTGCTGATAGAGACCGTGCAGGCCACATTGGGCGCGGTCGAGCCTACGCCCGAAGAAGAACCTTCGGATAGGGCCCATCTTGCTCTACGCCAACAGGTAGCAACGGAGCTTGATGCACTCGGTTTCCTGGACTACCAATTCGCTTGCGTCTTGGATGACAAGGGGCGTCTCGTCGCAGTGAGCGGTTTGATGAGTCCCGAGGCCCTGGCCCCCGACACGTCCCGTGAGCTGACGAGCCTCAGCCGGCTCGCTTGGCAGGCTATGGGTGGATCCCGCGACGGGACCGGTCCGATGCGACTGACCCTCGAAACGGACTCGGGGGTCCGACTGGTTGACGATCTCGGCCCCGGGTATCTGTTGGTCGTGTCCCTGCCGAATTCCGGATCATTGGGGTTGACCCGGTTCATGATGAGAAAAGTGGGCCGACGATTGTCGACGATCCTGAAAAACGACCCCGCGGCAACACGGCTGAGCTAGTGCCCTGTTTGACTAATCCCTTCCGCTATTCTCGATCTTTCTTGCGTCTGACGGCGTTACGCCTCCTCTAAAGAGCCCCACTATTCCTGCGTCGGCAAGCCTTGTCAGCCACAAGAAATCCTCGAGAATATTCGGAAGGTTCTAATCAAACAGGACACTAGCAGGTCGGGAGCCACGCGGCGAGATGCGTTGCCGCGGGTGCCAAATGGGACTGGAAACCGTCGTTGATGAAAGGATCACGGAGTCGGGGGAAGTGCGGAGAACGTCAGACGTTGGCGATACGGCCGTCGACGATGTGGATGGTGCGGTCGCAGCGAGCGGCGATGTCGGCGTCGTGGGTGCTGATCAGAAAGCAGGTGTGCTCTTCGTGGGAGACCTCGCGCATGAGATCGATCAGGCGCATCGAGGCGTCACGATCGAGATTGCCGGTGGGCTCGTCAGCGAGCACCAATTGGGGGCGATTGACCAGCGCGCGGGCCATCGCCACCCGCTGCTTCTGGCCGCCCGACAGGCGGGTCGACAAGTAGCGAGCGCGGTCACTGAGCCCAACCCGGGCCAGCAGTTCCTCGGCGTGGGCTCGCGCCGCCCGGGTTTCGCCACCCTTTGCGACCCAGGCCGGAAACAGCACGTTTTCGAGAGCGGTGAAATCCGGCAGCAAATGGTGGAATTGAAAGACGAACCCGAGGGTTCGGTTGCGGAATGCGGTGAGGTTCTTCTCGGGCATGTCGACGATCTCTTCACCCGCGATGCGGAGCGATCCCGAGGTCGGTCGCAACAGCGTGCCGAGAATGGTCAGCAGGGTGCTCTTGCCGCTGCCCGAGGGTCCCATCAACGCCACGAAGCCGCCGCCTTCGAGCTCGAGGTCGAGGCCCTTGAGCACCCGGGTTTCGATCTCGTCGCTGTGGTAGGTTTTCACCAAATCGCGGACCGTGACCAGGGACTCCGTCGCGCCGTTAGTCATGATGGATCGCCTCCACTGGGTCGATCCTAGCAGCGGCACGAGCGGGCAGGATCGCGGCGAAGGTGGCGCAGGCGGTGGCCAGGGCGATGGCGGTCGAATACTCCCCCAACGCCGGGTCGACGGGTAGCGCTGTGCTGCCGTCCGGTTGCACCGTGAGCTCCAGCAGCAGGCGGCAGAAGAGCCAGCCACCGAGGGCGCCGAGAGAGGAGCCGAAAAGGCCGATGAAGAACCCCTGGAGCTGGAAGATGCGTCGGATCGAGCCCTGACTGACCCCCATCGAACGCATGATGCCAATTTCCCCTCGTCGCCGCACCGCCGCCAGCAGCAGCACGCTCGCCACTCCGATCAGAATGGTCAGTAGACTGAAGACTTTGATCAGATCGCCGGTGGTGCCTTGCGCTCGCAAGGCGCCCTTGAGGCGCTCGTTCTCGGCGATCCAGTCTTTCGCCTCGAGACCGGTGTCCCCCGCCAGGCGTTCGGCGAGGCGGGGGGCGGCATAGATGTCGCTCACTTTCATGGCGATCTGAGTCACCGCACCGTCGAGCTCGAGCAGGGTTTGGGCGGTGCGCAGATCGAGAAAAGCCAGGCGTTCGTTGGCGTTGGCGCTGCCGATGTCGAAGATGCCGCGCACCGTCAACGTCCGCTCGCGTCCGCGCTCGCTGCGCAGGCGCGCTCGTTGACCGGTGGTGACGCCGAGTTTCTCGGCCAGTCGGATGCCGATCAGGACGTCACCCGACCCCAAGCGGACGTTGCCGCGCACCAATCCATCTTCGAAGTCGATGATCGCCGATAGCCGTGCCGGTTCGACGCCGGTGATACCCACCGGCAGCACTTTCTCGCCGCGCTGGAAGAAGCCGTTGCCGATCACTTGCGGCGAGATCGCGGTGATCTCGGGCAGTCTCTCGAGCCGCTCCACCAAAGGCCGCCAACCTTCAATTTTGGCTCGTTTCTCGTTGCTGCGCTGGATGGCGACCAGGGCTGAGCCACCGTCCGGCGCGTCGAGCAGCTGGGGCAGACGCTCGCGAGGCTCGAGGATCACATGGGCGATGCTGCCGATCACGTCGTCGGTCAGCCGTACCGCGAGGCCGTTGATCAGCGCCGCCATGAAGGTGTAAGCGACGATGCCGATCGCCACCCCGGCGAGGATCAGCAGGGTCTGCAAACCGCTCGAGCGCAGGTAGCGCAGCGCCACCCTGATCTCGAAGCGTCGCATCAGTTCGCGGCCGGTACGACCTCGAGAGGTCGTACCGGCACCCCGGCGGTCGCCTGCCGCGGGGCGAGCACCACCTTGTCCCCTGCGTCGAGCCCTGCTAGCAGCACCAACCGTGACGCCGGCCAGTCCACCACCTCGACCTCACG
>JAJCXQ010000853.1 GCA_029263355.1 Acidobacteriota bacterium | reverse complement strand
TTCCGATCCAAGCCGACCACCCTTCCGACAGGCGACCACAAAGTGGTCGCCTTCAGATCGGAATCGGTGGTCGCTTTGCGTCGGAACGAGTGGTCGCCTTCCGTCGGAACAGGTGGTCGGATTCCCTCGGAATATGCAATCAACCGTCATCCGCTACTCGAGGTCGAGACTCTGTTGATGGGCCTCGATGGCAAGGTCGAGTTTCTTTCGTAAGCTGGCGCGACACTGAGTTATTCATCTCAAGCACAAATCGTAACAGCAGTGAGCGGTCTTGCTCGGTGGTCTTCACGTCGAAGACTTGAATCTTGCCATCAAGTGATCGCTTGATGGCGGGAGCGTAGCCGCCCGGGGCCGCCACAGAAGCCTACGGTCCGTTCGACTACGATTCCACAGCCGAGGCGCGGCTCCATCGAGCCGTGATGGCGAATTTCGAGAGCAGCTCGCGAAGCCCCATCCGCAGATGGCCGTCGAGACCCTGCTGATGGGGCTCGACGGTCGTACCGAAGATCTCGTTTTGCAAACCAGGATTTTTCAGCAGAGCGCATGGTTCATCCTTCTGCTGCCTGTCTGATCCTCGGAATCGCTCGGAATATGCTCGAAGAATTCCGTCTGCATAACCCAGATGTTCGGAAGATGATTCTTGCTAAGAAACCGGTTCGAATCCGGCACTCCGAAGACGCTTTTGATGCGGAATCTCAAGCTCCACAAGGGATGCTAGTTGCTCCTCGACAAATCTGTAGATTTCCTCGCCCGTGGTGCCAGTGGCTGCCCTAAGCGCGTCGTCAATGCTGATGGTCGGGGCCAGAGTTAAGTCACCAACGTCCACTTGCAGTGCATATGCTCTTGTGTGCTGAAGTTGTGCCTGCTTGAGAAATCTCTGTAGTTGAGTTGCCTCTTCTTTCAAATCGAAGTCTTCGAGCATAGACACTGGAATCAGCTTTGAGATGTCAGGCAGTTTGAGGAGCGAATTCTCCTCGAGCAAGCGAACTCCAAAGACATCCTCGACTTCGATATGGGTATAGTTCTTGTTCCAGATCCGAAGATATGCCAGGGCACCCAAATCTGAGAGGTCTCAAGAGGCAGAGCACTTACGTTTTCTCCAGGTACATCGGTCCATTCTACCTGCTGCCATGTTCAGATTTTCTCGTAATGGAATTGACCAGTTTCTGGGGAGGACGTCAGGCCGATTACGTAGTAACCGGCCGGTTGTTTAGAATGGTCAAGCCACAAGGTTGCGGCAGAAGACTGCTTTCAGATCTAGAGAGCGATTGCCGACAAGATCAGTTTGATCAAAGCCGCCCCCTCCCCTCGATTGCGACGATGAGAGAGTCAAGCAAGATCAGGTGGTACTGTACTCGAGCTCAAGGGTGACGTCGGTATTCGGAAGCTCCGGACTTGTAGATAGCTTACAACTGATTTTCGTTTTACTAAAACGATTCGTCCTCAGATTGAATCGATCGGTCCACTTACCTGCTACAAGATTGCTAAAAGAAAAGCTGGACGGATAGTTGGTGCTTAATTTTCCGCTGAACTTCGTAGAACCGGTAGGGGAGATGACTCTTAATCTGCAATTTTTGAGCGGCATACCTGCTGTATAGTGAGAGGCGGATTTCGAGAAGTTACCTTTCGAATCCATCTTCACAGTAACCTTCTTACTGCTACTCCATTGAAAGGTCGATTCATCTGCCTCATCGGTTAGGTCAACAGCATTCTCTTGCAGTTCTTGGATGATCGCGATCGCATGGGCGCATAGTTCTTGGCCGATTTCTTCAAACATGGCCTCAAAGCGATCTGAGTTCTGTTTCTTGGTGGTCATAGGCTTCTCCTCAATGTTTTGAAATTCGAATTTCTAACGGATAGAAATGATTAATAGCAATAGCTGTGCCATGGCCAAAATTGGCCGATTCTCAAGTCTATTCAGAGCTGATTTTCAGAACTGCTTACCAATATGGCCGAATTGACTGTTGCCAACTTGCAGCTATCTGGGCGTGAGCACTCACGTCCGGACACGCGCTACGAAGTCCAGGAAACGTCCGGACGTGGCTTGCTGAAGAGCTAGTGACCCGACTCAGCCCAGACCCAGGCCGAGAGCTTTCAGACGCCGCTTTAACCCAAGGGTCGACACTTCCAATTCGAAAGCAGCGGCTTCCAGATCGCCTTCTGCTGCGGCGACGGCGGTCTGGATCTCCTCTCGGCCGAGTTGATGAGCGGCGCGTACGGAGGGGCTGGCTTCCATCAGCCGGTAGAGGTTGGTTCTGGAGAGCTCGAGGGCGTCGGCGGTGGCTTGGATGTGCCAGTGGTTCTCTCTCAAGACAGCTAGGAGTTCTACCTCTGTGACGTCTCCCAGCTTGCGTAGGGTTCGGCGCTTGGACGGCGGGGCCGCAGGGGGATCGGTGGGTGTGGACAACGGCGGGGAAGCTGTCGTGGACGCTGCCGGTGACGGGTTGGACGGCAGCGGGGGTAGGAGTATGCTGAGGTCGGGAGGTGGCTCGTCGGGGCCGGCGATGGCGAGCCGGCGTGCGACGTTGCGCAACTCCCGCACGTTGCCCGGCCAGGAGTGTTGCGCCAGACTGGCCACCAGGTCGGCTGAGGGCCAGGGGTGGTCAGCATCCCTAGTCTCGAGGGGAGCCTGGCCTAGTTTGGCCAGCTCCTCCCGGAGAAAGAAGTAGAGCAGGCGGCCCAAATCTTCCCGGCGCTCCCGCAGAGCGGGCAGGTGGACGGCGTAACCCGCCAGGCGATGGTAGAGAGGCGTTTTGAAACGGCCGTCGGCCATGGCTTCTTCCAGACGAGCGTCGGTGGCGGCGACAACTCGCACGTCGACCTTCACCAAGTTGGTGCTGCCGACGGGCTGGATTTCTTGGGTTTCGAGGGCGCGCAGGAGCATCGCCTGCACCTCAGGAGGGGCTTCACCAATTTCGTCTAGGAACAGGGTACCGCCGCGGGCGGCTTGGAAGTGACCCTGCCGTTTGCGATCGGCGCCGGTATAGGCGCCGCGCTCGGCTCCGAAGAGAGCGGCAGCGGCCAGGGAAGGGCCTAGGACTGCCATGTTCACCGCCACGAAGGGCCCCGCCTGGCGTGGGCTCTCGTCGTGTAGAGCCCGAGCCGCCAGTTCCTTGCCGGTCCCCGTCTCGCCCCGCAGCAGCACCGGCACATCGAGGGGAGCCAGCTTGCGGACTTCCTGCCGCAGACGTTCCATGGCGGGGCCGGCGCCAACCATGCCCAGCGAAGATGGTTTGCCTTGTCGTGGCGCAGATGGTGGGCCCTGGTGTAGCAGCAGCACGATCTTCTGCGCCAGCTTCAACACCACCCCGTCAGCAATTTGCTGCGGAGAAAAGACGCGCTCTCTTTCGATCGCTGTGCCGTCAGCTTCCACCCAGATGGGCGTGGTGCTCAGGTTGATCACGATGCCGCCATCATCGGACGTTGGGCGTAGCCGAATCGGCTGGCGGCTCAGGAAGCGTCCACCGAGGGGATGGCCTCCTAGCGAGTCTGGCGCCGCCTCGTCGTCAGGCCTCTCAAAAACCGGCTCGACACGAGAGAGTAGGACCTCCTGGCCGATCGAAAGGGCCCGCAACAGCAGACACTCGCCAACCCGATCGGCGTTGGGGTGGGTCAGAATCGTCAGGATCGGGATGCACGCCGGAGCTTCCGTCGATTCAGGCGTAGCAGTGGTGGTTAGTGTTTCCCCTTCCAACTCGATATTCACCGGCAAATCTTAGCAGAGCCTCTAGCCCACCTGTATCGTCTAAAATCTTGGCGTGATCGATCCACAAGATACCCTTACCCGAGACTCCGATGGTCTCGTCGAGGATCTCGCCGAAACTGAGGTCTCTCCCACACACGACTCGAGCGTCGGAGAGGGGGCGACGGAACACCCTACGGGAGCCCGTATCGGCCCTTACCGGATTCTCCGCCGAATCGCCCGAGGAGGTATGGGTACGGTGTATCTGGCCGAAAGGGAGGATCACTTCAAGCAGCGGGTCGCCTTGAAAATGATCCACCCGGGCAGAACCACGGACGCCGTGTTGCAGCGCTTCTATGCGGAGCGCCAGATCCTTGCTGACCTGGACCATCCCCACATCGCCCGCATCTTTGACGGCGGCGCCACCCACGGCACCTTGCCTTACTTCGTGATGGAGTATGTCGACGGGGAACCTTTCGATACCGCCTGTGCCCGGCTGGCCTTGCGAGAGCGGTTGCAGCTGTTCCAGAAGGTCTGCGCCGCCGTACACCACGCCCATCGCAGCCTGATCGTGCATCGGGACCTCAAACCGAGCAATATCCTCGTCACTGCTGACGGTGAGCCTAAGCTGCTCGACTTCGGCATCGCCAAGCTCCTGCACCGGGACCCCGGAGAGGTTGAAGAGTCGAGCCGCCGGTCGGATCCGTCGGATCGTGGCCCCATGACGATCGCTTTCTCCAGCCCAGAGCAGTTGCGTGGTGATCCGGTCACCATCGGCACCGACATTTACTCTTTGGGCGTGTTGCTCTACAAGATTTCGAGTGGTCGACATCCCCACCAAAAGCCAAACATTTCGTTAGCGGATCTGGTGCTGGCCATCCGCAACGAAGAGCCCGTCCCCCCCAGCCAGGTAGCTGGAGGCGAGATTGCGGGCCGATTGGCTGGGGACTTGGATGCTGTGGTGCTCAAGACCTTGAACAAGCGTCCTGAGGATCGTTACGACTCCGCCGCTCAGCTTGCCGAAGAAATTCAGCTGCACCTGGACGACCA
>JAJCXQ010000852.1 GCA_029263355.1 Acidobacteriota bacterium | reverse complement strand
TTCTTCGATCGCCTGGTCAGCGCGGTCGGCATGGGTAAGGCGGTTGATGGCTTCGTCGACAAGAGCGAAACCAGCCAAAAGCTGCTCAAAGACTACCTGGGTGGCAAGGAGAGCTTCGTCGCGGATCTCAAGGACGTGTTGACCAACCCTGCCATGTCGTCCGGGGACATCCAGAACCTGACCTTGGCAGCGATCCTCGGCAAGGTGGTGTCGGGGGCGTCGGGCGAACGTAAGAACAAGCTTGGGCAACTGCTCGAGTCCGCCGAACGAATGGGCCTGGGCGACGTGCAGCTCGACGAGCTGATCGGCTCCTGAGGTTGGGAGTATGAGCGCCGAGCCAGCCTCGAATCCCACGACCGAGACGGCGAACGATAAAGCGACGACGAGCGAAACGACCCTCGATCGCGGAACCTACGAGATCCTCCGCGATCGATTGCAGGAGCACTCAGGCGCCCTGCGCGCCAAAGCCAATCAGCTCAACAGCCAACGCCTGGAGCTGTTCGGCGGTACCGAAACCGCCGTTCTCGGCAACGAGCGCATCCGCACCGCTCACAACTGTGTGCCGCGGGACGTTAGGGATGTCGGCGACTATCTGCTGTTTGGCTACAACGTCTTCATCGGCCTGAAAACCGAGACTCGGGTCGAAGATGTGCTGAGCCTGCACCGTTTCAGTCAAACCGACTCAGGCTTCGCCTTCGAGACCGTCGGCAGTGACGCGCCGGAGAATTTCCTGGCCGACCCGGCCTTCGTGCGCGACTTTCAGGAGCTCTACAAGTACTACAAAGAGACCCGCCTGCTGCAACTGCGGCGGGTGGTCGGCAAGCTGCTGGCGATCTTCCAGACCGGGCGCTCGGTGACCGACATCAAGGTCTTCCGCTGGAGTGTCGATCCCGACGGGACGGTCACCTACATCGACAATCGCGGCGAGCGTGATCACGTCTTCCCACCGTCGCACGATTTCGAGTGGACGGTGACCACCCGTGAGAGCTTCATCTTCGGCCGTCACCCCCATGTCACCGTGCTCGACGAAGTGTTCGTCGAAACGGTGGGTGGTGATTTGACCGTCAAGGTCGAAGACAACACTGAAGACGGCCGCGGAATCTACCGCGAGCTGGTCGACGATCCAGACCAGAGCCTGGACGACGCCGAGATCCACTACGCCAAAGTCGGGCCGCTGATCTTGCTCAAGGTGTTGCCCTACAAAGAGACCACCTGGCGCTACCTGGTCTTCAACACCCGCACTCAAAAGGTCGATCGTATCGACGCCATCGGCCAGGCCTGCCTGCTGCTGCCGGAGGACCACGGGCTGATTTTCCCCGGTGGCTACTACCTGGAGAGCGGCGAGACCAAGTCCTTCGAAGGCAATGTCGAGGACATGGAGTACATGCGGGTCATCACCTCGCCCAATGGCGAAGACGTCCTCTACGTCTTCCACGATCGGGCCGAAGGCCGCAGCATCCTGTTGTCCTACAACATGATCCGCAAGCAGGTGCAGAGCCCGATCCACTGCCACGGCTTCAGCCTGTTCGAAGACGGCAAGCTGGTGATCTTCCGCGACGCCTCGGCGGAGCCGACCCGCGTCCACCCGATGCAGATCTGGCAAACCGCCTTCACCAGCGACGAGTTTGCGGCCCGTGCTCCCACCGGCGATAGCGTCCTCGAGAAGATCGGCAATGCCGACCTGGTGCGTGGCATCTCGGACGCCCTGAGCCTCAGCCGGGTGGTCGAGGAGCAAGAAGCCAGTGCCCAAGGTTACGAAGACTTGATTGCCGGCACCGTCCGTGCCCTCGATGCCTACTATTGGCTGGGTGACGGCGAGTTGGGAGACCTGGCCTCGAGCATGCAGGAGATCCGGTCCACCGCCGAACTCATCATCGACGAGTTCGAGAAGGTGCGTCAGGTGCGCCAAAAAGCGCGCGACGCGATGGTGGAAGCCGAGGCCCGGTCGAAGGAGCTGTTTCAGCAGGTGCGCTCAGTGGCCAAGTCGACCACCAGCCACTTTGTCGACGGGTTGTCGGAGCTGCGCTCCCATCGTGGTCATCTGATCAGCATGCGAGAGTTGCGTTACGTCGACCGCGAACGTCTGGACCAGCTCGAGGAACAAGTAGTCGTCGAGCTCGACAGTCTGGGCCGCGAGACGGTGGGGTTTCTCGAGACCGAGGAAGCCCTCGAGCCCTACCACCTGGAGATCGACCGCCTGGTCAAGGGTATCGAGACGGTCGAAAAGACCGCCGACGCGGTGGTGATCCAAGAAGGCATCGAAGGCATCGGCTCCGCCCTCGAGCTGCTGACCGAAGTCCTCGGCAACTTGGAGATCGACGACCCGACGGTGCGTACCGCAATTCTCGAGCGGATCTCGGAAGTTTTGGGAGCCCTCAATCGTGGCCGTGCCCTGCTCGCGTCCCACAGCAAGGAGCTCAGATCGCACGAGAGCGTGGCGGAGTTCGGTGCTCAGTTCAAGCTCTTCAGCCAAAGCGTCAGCAGCGCGATGGCGATGGCCGACACGCCGGAGAAGTGCGACGAGCAGCTGTCCAAGTTGTTGCTGCAGCTCGAGAATTTGGAGAGTCGTTTCGGTGATCTCGACGAGTTTGTCGTCGAGCTGGCGACCAAGCGGGAAGAAGTTTACGAGGCACTGAGCTCGAAGAAACAGACCTTGCTCGATGGTCGCCAGCGTCGCGTCGGTCGGCTGATGGAGGCCGCCCAGCGCATCCTCGAAGGACTGACACGGCGGGCCGCGGGTCTGTCGTCAACCGACGAGCTCAATGCCTACTTCGCCGGTGACGCGATGGTCGCCAAGGTGCGAGACATCTCCCAGGAGTTGCGCAATCTTGCGGACAGCGTCAAAGCCGACGAGCTCGACTCACGGCTCAAGGGCGCTCGGGAAGACGCGGCTCGCGGCCTGCGTGACCGTCAAGACATCTTCGAAGATGGCGCCTCGGTGATCCGTCTGGGTCGCCATCGCTTCAGCGTCAACACCCAGCCTTTCGACCTGACGATGGTGCCGACCGATAGGTCTTCGCAGGGGGCCAGCGCGGCGATGGCCTTCCACATCTCTGGCACCGATTATTACGAGCCGGTAGTCAGTGCCGAATTCCAGGCCACTCATGAGTATTGGGATCAACTGCTGGTGTCGGAAACTGACGCGGTCTATCGTGGCGAGTATCTGGCCGCCTCGATGTTGTTCGACGCCGAAGAAGAGACCGCCGGGCTGACGCTGTCGGCACTGCACGAGGCCGCTGTTTCGGACGGTGGTTTGCTCGCCTTGGTGCGTCAGTACTCTGCCGAGCGCTACGACGAAGGTTATGAACGCGGACTTCACGACCAGGACGCAGCGCTCATCCTCGACAAGCTTCTGGGTCTCTACTCGACCGCCGATCTCCTGCGGTTTGCGCCGCGATCCAGGGCCTTCGCCTGTCTGTTTTGGGCGTTCTACACCGAGCCGACCTCGCGGCTGCTGTGGCAGCGCCGAGCGCGGAGTCTGGGGCGCCTGCGTCACGCCTTCGCCCACAGTCCGGCGATCACCCGCTTCCATCGTGAGCTGGCGTCGGCGATCAGCGATTTTTTCGATCAGCATGGGTTGACGATCGACCCGCACGAGGCTCTGCGAGCCGGGGCTTACCTGTTCGAGGAGTTGTCCAAGAAGGCGTTATGTTTCGTCACCAGTGCCGAGGCCGAGCGGCTACGGAAAGCCTTCCTGGCCCATCTCGAAACCTTCGAGAGTCGTCGTGAGCTCGACGAGGATTTGAAGGAGCTGGAGAACGAGCTGCCGCAGCGTTACCGTCTGGCTCGCGCCTGGCTCAGTGCCTTTCTCGATCAGGCGGACGAAAAGTTACGTCAGCTGGCCCCCAACCTCGAAGAGGCGGTGGTGCTGCTGCTCACCGACAAGCGTCTCGATCGCCAGGTGTCGAACGCGTTGTCGTCGGTCGAAGTCGAAGAGCTACTCGGCCAGCATCCGTTGATCCAACATCGTAAGTTGCGACTCCGCCTCGACGAGATGCTGTCCCGCCTGTCGACCTTCCGTCAGCATCGAGTGCCGGGCTATCGGAAGTTCCAAGAGATCCGCCACGCGACCCTCGAACACGAGCGCAAGAATCTGCGGCTCGAAGAGTACAACCCGAAGGTGATGAGTGCCTTCGTGCGCAACCGTCTGATCGATCAGGTTTATCTGCCGCTGATCGGCGACAACCTGGCCAAGCAGATGGGCGCTCTGGGGGAGGACAAGCGTACCGATCAAATGGGCCTGTTGCTGCTGATCTCGCCTCCAGGTTACGGTAAAACGACCCTCATGGAGTACGTCGCCAACCGTCTCGGTTTGGTCTTCGTCAAGGTCAACGGCCCGGCCCTGGGCCACTCCGTGACCTCGGTTGACCCGGCGGAAGCCCCCAACGCGACGGCGCGGCAGGAGGTCGAGAAAATCAATTTTGCCCTCGAGATGGGCAACAACGTGCTGCTTTATCTGGACGACATCCAGCATACCCATCCCGAGCTGCTGCAGAAGTTCATCTCGATGTGTGACGCCCAGCGTCGGATGGAAGGTGTGTGGGGCGGCCAAACTCGCACCTATGACCTACGAGGCAAACGTTTCGCCGTCTGCATGGCCGGTAATCCCTACACTGAAGCAGGGGAGAAGTTTCGTATCCCCGACATGCTGGCCAACCGCGCCGACACCTACAACCTGGGTGACATCCTCGAAGGTAAAGAAGCGCTCTTCGCCTCCAGTTTCATCGAGAACACCTTGACGTCCAACGCGGTGTTGGCGCCGCTCACCACCCGCGAGCCCGAAGATCTCTTCAAGCTGGTGAAGATGGCGAGCGGCGAGGAGACGACCCCCGACCAACTCAGTCACGACTATTCGGCGGTCGAGATCGAGGAGATCCTGTCGGTGCTGCGCAAGCTGCTGCGAGTACAGGAGGTTTTGCTGGCGGTCAATCAGCAGTACATCTACTCCGCCTCGCAGGATGACGCCTACCGCACCGAGCCGCGCTTTCAGCTTCAGGGTAGCTACCGCAACATGAACAAGCTGGCCGAGAAGATTGTGGCGGTGATGAACGACGCCGAGCTCGAAGCCTTGATCGACGACCACTACGCCGGCGAGGCCCAGACCTTGACCACCGGCGCCGAGCACAACCTGCTCAAGCTGGCGGAGCTACGGGGCACAATGAGCGACGAGCAGCAAGAGCGCTGGCAGGAGATCAAGCGCGGCTTTGCGCGGGTGCAAACCATGGGTGGGGCGGAAGACGACCCCGCCATCCGTCTGCTCGGTCAGCTCGGTCAAGTTTCCGACCGCTTGCTCGACATCGGCTCGACGATTCGAACCGCCAGCGAGCTGGCGCGCCAGCCCGTGGAGACGATAGCGCCCGAGATCGTCGAGGAGTCGGGGAACGACGGCGGCGAGCAAGCCCTACGCTCCGCCCTGGAGCCCTACCTCGCCAAGTTGCACGACAACCTGAGCTCATTGGCGGTTGCGTCCAACCGCGAGCCGATCCGCGATGAGACGATGCCACAGATGATCGGCCAACGCCTCGACGTCTTCCTGGATCGTTTTGGGCAGCTTTGCGAGGCGATGATCGCGTCCGGTGCCACCGCACCAGCAGCACCACCGCCCGTGCCCGTCGCGCCGCCTGCTTCAGCCGTCGATATGGCGCCCTATCTGGACAAGCTCAACGACACCCTGTCCGACCTCGCCACTTCACCTCGCGGCACCCAAGTGGTCCAGACCCTGGGCTCCGGCGTCCACGATGTCTTGACGCATCTCGCGGGAATCGTCGGAGAGAACTTGATGCCCCTGGTGCAAGACCTTGGTCGTCGTCTCAAGAAATCCGAGGCTGGAGCCGACCGGGTCATCACCAAGAAGCTCGATCATACCCTCAAGAGCTTGGACATGTTGAAAGACCTTATCGCGTCCTTGCGCAAGATCGATATGTCGGAGTTGGCGGTCAAGGCTAATAAAGAAGGTTGAAAAGTTCCTCTGAGAGGGTCGGCGACTGCCGGAATGGTCTTGGTCCGAAGCAAACGTTACATCGGTGTCGGATCCATCTCGTTGCAAGGGCGTTAATTGGTGGTATCCGGCAACTATCGTAGAATCCTTATGGAGGCCACCTGGCCGAGCTTGGCCAAGGCTAGTGCGACATCTCCGAAGTTCTGTCCGGGTTTAGAACGCCTAGAAGGTGGAGCTACCGGGTCCGGTCTCAAACCGGCAAGGTCTAAGGCCTTCAAGCGCCTAGATCCCGCCCTGGAAGGGCGTCATCGTATAGCCCGGGGCTGGCGACGCGGAGCCTTAGCGACGCGACGTGAGCCCCGGGTAGGACGGCCTAGATATCTCCCGCCCTGAAGGGGCGCAACCGCTCCCCTTGGGATCGTCAGTCCCAAAGATAACGTTCGTCGAACTCGACATCGTGTTTCTTCAGCAAGTTGAGGAATTCCGTTTGGAATGACCGCTCTCTATGGTGTTCCTCTTGCGTTCGTATGTAATGGGCAACATTCTCCACCTGCGATTGACTCACGGTGAATGCTCCATAACCCGTTTGCCATGCAAACCGATCGCTGGGCTTTTCCTGATTGACCCAACTGGACGAGTCTGACTTGATAGCCCGCAACATTTCGGAAACAGACTTACGGGCGGGAAAGCGGGCGAGGCAATGGACGTGATCAGGCATGCCGCCAATCTCGATGGTTTTCCCGCCTTGGTTTCGAATGATCCCCGCCATGTATTTATAGAGCGGTTCTTTGATGTCGTCCGAGATCAGGGGGGCTCGGCCCTTGGTGCTGAAAACGATGTGGTAAAGGAGGTTGGTGAGCGTGCTTGCCATGATTGAATCTTACTCTTGGTCTCGGGTTCCGCCCTTTCAGGGTCATATGAAAGTGGGCGGGGCCGGCCATTTTTGACTTCTGTGGCGTGCCGCATAACTCCCTGATTTCTCAGTGCTTTATCCTATGCGTACCATCGTCGAAGAGTAGCGTATCACAGGGGCTTTCAGGTGCGTCAAGGGGGACTCTTGGGGAAGCACTGGACAGCACATTCCAACACGACACAACACTCGCCAACTCTAGGAGACCCCTTCGTCTCAGTTGCGCATCGTCTTAGAGTGAATGCGGTAGACAGCCTCTACGCCGACCGACTGCAAAGTGCCTGAAAGGGTCTGAGGCGAGCGGATTGGTCGGCGGAGTTTCCCGTCCGGGTCGCCCCACCCAACCTCTTGATAAATCAGTGCTGATAACGTTGTACCATCGTCCGCGAGTAGCGGACCACAGCGCCCTTCAGGCGCGTCAGGGGGACTGGTGGGGAAGCACTGGCCAACTGCTCCCAACGACCGGCATGTCCAAACACTCGGAGATGTCTTCTGTTCTGGCCTCCCTTAGGAGAACGGTCGCGGCCTATTGGTGCGCAGCGGCCGAATTCGTTTGCGTCAGGTGATGCTGGCAACCAGCGAGTGACAGCTGCGCTAGACTCTCATGCCGGAGGAATCGTCGATGACTCGCGACAAGGTCTTCATCGGCTACAGCCGTCGCGACAAGGAATGGCTGGCGCGGCTCCAGAAGATGCTTAAGCCCCTGGTCCACCAAGGAGCGATTTCGCTGTGGGTGGACACCGAGATCAAGGCCGGAGCCCAATGGAAGGAAGAGATCGAGAACGCCATCGCCGCAGCCCGCATCGCGGTGTTGTTGGTTAGCGCGGAGTTTCTCGCTTCGGACTTCGTCGTCGAGGAAGAGCTGCCGCGCTTGCAGCGCGCTGCTGAAGAAGAGGGTGTAAGGATCCTGTGGATATACCTGAGCCCTTGTAATTACAGAGCGACTCCGATCGTCGAGTATCAGGCGGCCCACGATTTAGCGGCGTCGCTACTGGAGTTGCCATTTCCTGAGCAGGAACGTACGTTGCTCAAGATCTCGAATCGGATCAAGGAGGCCTTTGTCGAAGCGGAGCAGTCAGCCGAGCGAGAGCAAAACGACAGTCGGCGGCAAAGGCGCCTCGCCAAGCAAGAACGCAAGTTTCAGGAGCCGGTGGCGACGCGCGAGGCTGAAAAGGTGGTAGCGAACTGCGTAGCTGAGGCAGAAGAGAATCAGTGGCAGGCCGAGCTAAAGGCAGAGGAAAAGCAGTTGCGGGTAGCCGCGCCGAAGCGCAAAGCAGACGAGCAGAAGCGGCAGCAGGCGGTCGGCGGTCCGGTCAGGACGCCCGACATCAATAGGGAAGATCTAGGAGAGACTCCAGCAGCACGAGAGTCTCCGTCCGTTTGGTGGGTATCAAAGCTGGTTCTGTGGCTCGTTGCACCGATGACGCTCGTCGCGGCCGTATTCTTCTCCATCGGGCTCTGGACCGATGTGGAAGCGCCAACGGCAATCCTCGAGGCGCAGCCGGCGAGCATCGACATTGGCGCTCCAGCGATCCTGTCTTGGGCGACTACGGGCGCGGCCGAGGTCTCGCTCGAGCCGGATCTTGGAGCGGTCGAAACGCAGGGCTCAAGAAAGGTGATGCCGCAACGAGAGACAAGGTATCGGCTGGTCGCCCGTGGAGCGGGAGGAGTAGCAGAAGCGTCTGCGCTCGTCCAGGTCACGTTGCCAGCAGAACGGCCCACGGCGAGTCTGACAGCAGAGCCACCGGCGATCAAAATCGGTGAGTCGACGTTCCTTTCTTGGACAACAGCCGGCGCTACCGAGGTGCGGATCGAACCCGGTTTGGGCTCCGTCGAGGCACAAGGCTCGAAGAAGGTCTCGCCGAAGGAAGAAACGACTTACCGGCTTGTTGCAGTGGGCAGAGGGGGCGAAGCCGAACACGCCATCGCGGTCAAGGTCGAGGGCAGACCTCCCTCGCCCCAACCTACGGCAATCCTAGCGGCTGATCCGCAGACTGTTGTGCGAGGTCAATCGACGACCCTCAAGTGGACAACCACAGGCGCAACTGGAGTGCGGATTGAACCAGGTCTGGGCTCCGTCAAACCTCAAGGTTCGAAACAGGTTTCGCCGGAGGAGAAGGTGACCTACAAGCTGATGGTTACGGGTGCCGGGGGAGTAGCCGAAGACCTCGCAGTCGTCGACGTGACGGCACAGTCTTTTCGAGACTGCGACCATTGCCCTGAGATGGTGGTTATACCCGCGGGTCGATTCACGATGGGTTCACGCAACTTTGAACCGGAGAAAAATGAAGAACCGCAGCACGAAGTGAGGATCGCCGACGATTGCATATTCCGAGGGAATCCGACCACCTGTTCCGACGGAAGGCGACCACTCGTTCCGACGCAAAGCGACCACCGATTCCGATCTGAAGGCGACCACTTTGTGGTCGCCTGTCGGAAGGGTGGTCGGCTTGGATCGGAA
>JAJCXQ010000851.1 GCA_029263355.1 Acidobacteriota bacterium | reverse complement strand
GTCTGGCGAGCAAGCCAGGACGCGCCCTGCAAGAGAAGCTCGGGCGGTAGCTGAGCGGTATGTTGCATCGATTGATTCTAAACGACCGTCCCTCTCCCGAAGGGTGTGTGGAAGCTTCTCTCGTCACGCCGTCTGCCGCTCTGCAAGCCGCGCAAACAACCCCCCTTTCTCGACCAGTTCTTCGTAGTTCCCTTCCTCCACCACCCGGCCGCCCTCGAAGACGTAGATCCGGTCGGCGTTCTGGATGGTCGACAGGCGATGGGCGACAACAATACGGGTCGCTTTCAGGCTCTCGAGGCTTTCGGCGACGATTCTCTGGGTCCGGTTGTCAAGGGCACTGGTAGCTTCGTCGAACATCAGAATACGCGGGCGGTTGACGATGGCGCGTGCGATCATCAGCCGTTGGATCTGGCCGCCAGAGAAAGTGCCAGCGCCTTCGCTGATGATGGTGTGCATACCCATCGGCATCGCCTTGATATCCTCAGCGAGACCGGCCATGCGGGCTGCTTCCCAGGCGGCGTCACTCCCCAGATCGCGGGTGCCGAGGATGTTGCGGTAGATGTCACCCGCCATCGGCCGGGTATTCTGAAGTACGACGCCGGTCTGCTGGCGTACGGACTGCAGGTCGAGGGACGCGAGATCCTGGCCATCGAAATAAATCGAGCCTGCTTGCGGTTGATCGAAGCCGAGGATCAGCCGCAAGCATGTAGACTTTCCCGAACCCGAAGGCCCGACCAATGCAACGAACTCCCCGGGCCGGGCACGAAACGAGACATCGGCGAGGACGAGTGGGCTGTCGTCGTTGTATCGGAAAGAGATATGAGCGAGCTCGATGTCGCCGGACAGCTCCCCCGCTTCGATTTTCGTCTCGTCGACCTCGGACGGCTCCTCGAGGATCGGAGCTAGGCGTTCGTAAATCGGCACCATCGTGAGAACGCTAGAAATCAAGGAAACGAATGTGAGGGCCGCCGCCTGTACCTGCCCGAAGGCGGTGCTGAAGGCAAGGAAGCGGCTAATGGACAGGTCGCTGTGAAGTGCCAAGCCCATCACGGCGAAGAGCGAGAGAGTGCTGGCAACGCCGTAAACAGTGCTGAAGGTCGCCTGAGCGTTGGCCAGGCGCTGCGAGCGGAAGGTGCGCTGGCGCTGGGTGGTGAAGTGCTCGGCCCACAACGCATAAGCGCGCTTTTCAGCGCCGCTCGTACGCAACTTGCCGAGGCCGTTGATCAGTCCCAAGAGCACACTCGCGATTTTGCCTTGGATCGCGAGCAGTACCCGTTGGTGGCGCAGCTGGAGGTAGGCGAAAAGCGACGTCACCCCCACCAAGAGGGCAATGAGAGCGCTCGCCAGAAGCGCTAACCGAGCGCTGTAATAGAAGAGGACGGCGAAGCTGAAGACTGAGAACACCAGGCCTAGGAAGGCGGTTGTGACGTTGCCGACCAGGAGGTCGCGGATGGCGTCGATCCCCATCGCCCGGTTGGTGAGATCGCCGACGGTGTAACGACGGAAGAAGGCGCTGGGCAGGGACAGCAGACGATCCCAGACAGCGGCCTGGAGTGAGCCGTCCATTTTGCCTGTCAAGCGCAGGATGGCGATCGAGCGGGTGATCTGGAAGGCCGCGGCGCCGAGGGCGGCGGCCACCAAAGCGAGGGTCATCTCGAGAAGCTGGGAACGGTCGGCGCCAGGGATGACGCGGCCGAACAGCTGCTCGGTAACCAACGGCACGAGAATCGCGAGGACGCCGCCGCCAATCCCCATCAACAGGATGGTGACGAGGTCTTTGCGGCGTCCGCGGAAAGCCAGGTGCATGAGGTCCAAGAAACGTGCCGGGCGCTCCGGTAGCGCCGGATAAAACATGATGGCTGCGCCCGCCACCCGATCGGCCACCTGCGCATCAATCGTCGTCCGGGTCTGAGTCACCGGATCGACCATCTCGTAGCTTGTCGACGAGGTAGGCAGGAGGGCGACGGGGCGCCGCGTCTCTTGGGGTTTTGCGTCGGGGTCGTCGGAGGTCGCTGGTTCCTCTTCCAAAACGAAAGCGAGAAGTGGCCCGCCGTCGTGCCGCCACCAGTCGTCGCGCAGGAGGACCCGGCGATGCCGGATGCGCGAAGCATTGCTGATACGGTAAACCAATTGATCCAAGGCGGCCGTTCGCGCGGCTGGCTGGTCGCGGCCCGGGGGTGGACGCAGCTCAATGCCTTGATGTTGAGCTACCAACTGGCAGGCGGCGAAGAGTGGCTCCGTGGTCTCGCGAAACGACAGCTCGGTGGCAGGTACGCTACCGAGAACTGAGGCCAGCCGGGTTTGGGCCGAACGTAGGGTTTGCCGATCGAGCTCGAGGCGCTCTTCGAGCCGCTGTCGGGCGGCATCGTCGGATGCCCCGAGCTCGATCGTCAGATGACGGAGAAACAACTCGTGGAAGTGTTTCAATCCGTCCCAAAGAGTGCCGCCGCGGAGCAGATGACCGGTCGCCACGCAGGAGAGGATGGTACCCTCGCCGCCGATCAACCAGGTGCTCTCGGAGATCGGAAGTAGACGATCCGCGGCGCCGACGACAAGCTCCGGGCGCCCGAGGAAGGCGCTGCTACCCGCCACGTGGCGTACCCACACCACTCCGCTCGCCGAGCGCGCAACCGCGCTGTCCTCGTCCAGTTGGACTTCGTTCCCAGCTTGTAATGGTTCGAAACGAGTGGGGGCCTCGCGGCGGGGCAGCCGGCCAAAGAGTCCGCTCACCCAGCCTTCAATCGCGGTTTCCAGGAGTGAGATGTTGGCGGGGTCACGGGCCAGTCGGGTGAGGACCGCGGTTTGTGTCTCCAGAAGACGGGTTCTTGGATGGGCGACGGCGATCAGCACCGTTCCAGCGTCGCGATCCTCGCCCTCGGGAAGGAGCCCCGGCCGTTGCGCACCGAGGCCAAAAAACATTTGACCGGCCTCGACCGTGACGATGTGAGTCCTCGCGCCGCTGCCGTCGTCGGTTTTGGCGACGGCGAACACCTCGACTTGGCCCTCGACGACCAGCCACGCCCGCTGTCCCTCGAGGCGGATCGGCCGATTGCCGCCAACCGCGAGCTTTTTGGCCTCGGCACCGAGGAGCGCCTCCAGGTTGAGACTCGCTCGACTCTCTTGCAGGTTACCGGTTTCCATAGCGGCTCGAGTTATTGGCTGGCGACAAGGCGGGCGTAAGCGCTCTCGGTGTCCTGGATGAGCTCGTCGTGGGTCCCTCGTTGGACAATGTTGCCCTGCTCCATGACGACAATTTCGTCTGCATCCCGGATAGTCGACAAGCGATGGGCAATGATCAAGCAGGTACAACCCCGGCGGCGTAGATTGCGATCGATGATCTCTTCGGTGGTCGGGTCGAGGGCGCTCGTCGCCTCATCGAGCACCAGCAGCGAGGGGCGGCCGACCAAGGCACGGGCGATCTCTAGGCGCTGCTGCTGACCGCCGCTGAAATTCCGTCCACTTTCTTCCACCAGGCTGTCGTAGCCGCCCGGGCGGGCGGCTACGTCGTCGTGGATTGCGGCGTCCTTGGCGGCGGCCACCACCTCCGCCAAGGGCACTGTCGAGTCCCAAAGCGTCAAGTTCTCTCGTACCGTCCCCTCGAATAGGAAGATCGATTGGTCGACGTTGGCGAGGGAGCCGTTGCGCACCGGGCGCGGGATCTCGCGGCGCGGCTGGCCGTCGAGAAGGATCTCACCCGCCCAGGGCTCGTAGAGGCCGGTGACCAGACGAGCGACCGTCGACTTGCCACTACCCGACGTGCCGACCAGAGCGACGCGTGCGCCGGGCTCGAGGACGAGGCCGAAGTTTTCGATGAGTGGAGGCGCGAGTCGGCTGTAGCCGAAAGACACGTCGCGCAGCTCGAGGCGCCCGGCGAGCCGAGCAGCCGTCGTTGGGGTCTCGGCCCGGATCTCGGTTTCCTCTTCCGGTGGATAGCGCAACACGTCGTCGAGCCGGTTCATGTCGCCGGCCACGGTTTGGAGCTTGCTACCGAGGCTCACCAGGCGCGTGACCGGCGCCAGAAAGCTTGCCATCAGGGCCTGGAAAGCGACAAGCTCCCCCAGAGAAAGCAGGCCGCCCATCACCCTCGAGCTGCCGATTCCTAAAATGATGGCGGCGTTGAGCGAAGCGAGGAGCGGCGGCACGGCGTCGAGGAGTTGGGTATAACGCTCGAGGTCCTGGCGGATGTTGACCACTTTGGCCTGATAACCCGACCAGCGCGCGAACAGATCCGCTTCGCCACCGGTTGCTTTCAGGGTCTCGATGATCTGCAGGCCGCCGATAGCAACCCCTTGGAGCTTGCCTTGCTCTTGAAGGAGGCGCCGGCTGCCGTCGACCCGCTTGCGTGACACCAGCTGTAAGGCGGCGATGTTGAGAGACACGACGATCAAGCCGACGGTTGTCAGGAGCACGTCATACCAGAACATCAAGACGAGGAAGAAGAGAATCATCACCGCGCCCAGGAAATGAGTCGCGAGATCGCGTGACAGGAGTTGCGCAACGCGGTTGTTGATCGCCACTCGGGCCGAGATATCGCCTGCGAAGCGTTGGTTGAAGAACTCGACCGGTAGTCGCAACACGTGCAGCAGGAAGCGGCTCGAACCGGCGAGGGCGATACGGGTCTCGAGGCGCAGGAGGTAACTCTGCTGGATCCAGGTCAGCAGGCCGAGCAGCACGGCGGTCGCTCCCATGCCGGTGAGGAGCGGCAAGAGCCAACGGTTGTTACCTTGGAGGAGCACATTGTCGACAAAAACTTTGGAGAATACTGGAGCGACCAGTTTCGGGATCACCAGGGCGAAGCCGGCGAGGATGACGAAGGCAAGAGCCGACCGGGTCCCGCCCAGACGCTGGCGGAGCGCTGGCCAGAAGCTCGGCTTCTGGCCGCTAGGCTCGAAGCCGTCGCCGGGTTCGAAGTTCAGAACCACCCCGGTAAAACTTTCGTCGAGTTCTTCCTCGCTCACCTCGCGTGGCCCACCAGCGGGATCGTTGAGGTGCACCCGCCCTTTGTGGAAGCCATCGAGAACCACAAAATGATTGAAGTTCCAATGCAGGATCATCGGCGGCTGGAAATGACGCAACACTGCCGGCTCGGTCTTGCGCCCTTTCGCCGTCAAGCCGTAGCGGCGGGCCGCCTTGATCATGTTCGATGCCTTCGAGCCGTCGCGCGACACACCACAGGCCAGGCGCAGCTCCTCGAGAGCCACCCAGCGCCCGTGGTGAGCGAGGACGATGCCCAGCGCAGCGGCACCACACTCCACCGCCTCCATCTGTAGCACCGTCGGACTTTTGACTCGCTTCGGGAGACCCTTCGTCGCTAGTCGCCCTAGGAGACGGCCAAGGGTCGCCCGGCCGAGGCGAGTCTCACCCAGTGGAGTTCCGGCGACGCGGATCGCGGCGAGGCGCTCGAGAAGCCGACGGACCATCTCAGGCCCCCAGTTGCTTCTTGAGCTGTGGGATCACCAAGAAGATCGGCCGATCCTCGCGCACGATGATGTTGCCCGTTGCGAGGGTACCACTCGAGATCTCGAGCTCGGGACCGCGCGACGAGGACCAACGGTAGCCGCTAGGGGTTGCTGGATCGCGGATCAGCCGGACGTCGACCTGGATCGGTGGGCCCTCTTCCATCAACCGCCCGACCAACTCCGCATTGGCCAGCAGGCGTTCCATGCCTCGCGACGTGGAGGGGAATTCCGCTACTCGCACGACCTCACCGAGCATGAAGCCATGCTCTTCGCGCTGCACGGTAGAGGGTACGACGCGGGCTTCCATCCCTGCACTGACCTGCTTGCCGAGGGCCGCAGGTACAAAGACCACTGCCATCAGCTCCTCGGAGATGATCTCCATGCTCAGAATCGGCGACCCCGGGCTCAGGACGTCACCACGGTCGACCATCAACTCGAGCACTCGGCCGGAACCGGTGGCGACAACATTGGCATTCTCGCGACGGGAGGCGCGGAGCTCACGTACTTCGACCTCCAAGTCCCGCAAGGCGCCGCGGCGAATCTCGAGTTGCTGCTCGAGTTGCTGGGCGGCTTCCAGTCGACGGAGCTCGAGGCCGCCGAGCTCCAGGCGATGGGCAGCCTTCTGGTCACGACCGGCGTTGAGCTCTTGCTCGGTGGCGAGCAGGGTCTGCTGTGTGATCAGGCCTTCCTTCAGGAGCTCGCGCTGGACAGTGATGCGTTCCTCGAGGATCTCGACATTACGATCGAGGGTGGTGATGCTGCGTTCGAGATTTGCCCGCTGCTGCGCCAGGTTGGCAGCCGTCAGGCGCTTCTGCTCCTCGGCGAAGCGCTCGAGGTCCTGATACTCCTCGTCCTGGATACTTTTTTTAGTCTCCAAGTCCTCGATCTGGCGGAACAGAGGCTCCTGGCGGATGGTGGCGACAACCTGCCCGGCAGCGATTGTGTCGCCAACTTCTACCCGCACCTCTTCGACTTGGCCGCTGGCGTTGGCGACCAGTTCGGAAACTCCGCCGCGGCGGAGCAGGATCCCTTCGCCCACCGCCTCGGTCGGAATCGAGCCAAAAATCCCCCAGACCAGTGCGGCCAGGATGAGGAGGATCAGAGCTCCCAGAGCCAGCCAACCTCGCGGATTGGTCACCTGCATCAG
>JAJCXQ010000850.1 GCA_029263355.1 Acidobacteriota bacterium | reverse complement strand
CTGGGAGCCATCCGAGCGCAGGCGTCAACCGAGTTTGGTTCGATCCAACAACATCGACTGACCCTAGCGCGGGCTCAGGAAGAGGTTGATCAGGTTTGGATGTTGCGGATGATGGCCGAAGAGCTACGCCACGGTTACCAGATGCTCCACCTTTTGTTAGAGGACGATTGGAGCTCGGTCTCCGATCAGTCGGGTCCGGACTTGGTGGAAGAGATCCTCTCGATGCAGACCGGTTCCCATGTGCTGGGGGCGTTCAACATCGACTTCGACTCGTTCGTCGACAATATCGTGTTCTGTGCCTTGATCGACCGGGTCGGCAAATACCAGCTGGCGATGCAGCGGGTCAGCGCCTATAAGCCGATGGCCGAGTCGATGCCCAAGATGCTGCGTGAGGAAGCGTTCCACCTGGCCGCAGGTGTGGTGCCGATGCGGCGCTGGGTCACCGAGGCCGCCCAAGGTGACGTCTACGTCAGCATGGACATGTTGCAGAAGGCGTTCAACAAGTGGCTGCCGCGTGGTCTGGAGATGTTCGGCGACGAGCGCGGTGGCGGCTCGAATGTGCGCATGGGTTTGAAACCGCAGAAGAACGCAGAGGCCCAGGGCGAGTACCACTATGAGGTTAGCAAGTTGGTCGACGACCTCAATATGCGTTATCTGCGGGCGCGGGTGCCCGAGCTCGGTCGCAATGAAGCCGACAAGGTGATGACGACGATCCAGACCGAACGTGTCGCCCAGAAAGGGGTGGCCTGGGAAGATCTGATCCACCTGTCGCATCCCGACTTTTTTCGCCGCCGCGGCGTGCCCGCTTTCACCATGACCGATTGGCACGGTGACACCGTCGAGAATGTCGACGACTACATCGCCCATCTGCGGCAGCATCTGCCCGAGTCTTATCTCGCTGGTCGCGACTTCCGAGACTATGCCGAGACCCTGAAGCAGGTTGCGGCGGGGGAACTGACGACCGTTGATGCCAGCCGCCGGATGCCTAGCCTGAGACGGGTGGGCGGCTCCTGCCCCTGTTCGAAGTCGGTGCGTTGGGTGGCGGGGGAGTCGACTGTGGGTGATCCCGTCCGGGTTGGACCTTCTCGTTCGACGGGTAGCGGCGCCTGAGTCGGTTCGTCGAGCGGAAGGAGTCTCGGTATGTCGCTCTTCGACCATCTGGTCGTCACGACCCTGCCCCTGGTCCCGAAGTTCATCGTCGGGCGAGTGGCGAAACGGTACGTTGCTGGCGAAACCCGCGATGACGCGATCCGCACGGTGCGTGAGCTGGAGGCGGAAGGGTCGATGACAACGGTTGATCTCCTCGGCGAGGAGATCACCGAGCGAGCCGCTGCCACCGCCGCTCTCGAAGAATATCTGCAACTGGCGGAGCGGATTCGCAGCGAGGGGCTCGACGACTGCTACATCTCGGTCAAGCCGACCCAGATGGGTTTGGCAATCGACAAGAACTTCTGCCGCCAGAACCTCGAACGGTTAGTGGAGGCCGCCGCCGCCGGCGGCACCTTCGTGCGTCTCGATATGGAAGATCGGACGACCACTAGCGACACCATCGAGCTTTATCGCGACTTGAGCGAGCGTTTCGGTAACGTGGGCACTGTGTTCCAGGCCTACATGCGACGCACCTTGAACGATATCTCGGCACTACCGCGAGAAGGCGCCAACATCCGGCTGTGTAAGGGTATCTACATCGAACCTCGCACCGCCGCCTGGAAGGGTTACGAAACGGTCCGCGCCAATTTTGTCCAGGCGCTCGAAAAACTATTCGCTCAAGGGGTTTACGTCGGTATCGCGACCCATGACGAGTATCTGATATGTGCCGCGGTAGCGCTGATCGATCGCCTCGGCTTGGACCGTGATCAATACGAGTTTCAGATGTTGCTCGGCGTCGAGCCCGAGCTCCGTCGCATCTTGCTGCGGGACGGTCATCGCCTGCGAGTGTATGTTCCTTACGGTCAGGACTGGTATCTCTACTCAGTGCGCCGATTGCGGGAGAATCCCAAAATCGCGGGTTATGTTCTGCGTGCCCTGCTGCGGGGCGAATAGGAGTCTCGCGAGATGGACACATTGAAACTCAACCGGTTGGCGATCATCGGCGCCGGTAAGATGGGCGAGACGCTGGTCTCTGCCCTCGTCGGTTCCGGCGTGATCGAAGCCAGTGATGTGGTGGCCACCGGCAAACACCAAGAGCGTCTCGAGAAGTTCGGACGCAATTTTGGCGTCGAGACCACCCTCGACAACACGGCAGCGGTGCTTGACGCCGAAGTGATTCTGCTGTGTGTCAAGCCGCAGGTTGCTCCGTCGGTGATCGAAGAGTTGAGCGGTCATCTCAACGAAAAACAAGTCCTGCTATCGATTGTTGCCGGTTTGACGACCGAGATGATCGAGAGCCATCTTAACCAAGAGGTGCCGGTAGTGCGGGCGATGCCCAATACCCCGAGCTGTATCGGCGCTGGCATGACCGCGATCTGTGGCGGGCGCTGGGCAACCGCGGATCACGTTGAGTTGGGACGAGAGATGTTCTCGCGCATCGGTCGCAGCCTGGTGCTCGACGAAAAACACTTTGACGCTGTGACCGGGGTGTCGGGTAGCGGCCCGGCATTCATCTACATGGTCATCGAAGCGATGGCCGACGGCGGCGTCAAAATGGGGCTACCGCGCAAAGTGGCGACCGAGCTCGCTGCCCAGACTTGCTTCGGAGCCGGCCAGATGGTCATCGAAAAGGGGGCGCACCCGGCACTACTCAAGGACGAGGTGACAACCCCGGCGGGTTGCACCATCGACGGCCTGCTGATGCTCGAAGAGGGCGGTTTGCGAGTGACATTGATCAAGGCGATCGTCGAAGCCGGCCGTCGAGCCGGGGAGTTGGTCGATGGTTGAGGCGCTGGCCGTCGAGAGAAACACTGAGGAGGTGGCGCTCGCCAAGCGTCGACTGCGGGTTGTGCTGATCCAGATACGCGGCATGGTCGAGGCCGAGCGCCATGAAAGCTGGTGCGTCCGGAAATGTACCGGCTTACGGCAGGATCAGCTCACCACTTGGAATGTGCTCGAGCGTCCCGAGGTCCGTTGGCATCAGCTACGGGAGGCGGACGCCATCCTGATCGGTGGCTCGGGTGATCATTCCGTGACGAAGGACTACCCCTTCATGCCATGGTTGGAACAGCTAGTGCAAGACGCCGTGGCTCACCACAAGCCGCTGTTCGGGATCTGCTGGGGACACCACTTGTTGGCCCGTGCTCTCGGTGGACGCGTGGTTAGTGATCCCCAACGTGGAGAAGTGGGTACCTACGAGGTCAGCCTCACCCACCATGGTAGCGACGACCTGCTATTCGAGGGATTTCCCAGCCGATTCGACGCCAACCTGGTGCACCATGACAGCGTCGTCGAGCCCGGGCCGGGATTCCAAGAGTTGGCCACAACTGTGAACTGCGGTTTTCAGACCATGCGCCTCACCGGCAAACCCGTTTATGGGACACAATTCCACGGTGAGATGACGCACCAGCAGTTGCGTAAGAGACTGCTGATGTATCGCGGTTATTACTTGGACTCCGAAGAGCAGACCGAGCGGGTGGTAGAGGGTCTGCGGCCCACAGCTGAAGCCAACGGGCTCTTGCGTCGTTTTCTCGAACTGTACACTTGACGACGCTCTGTACACTTGACGACGCCGTTGCTGACACGGTGGCCCTGGAGTGATCGCACTCCTCCTGGCTGTTGTCGCGATTGCGCAAGATTTCTTGTGTAAAGACGTGGCGAGTCGCATGGTCAAGGCCTCAGGGGATCGGCCTTCGTTGACCCTTTGACGAGGCGACTGGTAGCATGAATTCTGCTCGAAGATTCCTGCGGGATGGAGACGGATGCGCGCATCGCGACACAGCTCGCAGCGGGCCGTCACCGTGCGATGGACGTCGGGCTCAGCACAGACCAGAAAGCGAACCCAGTCCTCGGATTCAGGGTGAATGACGTGAATCGGGAAACCAAGACCGACGAAACCACAGTAGACCTCGATTCCGTCCTCGAGATGGAGCGCACGGCGTTGGCCGAACCGCTGCCGATGTCGGATGATCTCGATGGTCGGCAGGCGGTGGAAGCCAACATCATCCTGATTGCCCATCCACACAACGAGATGCTCGGTACGCGCTACCGATTGCCGCCCCACAGCCGGTTGTCGATCGGCCGCTCGTCGGCCGCCGACATCAGCATGCCGGAAGTTCAGTCGCTGTCGCGACATCATGCGCGTCTCAACCATCGTGGTGCGGTGGTCGAGGTCGAAGATCTGAGGTCGACCAACGGTACCTACGTCAACGATCTACGGGCTAGGACTGCACAATCGTTACGCAGTGGTGATCGCTTCCAACTCGGCGCGGCACACTTCAAGTTTCTGCATGAGCAAGATCCAGAACACGCTTATCATGAGGCGATTTATCACTTGGTGATGACCGATGGCCTGACCCAGATCTACAACAAACGTAAGCTCGACGAAGAGCTGGCGAGGGAATTTGCTCGTGCCTTGCGTCATCAGCGACCTCTGAGCATCATTCTTTTCGACATCGACCACTTCAAGGAAGTCAACGATACCTTCGGTCACCTCTGCGGCGATTACGTCTTGCAACAGATCGCACGGTTGACCACCGAACGGATTCGCCCGGAGCAGGTTTTTGCCCGCGCTGGTGGCGAAGAGTTCGTTATCATGAGTCCTGAAATGGCGCTCGAGGGAGCGGTCGAGTTGGCAGAGAAGCTGCGCGCACAATTCGAAATCTCAACCTTCAGTTACACCGAGATCGATGTCAGTATCACTTGTTCTTTTGGAGTCGCCACCCTCAGACCCGGGATCGAGCGACCTGAAGATCTCTACGACACCGCGGATCGGGCGATGTACATGTCAAAAAGCGCGGGTCGCAATCGTGTCACCTGCGCTGCGCCACCGACCTGATCAGCTCTTCGCCGGCCTATTCCTCACCTACCCCTGGCCAGTTGGTTGTCCCTCAATCGACCTGGAGTCGACCTCCCGTGCTGCATGATCTTCACATCCGTAACCTCGCTGTTTTGGAAGAAGCTTCGATCGAGCTGGGGACGGGTTTCAACGTGCTCAGCGGCGAGACCGGGGCCGGCAAGTCGATTGTCGTCGATTCCCTAGCTCTGCTTTCGGGGGTGAGGGCGTCGAGCGATTTGATTCGTACCGGGGCCGACTCGCTGACCGTCACCGGTTTTTTTGATCCTGAGAGCGGTTGCGAGAGGCTGCTGCTCGACGCTGGTATCGAGATTGACGGTGAATTGGCGATCCGGCGCGAAGTGGCCCGCAGCGGGCGTAACCGGGTATTCGTCAACGACCAGCCGGTGACGTTGAAGCTGCTGGCCGAGTTGGCGCCGTTTCTGATTCGTATTCACGGTCAGCGCGAGGAGCTTGGGCTGGTAGCGCCTGAACTGCAGCGCACCTGGCTCGACCTGTGTGGCGCCGCTGAGGCCACTAAATTGTTGCAGCGGGTGGCCACAACCTATGCAGAATACCGCGCTGCCGCGACCCGTCTCGAGCGCTTGTCTGGCGATGATCGGTCGCGTCGAGAGCGGATCGATTTTTTGCGCTTCCAACTGGCGGAGATCGATGACGCCAAGATCGAAGCGGGAGAGGAAGACGCTCTGCGTCGCGACCGCGAGGTGCTGCGACACACCGAGTCGATTCAGCAAGCGTTGGCGGAAGCCAGTAGCCTGTTGTTCGACAAGGAAGGTGCAGCCTATGACGATCTGAATCGGTCGCGGCAGGCCTTGCAGCAGGTTGAAGCGTGGGAACCCGAGGCCGGTGGTTGGGTCCGCGAGCTCGACGAGCTCAGCATTCGTCTCAGTGAGCTCGAGGCTGCCCTGCGGCACCGTCTCGACGAGGTGGAAGCCGATCCCAAGCGCCTCGATGCGATCGAAGATCGGTTGGTGACGTTGGAGCGTTTGTTCCGTAAACATGGCGCCAGCACGATCGAGACCTTGGAGCGGCGTGCGGTG
>JAJCXQ010000849.1 GCA_029263355.1 Acidobacteriota bacterium | reverse complement strand
ACAAACTCGACTTCCCTGCCGAGCTCTTGTAGATAGTGACTCAAACAGATCTGCGGCCAGCCGTTGGGGACCACGATGGGCTCACCCTCGAGCGCTGCCCCATAGAGGAATTGCGCCACCCCGCGCCAATCAGCCTTGCGGTAAGGATCGGTGCGGGCAGCGTCCAGGTTTGGAGCCACGCACATCCATATGATCGCCCCCAACGCAACCCATATTGTTGCTGTTCGCCTCGACTCCGGCATCTTGCTCCGGGCCAGGGCTGGCCCCAGGGTCTTCGCCACGAGCTCAGCTGAAGCAACGATCCCCAATGCCACCAACAACAGAAAAGCTGGTAATGCCGAGCTTGTGTACCGCACCCCATACCATCGCCCGACGGATACCAGAGCCGCAATCGACAGCACCGTCGGCAACAGAAACATCCCACAGGTCGCCAGTAAGCCGCCGGGTCGGCGAAAGGCGAAGACGACCGCCCCGATCAACGCCAAGGCGATCAGCACCCACGATCGCCGAACCATCAACACCGTCGGATGTCCTGAAGTGGTCATGCTGGCCAAGAAGGTTTCCAAGCTTCTCTTCGACAAAGGGGATTGGTAGAGCGGAGACTTCTCGGTTTGGACTTGAACCGGGGCTTTCTCACTCAGCGGCGTGTTGACCTTCGTTTGGGTCATGTAGAGGCCATAGGCCAAACTCAACGCAAGCACCGCCGCCGCCACATAATGTAGAAAAGACGCGGGCAGAAACGACGAGCGTCTCAAAAGCTGGTCCCGATCGAAACCCCGCCCCCGCTTGAAGCTACAAGCCCAAGCCAACCCCGAAAGAGCCGCAAAAGAAAGTAGGACGGGGATTGACTGGATTCCGACATAGGTCGCCAACACGCAACCAACATAAGCCAGCCAGACGCCTGTTCGCGAGCCCTTTTGCAACAACGCATAAAGTAGTAGGAGGGCCAGGGCCATAAGGAGGTAATAAGGCCGCCCTTCCCGTGAGAAGTAAACATGGAGCGGTGAGACGGCCAATAGAAACGTTGCCACGAAGGCGACCCGACGACCTCCCAAGAGCCCTCCAGTCAATGCCATCAAGGGTAAGGTCAAGATCCCGATGATTGCAGGGAAGAGTCGCACTCCGGTCTCCCCCGGCGCTAGCCTCTGGCCCCAGATCTGGAGCCGGTAATAGAGGGCGCCATTCTCCGTCCCGCCTTTGATCTCACGAACCCCCATCAGGTGTCGATACCAGGGTTCGTCAGCCAACGACTGCGTGACTTGGAGATGGAGGATCTCGTCGAGCCACAGCGACGGTCCCCCGAGATCTGCCAGCCGGAGGGTCGCGCCCAGTGCAATGACTAGCGCCAATAGGACCAGAAAAACTCTGCGCTCCACATCGGGGATGATAGCCGTGAAAGCCGATTGAGCATAACCTCGTGAAACATGGTTGCGCCATGCAAACGACGTCTGAGGTTTTCGCGGGATCGCCAATGGCCTACGCAAGAGTTGTCCATCGTTCTTCTTGAGTATCCACCGACTGTGAATCCACCGACCGTGAATCCACCGACCGCGCCATGACGAAGCATGAAGACGTTAGCCAAACACTCCAACTGATTCCACAACGGTGACCCCATCGTCAAGACTTGTCCATACCGCAGACCGATGCCAGAATCCCGCGCCATGAAACTCGCCGCTACCCTCATTGTCCTCCTTGCCCTCGTCTCTCCGAGCAACGCTTTGGCCCATGCTACAGGTGAGGATTACGTTTTCCTGACGTTCAAAGACAGCTCGATCGAAGGACACTTCGAGGTGCACTTCGACGACCTTCAGGCCAAGCTTGGCCTGACCGTGGATCCGGCCGAAGACAAGGCGCTCGCGGATGTCCTCGCGACCTCGTCCCAGGTCCAGGCCTATATTGAAGAGCGCTTTTCCATCGCTCCTCACGAGGGCGCTCCCTACACCTTCGACTTCACACGACAGGATGTGCTGGTGGTGCCCCAAGGCACCTTCGCCCAGTACCACTTTCAGCTGCCGACCGGTCCGCTCCCTGACCTGCTCGACATTCGTCACTCGATGTTCTACGACGGAGATCGGCTGCACCGTGGACTGGTCCTCGTGGAGTACAACGCCAAAACCGGGACCACCTATCCCGGTGAATACACCGCGATGGTGTTCAGCCCAACGAACCGCGACCAGACTCTCGATCTGACGGATATCCCATCCTTGATGAGACCGAGTGACATGATCCCGCAAGGTGTGCTGCACATCTGGATCGGCATCGATCACATCTTGTTTCTGCTCGCCTTGATGTTGTCCACCGTGCTGGTGCGCAACGAAGCCACATGGCAGCCGGTGGATCGGTTCCCGCGGGCGCTGTGGAATCTGCTGAAGATCGTCACCGTGTTCACCGTCGCGCACTCCCTGACCCTGCTGCTGGCGGCTCTCGACTTTGTCTCGCTGCCATCACGTCTCGTCGAATCCGTCATCGCGCTATCGATCATCCTGGTTGCCCTCAACAACATCTTCGTCAAGGTACGCGAGGGCTCGTTACTGATCGTCTTCGGACTCGGCCTGTTTCACGGGCTCGGCTTCGCCTCGGTGATGGGGCACCTCCCCTTCCGCATGGTCGATTTGCTGCGGGTCGTCATCGGCTTCAACATCGGCGTCGAGCTTGGGCAAGTCGCTATCGTCGCCGTGATCTTCCCGATCCTCTTCTTGCTGCGTAAAACGTCGTTTTATCAACCCTATATCCTGCGCGGCGTATCCGCCGTGCTCAGTCTGATCGCAGGCTGGTGGTTCATACAGCGTGCCTTCGGGCTCGAATAAGGCAACTCATGTTAGAGACTCTCCGAGAGCCAAGCCCCGCCATCGAACAGATCGAAGCGCTCATCGTCGACTTCATCCAGGATGGCTGGGGCGCAGACGACTCTGCCGAGATCGATCTGGACGAAAACCTATTGACGAGTGGGCTGGTCGACTCCGTCGGCATTGTGCGTTTGATCGCGCACCTCAAAGAAAGCCTGAACGTCACCGTGCCGCCGACCGACCTGGTGCCCAACAACTTCCGGACCATCCGGATCATGGCGGCTTATCTGGACAGCCGGAAGAAGGTCTGAGAGTTTCCTACCCTGGAGCGGGCTCAAAGTCTGCTTTGACCGCCTTCCGGTCGATCTTGCCGCTGCCGGTTCTCGGCAGCGACGCACGAACCTCGATCCGCGAAGGCACCGCATAAACAGACAATCGCCGCGCCGCGCCACGCCGCAGCGTCGCAGCATCAACCTCCGCCCCTTCCCGCAGCAACACCGCCGCGACGATCGTGACGTGTCCATCTGCATCTCGCACATCAACTGCGGCTGCCTCGGCGACATCAGGCAGTGAGCTGAGCACGGCCTCGACCTCGTCGAGCTCGACGCGATAACCGCGAACCTTGACCAGACGATCCTTGCGGCCGAGAAACAGCAGATTGCCATCACCACGATCCCGAACCAAATCCCCCGTGCGATAGAACACCGTTTCGAAGTCGGTAAACGGAGTCTGGCGAAAAAAGGCTCGTTGATTGAGGTCTGGGCGGGACCAGTAGCCGCGCATCATGGTCGGAGCGCGGATCAGCAATTCGCCGGGCTCTCCAGGGGCAACGACGCGCTCGTCGTCACCCACGATCAGGCCTTCCGCACCTGGCCAGATCGGACCGATCGGGATCGGCTGGTCGACGTCGATGGCGCCGACGGGGACATGGTAGGCGGTGCATTGGTTGACCTCGGCCGGCCCGTATGAATTCGAAAAACGGGCTCCAGGCCAGAGCTCGGCAAGACGCGACAGATGTTTGGGTGCAAACGGCTCACCACCAAACAGCACCCAACGTAAGCTACTCAGGTCACGCTCTTCGATGCCACCTTGCTCGAGCAGCTGGATCAATGCCAGGGGAACCGAGTACCAGAACGTCAGCTGCTCACGCTCGATCAGCTCGGCCAGGCTAAGCGGGAACATCGTGACCTCCTCGGGGATGATCACAGTGGTCGCACCACAGAGCGGGCCGGTGAGGTATTCGAAGGTCGACATGTCGAAGTGCAGCGGCGAGTGGTTGCCGAGTCGATCTTCAGATCGCACGCCGTATTCGCGGGCCGACAGCCGTGCGTAGGCGAGGCCGCTGGCGTGGGTGTGCATCATCCCCTTGGGGACGCCGGTCGAGCCCGAGGTGTACATGATGTAGGCCAGATCCTGCTCGACGAGCTTGACCTGCGGGTCAGATGCTGGCGCCGCATCGACGGTCTGCCACGGAGTGAACGTCTGCCGCGGCGTCACGGTATCGCTGGCTGGTTCAGCAGCGCCGATCACATACTGGAGCCCCGACACATCGGCCGCGACACCAGCCGCTTTACGGGCGTGCGTGGGGTGAGTCAGCAAATGCCGGATCCCGCAATCTTCGACAATGAACTTCACCCGTGCCGGCGGGGCCGTCGGGTCGATCGGAACGTAGGCGGCTCCAGCCTTGAGAATGCCATAGAGCGCAACCGGCAGCTCCAGGCATTTGTTCATGTAGATGCCGACACGGTCGTGGGGTGCAACTCCCTGCTCTACCAGCAGGCTGGCCAGCCGGTTGGAACGCTCAACAAGCTCGGCGTAGCTCAACCCCTGCCCCGCAAAGCGGAAGGCATCGCGCTCCGGGGCGCGGTCCGCCGACTCGTCGATCGAGTGATGGAGCAGAAAGCCCACGATAAGCCTATGCCCTCTAATGAACAGCTAGAGACCGAGCAGACTGGCGATCAGCGTGCGTTGGATGTCCGAAGTACCAGCGTAGATGACGCCGCCAATCGAATCGCGCAGCTGGCGTTCGACTCCGTGCTCCTCGAGATAACCGCGGGCGCCGTGAATCCGCACCGCGTCGGTTGCGCAAGCCAACAATGCCTCAGAGATGTGCAGGTTGGCCATAGCGCACTCGATCGACGCGTCCGCATCTGCATCCTTCATGGCGGCAACCTTGAACATCAGCAACCGTGAGGTCTCGAGACGCAGCCGCATGTCAGCGATACGGTTCGACACTGACTGGAAATTGCCGATGGGCCGACCGAACTGTCGACGTTCCTTGGCGTACTTCAGGCACCTCTCAAAGAGATGCTGCATCGCCCCCAGGTGACCAGCATGAATGAAAGCTCGCTCCCAGGAAATCGTCTGTGTGAACAGGCTCATGCCGATGCCTTCGCCGCCGAGCAGGTGCTCACTGGGTACGAAGCAATCCTCGAAGACGAGATCGCCCATCGGATTGGTTCGGGTTCCGGTCTTGGCTCGCGGCTCGCTGTGCGAAAAGCCCGGACTGCCTCGTTCGACGAGGAAAGCGGAAACGCCCCATTTGCCGGCCGCTGGATCGGAGTTGGCGAGCACCAATGCAAGGTCCGCGACCGGCGCCATGCCGATGTACATCTTGCGTCCGTTGAGCAGGTACCCCCCTTCGGTCTTCGTCGCGGTGGTCTGCAAGCTCAGGGCATCGGACCCCGACTGCTCTTCGCTGACGCCGTGGCAACCGATCCACTCGCCGGAACAGAGGCGAGGCAGAAATTTTTGTTTTTGTTCCTCGTTACCGTAGATCAGGATCGGCTCCTGCACGCTCCAGGTCTGACCACCGAGTGCCAGGGTCAAACCGTTGTCACGGCAGCCGTAGCCGAGGGCCTCCAAGGTCAGAACGGTGTTGACGGCATTCAGGCCCTGACCACCGTACTCACGCGGAATATGGCTTCCCAGGATACCTCGTGCGCCACAGCGCTCCCAGTCCTCTCGCGGGAAGGTGCCGGTTCGGTCAAAGTCTCGTAATTGAGAGCCCAACTCACCACGAGCGAAATCGACGATCTGCTCTCGATGGGCGAACTGCTCTTGGTTGAAATCAGCAGGCATAGTCACCCAAGTATTTTATCATCTGCCGCCGATGGCAACGCAGACTGAATCGGAGCAGATACAGTTGTCGAAGGTACAGTTGAGACAGACACATGTGAGACGGACACCGCTTGAACAGACGCCTCTTGGACAGACACCACTTGAACAGACGCTACTTGAACAGACACAGTTGGAGCACAACTTGGGTGATCAGGATCAAGATGAAGCGCAGCTGACGCACAGCCAGACGCAGATTTGGATCGGTCAGCAGCTGAATCGAGACAGCCCGCTCTACAACATGACGTTCGCCTGGGTCTTCCCAGTGGATGTTCGGAGCGATCTATTTCGCCAGGCTTGGCGACACGTCGCCGATGGCAGCGACGCTCTCAGGACTCGAATCGTGGAATCCGATGGCGCCGGTCAACGACGGGTCCACGAGGCAGGTAGCTGCACGACGCAAATTCTCGACCTGAAGGAGTCCGGTGAGACTGAGACGGACTTCCTCAGGTGGTGTCGCGAGCGCTCCTCTCGCGCCCTCGATCTCGACGGCCATCTCGTCGACAGTGTGCTTGTCCAACTTGCTGGTGGCAAGACGGGGTGGTATCTGAACCTTCACCACCTGATCACCGACGCCTGGTCAACCGTTCTCCTCTACCGCCAAGTCGCGGCCGAATACGCCACACTGCTGGGCAGCGCTGGTGACACTCCGGCGCGACCCGGTGGAAACAAGTCAACTGAGCTCTGTGACTACTACCCGACCGTCGCCGCGTTGACCGCAAGAGTCCAAAACCGCAACGCCGCCAACGAGCATTGGTCCACTCGACTCGCGCGTCAGGGACGGTCGATACCGTTCTACGGCCGCAGCGCCGAGCCGGTCGGGACAGCCAGCACCCGCTTGACGCTAAGACTCGACGAAGACCGGTCGCACGCCCTCGAGCAGCTCTGCACGGCGGCTGGCTTCTCGAGCCTCTCGCGCGAGATGTCACGCTTCGCACTGTTCGCGACCTTGCTGGTGAGCTGGCTGCACCGCATCAGCGGCAATTCCGATCTGGGATTCGACGCACCAGTCAACGGACGCCCGAATGCCGACTCGAAGCGGGCCCTCGGCCTGTTCATCGAGAAGTTCCCCTTCGCCGTAACCGTCGAGACAGGCGAGACCTTCAGGACGCTCGGTGCAAAGTGCCTGGCCGAAGCCGAGCTGTTCCTATGTCATGCCCTGCCCGCTGCGAGCTCCCCCTCCGGAGCGGCAGCCAGCAACGTTGTACTGAACTACTTTCCCGAGGCCTTCGGCGACTTCGCTGGTATTCCGACCGAGGTCGAATGGGTACACCCTGGGCACGGCGACAGCGTGCATACCCTGCGACTCCAAGTCCACGACTTTTCCGGGTCGGGATGCACAACCCTGCATTTCGACTACAACGATCGAGCGCTACCCGACCGGCTGCGCCGCCGCAGTCTGCAACACTTCGAAACGCTGATCACGGCGTTGCTCGACGATCCAGATCGCGAAATCGCGGCCATCAACATCACAACTGACGATGAAAGGCAAGCCTTGGCTGAGTTGAATTCAACAGCCGAGCCACCGCTGCCAAACCAAACCGTCGTCGCGATGTTCCTGGCGCAGGCCGAAGCCGAGCCTGAGAGCATCGCGTTGCGTCAAGGCCAGCTCGCAGTGTCCTTCGGTCGCCTCCGCAACCAGGTCGAGGCTCTGGCCTCGACGCTTGTGCGGGAAGGCATTGCCGCTGGCGATCGTGTTGCGATCACCACCCGACGCTCGCCGGATGCCGTCGTCGCAATTCTGGCTACGCTGCGAGCACGGGCGGCCTATGTGCCGATCGACCCCAGCTATCCGCGACAACGCAAGGCAGGCGTCTTACGGGATTCTGGCGCCCGTTTGTTGCTCATCGGTGAAGGGACCGAGGCCATCGCGATGCCGCATGGCATGCCTACGACGTCATTACAAGCCGTCACTGTACTGACCATCGCCGGAAGTATCGACGCCGCTCTGTCTGCGACCCTCGATCTCCCCGAGCCGACCCTCGACGACCTGGCATACGTGCTCTACACCTCGGGCTCAACCGGCCGGCCCAAAGGCGTCCAGATCGAACATGCTGGCCTCTCCGACTACTTGCAATGGGCAGCGCGTGAGTATGTGCGGGGAGAGCGGATGCGATTCCCGCTGTTCACCTCACTGTCCTTCGATCTGACCGTGACCAGCTTATTCCTGCCCCTGATCACGGGCGGCTCAATAGACATCTACCCGGAGCCAGAAGGCCCGGTGGACACCGCGTTGATGGACGTCATCCGAGCTGACACCGTCGATTTCATCAAACTCACGCCGTCTCATCTTTCGCTGCTGCTGCAAATGAACCCGAGCAGCTCACGGATTCGCAGAATGGTGGTGGGTGGTGAAGATCTCAAAACACAACTGGCGGCAGCGATCAGCACCCAGCTGGGGTCTCAGATTGAGATCACCAACGAGTATGGCCCCACCGAAGCGGTCGTGGGCTGTGTGGCGCACCGCTACAACCCTGAGCTCGACAGCGATTCTCGGGTTCCGATCGGCGGGCCGGCGGATCACGTCCGAATCGAGATCCTGAATGAGGTGCGGACACCGGTGCCGGAAGGTGTTCCAGGAGAGCTGTGGATCTCGCGTTTTGGCCTGGCCCGCGGTTACATGCGCCTCGACGAGTTGACCGCTGACCGCTTCCAAAACAATCCACTGCACGAGGGGGAACGCAGCTACCGCACCGGCGACCAGGTGCGGATGGTCGATCCGACAAAACTCGAATATCTAGGACGGCTCGATCGCCAGCTCAAGATCTCGGGCTTCCGGGTCGAGCCCGCTGAGATCGAGACGGCCTTGCTCTCGATTTCAGGGA
>JAJCXQ010000848.1 GCA_029263355.1 Acidobacteriota bacterium | reverse complement strand
ACGCTTTGACCACCGCCTCGGCGGAAACTTGCAGCGGCGTCGACAATCCGCCGAAGAGCTCAACAGTGATGTCGTCTTGCAGCGAGCGTCCAATTTCGAAATCAAGCCCAAAATCGAGGCTGAACCGACCCTCCAGCTGGTGGGCTTCGCCGGGCTTTGGGAACCCGGCATCCGCTTGCGCCAGTCCCACCCGCTGCGGGAAACGGCTACGAGTCACCGTTTGCCGCAGCGCGTTGAAGCGGGTCTGGTTGCGGCTTGGCAGCCAGTGACGGTAGTTCAGGCTGCCTTCCGCCGCCGCCTTGGCTGAAAGCGAGAAGCCTTTGGCCGAAGAGGACGCCTCAGCTTTGACGCCGAACGCGCTGTCGACGCTGAGTGCCGCGACGTTGAATCCGTCCCGCAATGGGTTGTTTTGGCCGGTGTTGAACGGATCGAGCCGCACGCCAGTTCCCAGCAGGCCGAGATCGACATTGAACTGGCCGTTGGCCTGGAGCGGTTGGTCGAAGAGCGTGACCTTGGCGGCGCCAGAGTCCTGTGCGATTTTCGGCAACGAGAAGGCGGAGGTTCCTACATCTTGTTGCAGGTCGTTGGTCACCGTCACCGCCAGCTCGAGATCGTCCTCGTCAAAGAGCTTTCCTAAAGTTGCCATGGTCTCCTTCCCGGGCGTCTCTCAGCCCGTCACGATGGATGTCGAAGGTCAGCCGACCTGACGCCGTCACTATCGGGGTGACGGTGGGGATCAAGCTGTGCGATGGAAACCGGAACTGCCGTCCGATTGCCCCATACAGCGCAGCCAGCGAGCGAAATCCCCCATGGCTCTTGCAATGTTTCCAACAGCGGGAAATCTGGTCGACTCAGGCACCAGCTCGGCGAGCGGCGAGAATTGTCGTGACCAGGTCTTCAGGAATATCCGCTGGCAGCCCTCCGTCGGGCTGGCAGATCATCTTGCCGACGCGCACGGTCTCTTTGTAGCTTTCGAGGTAGTCCGTGCACTCTGGGCAGATCCCGATATGTTCGTCGAAGTGGCGCATCTCTTCGTCGGGGAGGTCGCCATCGAGGTAGTCCATCAAGAACGCGATCAGTTCTTTGCAGGTCATGCTGCTCCCTCCAGGATCTGAGGATCGAGAAGCTCACGCAAAGCTTGGCGAGCGCGATGTAGGCGTACTTTGACTGCGTTGGCGGTGAGTCCAAGCATCTTGCCGGTTTCAGCGCCGCTCAGCTCCTCGATGTCACGCAGCAAGACGACGCTGCGGTATTTGACCGGTAGCCGATCGATCGCTTGACGCACCACCTCACGGAGCTGGTCACGGCCGACAATCTCTTCTGGGTTGGCGGGCCAGGCGGCGCCGGGATTCTCGCGGTGGCCGTCTTCGATGAAGGTCGGCAGCAGCGGTTCGAGGCTTTCTTCCACCTTCGAGCTCTTCTTGCGCAGCCGCATCAAAGCGGCATTGACAACAATGCGGTGCAGCCAGGTGGAAATCTTGGCGTTGCCGTCGAAGCGGACAACGGCTTTGAAAGCGCTCAAAAACGCTTCCTGGACTGCGTCGCGGGCGTCTTCCTCGCGCAGGAAGCGGCGCGCGACTTGCAGTAGTTGGCCGCCGTAGGTCCGGACCAGGAGCTCGAAGGCCTCATCGTCTCCGCGACGTAGGCGCGCCACCAGCTCTCGTTCGTCGAAGGCGGCTCGGATGACATTGGATCCGTCCATCACGAAGCTCCATCAGGGTAAAGTTGCTGTCCTAGGTTCTCGGCATTGCTGGGCATGATCTCGGACTCCAGGGTTAGCTGTGAGCCCACCTCGAGGCGATAGAGATCTGCGGTGTGGGTTGTTCGAAAATTGTAGACGGTGAGCGTCGCAGGACCGTATTCTGGTTTCTTACGGAAGGCCGCAAAGCCGATTTCACTGTTGCGAAGATCCAGCCCGTTGCCTTCCAAGGTTGATTCGTCTTTGCTGACCAGTCCCATACGGGCATCCTCGATATCGAGATCCCTGAATCGGAGTTGGCTGTTCTCGCCAACGCTGACGGCTTTGTCTCCGATGGTGCGAAAGGTAGATTGTCCCAAGGTGACGAGACTGCCGGCGACATCAACAGCGTCTCCGACGATACGTTCGAAGTGGGTGTCGCGGATCTTACCGTTGCCAAAATCGATATCGAGGGCGTCGGATTCGGTGTCGTGGAACCGGCTGGTGTGGATCGTCAGCGCGCCGCGAACAATGTTGAGGGCGTCGTCGGAGGCATGATTGCGTCCGAACGAGCTGTGCACGATGGTGACCGGCGATTGGTAGAAGGTGACGGCGCCGGTCATCGCCCAGCCGCGGCCTCGGGGGGCCGCCAAGTTGGCGATGTGGACGTGTTCGAGACGGGACTCGTGGTCAACATTCAAGACGACCACACCTTGGCCGCTACGATCACTCGAGTGGATTACCACGGGATGTTCGGGTTGGCCTCGAAAGTCGAGCGGGGAATACGACAGCAGACTCGCGCCATCCCGGAGATCGAGGTTCACCCCGGCACCGGCCACCAGCTTGTGCCCAGCGGGAATCACCAGATCACGGTCGAGGATCCAGGTCCCCGGCCGAAACCGGATTTCGCCTGCCTCGGTGGTGGTCAGGAACGGTCTCGTTGGCACGTCGGATGCAGAGCTCAGGAGATCCGGCGGCACCATCTCACTGCGCGGCGCCGGCCATAGCAAAACCGCCTCGGTGAGAGGGGCTCGAGTCCCCGCGACACGAAACTGCAGCTCCGCGCCGATGAGATCGCGCCAGGTCCTGCGCTCGGTGGCGTCGAGGTCAAAGCTGACCGGATCGACTCGCACCGGTCCCCGATCCCACGACCTCAGCAAGAGGGGAGTCGCCAACGTCAGCGTCGCTGGAGGATTTTGCCGCGTCAACGCGACCACTTCGAGAGGGACCTCACTGAGGCTGACGAGCTCGAGGTGGATCCGATTCGCCGCAGCGGGTAGTGCTGGTGCTGCCTGATGGACCCGCAGCGCCCGCAGCGGTTGCAAGACCCTGCGGATCACCCGTTGGTTGGCCTCGTAGATCGAGCGTGGTGTGGTTGTGGACGCTGCCTGCGGGTTGTCTGGGTCGCTCGGGCTGTCTCTCGCACGACCCTCTCTCGCATGACCCTCTCTCGCATGACCCCTCATGGGGTCGCTCGCCAGGATCGCCTGCTGTCGCGCCAATTCGCCGCCGAGATCGGCGAATAGCGTGTCGATGTACTCGGGTTGGGTCATGCGTTCGAGCTCGCCGAGGTAGGCGTGAAGGAAGCTTTGATGACGCCACAAGGGGGTCAGCCCGGCGCCGAGCTCGATGGCGGTCTTGCCGAGGGCCATGCCGGCGTCGGCGTCGAATCCGATTGGCTCGAGGCGAGCGGTGATCGGATTCATGAACAACCGTTGATTTCCCCAAGTGATGCCGTGGTGGCCGCCAACGAGGTCGGCGATCGCGTAAAAACGAGCCATTTTTACAACGTCGAGGGCGTCGGTCAGAACTAGATCTTCAGGCCCGTCGTCGCGGATGCTTTCGAGCAGGCTGGCGGCGCGGACAAAGGCCGCTTTCTGGCCGTGATCCGACTCGACCCGCGACGCACTGTAAGGTCGAATGTCGCTGAGCTCGCTCAACCTGCGGGTAGGCTGAGACAGGTTGGGATCGATGGTCATCGCCCAGCTCAGGCTTTCATCGAGGCGCAGGATCGGTCCTTCGCGGTGGCCGTTGTCTTCTAGCAGTCGGCGGTCGAAGTGTTCTTCGACCGCGTAGATCCCGAGGTCGTCCTGGTTGAGGAAGAGGTGGACAAAACGGTAGCGCAACGCCACGATGCCCTCGCGACGCAGGATCTGATGGTAGAGCCAGGCGTGGATACCGTTGCGATGTCTGGGGTGTTGTAAGGAGAAGGTTTTCATGCCGAAGAGCCGGCCGTCACCCGATAGCTTCACCCGGAAAGACCACTTCTTGCCTTTGACGTGCTCGCTCCAATCCCCCTTGAGGCGGACTTTCGCCTTCATCAACGGCTCATGTTCGCCGGCCGCGATATCGGTGGGGACGATGACCTGTGCCGGCACCATGTCTTCGGGGCCGGTCACCAGGATACCTTGCCGCAATGCCTCCTCCCGCTTGCGTTCGAGCTTGCCGAGGTCCTCCCATTCGATCCGCAGGACGACGCGCTCGATCTCGTCACTCACTTGCGGTAGAGGCTTCGGGGCTGGCCGCAGGAGTGACCACAGCAGTTCGCGGTTAGCGGGCTCTGAGAGGTCTGAGGCCAAGGTCCCCAGCCCGATGAGCAAGACCGCCACCAGGCCGCCGACCCACAGCACACCCGCCCGTGATTGCCGACGCCGATCTCCCTTGACGAGCATCAATGGAATCTAGCAGAACGGGCCGGCAGCGGGCGAGATCGGGCGACTCTGGTTCGTCCGCGGACCTGGTTCGTCCGCGGACCTGGCTCGCCCGCGGAGCGATTCCGATCATGGGCAAGTGGCGAGGGCGCTGGTGTCGGTCACCGCCGCCGCTGCTGATCCCAGCGGGTTGGTGTAGGTCTGAGATGTATTCGTGGTGGTATCCGTCACCGTCAAATTGTATTCGACGTCGGTGGTGCCAGCGGCGAACACCCAAAAATGTTGGGTGATGGCGCAGCCGTCGAGAACCTTGACCAGCAGTTCCAGGTTGTCTTCGTTGAAGAAGTAGAACAGCCCCGAGTCGGCGGTGCGGAGTGAGGATACCCGGCCATTGCCGGTTTGGTTCAGGAAGTCGCGGTAGTTGACTTCGACGGCGAAGCGGCCATCCATCAGGCATAGGGTGGTGTCGCTGGCGCGGCAAGTGCCAGGCTGTGAGGTTTCGATGGTCCTGCCCGCTAGCCGGTCGACGCCGCTGGCGATGGGGTCCAGCCAGTCGCGAAGACGTGTCTGAGGAGTGCCGCCACCTTCCCAGGCGGCGCTGATTTTGCCGTAGTAGTCTTCGGTTCGGTCCGCGGGGTTGGTGGAGCAAGAGGCGAAACCGCCGGTCAATGTGCCGACGCAGAGGCCGTCCGACGGATCGAAGATGCAAGAGCCCGAAGATCCGCGCTCGGTGGTGCCGTCATCCCAGTCCTCGACACGCCAATGGGTGCCGTTGAAGAATTCGCTATCGGTGGTCAGCGGGTCGTTTTCGAAGCTGATCGCTTTCTCGTCGCCGGTGGGATGATGGATGCCGACCGCCGAGCTCGGCGTCGCGCCGCTGGCGTTCCAGCCTGCCAAGTAGACTCCGAAGTCTGACGATGGCGGTTGGTTCAGCTCGGTGAGCAGGAAGTCGGTGGGCTGATGGCCGGCCACGAAGCTCGCTCCCGAAACGGTCTGATTCAGCTGGCCGCCGGCCAGCGCACCGCAGGTTGGTGACTCGAAGTTGAAGTAGGTCACCGTCGAGGGGATGAGATCGAAGTCCGGCTCGTCATTGGCGTCGAGGATGCAATGGAAGGCGGTGAGCACCAGCGGTCGATCATCGTCTGCGGTGTTATTCACCAGCTGGCCGGTACACAGGAAGCGGCCCCCGATGCTCATGCGCACAACGGCGCTGATCTGATCGCGGAACGCGTCGCCTTCCGGGCAGACCGTATCGTTGTTGCAGCTGCCTTGTTTGGTCTGTAAGCCGCGGAAGCCGTGATTGACGGCTGCCAGCTCCAGCGCCAGCGGCTGGTCGACGGTCGCTGGAACGTTCAACTCGAGGACCACTTCGTCGCCATACACCAGCGCTGTCCACAACTCACCGCGGACATTACGATCCTCAGCGGTGTAGGGCCCTTGAATGTGGTCGCCCGCGCGGTTGTAAATCCACAGCGTCGCGCCGGCGGGCAGCTCGAAACGATCGAAGTGCAGGTTCAGGTTGAGAGCACCGGGGGAGCGAACCCGAAGCCGCCACAGTCGGCCGCCGTCGGGCAACGTCTCCCAATTCCCGGCGTCGCCTGCCGAAAGCTCAACCGCGATCGGCTCGGCGTAAATTTGCGGACGGCCAAAGAGTCGGCTCTCTTGTTCTTCAGCCTTCTCGATCAACAGACGATTGTCGACCGTCGGCAGCGTCCTGAGCTCGATCTCGGTCAGTGCCTGGCCATCTTTGGCGAAGCTACGGGGCTGCTCCGCGGTGGCTGCTGTCGCGGCAGTCGCCGAGAGTAGCGTGGCGATCATGAAATGTTTCAGCGTCTCGGGTTTCATCTCGAAGCTCCTTGTTCGCGACCTGTGGTTGCCCCGGGCCTTGGCTGCGGCGCAAGGATCGGCTCGGTCGAGCGATGATATCCCAACCCAAGTACACCGAGGTCTTGCCAGCGGCAGGTCTTGCCGGTGCAGGTCTTGTCGGCGCCCGGTCTTGCCGGCGGGACCGACCGCCGGCAAGCCAACCGCAGGACTACCAGCTACCGATGATCGGCGTGTCACCGACGAGGCCGAAGATAAAGCCCAGATCGGGCCCCGGCATCCAGACCCCATCCTCGTTCAGGTCGAGGAGGAACAAGCGGTTCGACGGACGGTAGACGCCGATCTGATCGTCACCGTCGCCATTCCAATCCCCAACCAACGGCAGGTCGCCGATCAAACCGAGCAGCAGACCGGTGTCGACGCCCGGGTTGTAGACGTTGTTCTCGTTGGTGTCCAACAGGAAGACCCGGTTCGACGGCCGGTAGATGCCGATGTCATCGTCACCGTCTTCGTTCCAATCGCCGACCAACGGCACGTCGCCGATCAGGCCGAAGAGGAATTGGATGTCGTCGGCGACATTGAAGACGCCGTCTTCATTGAAGTCGAGGCGGAAGAGCCGATTCGACGGTCGGTAGATGCCGATGTCATCGTCGCCATCACCGTTCCAGTCACCGACGATCGGCACGTCGCCACTAGCTCCGAAAACCGAAGTTTCGTCGTTGATCGCCGAGTAGGCGCAGTTCTCGTCGACGTCGAGGAGGAACAGCCGGCTGGAGGGCCGATAGACGCCGAGTTGATCGTCGCCGTCACCGTTCCAATCACCGATGATCGGCGTATCGCCGGCAATGCCAAACAGGCACGCTTGGTCGGGAGGGGCAGAGAAGGTGCCGCTGCCGTTGACGTCGAGCAGGAATTGACGAGTGCCGGGACGGTAGATACCGATCTTGCAACTCACCGCCGCCTGGCACGACGGGAAACTGAAGCTACAGATCTGGGTGTCCCAGTCCACCGAGCCGGTGGTCTGGACGTACTCGTTGGTCATCCAGAAAGTGCAGTCGTCCACCGGGTCCATGCTGACCGAGGCGTAGTCGCCCCAGCGTCCGACGCCGTTTTGGGTGCCGGTCTGGATTCCGGTGCCGTCGACGCACACCGACTCGGTTTGTAAGGTGCCAGCGGTGGCGCCGGTCTCACGTCCGGTGAAATAGACCGACGGGAACTGGCCGGCGGAGCCGCCCGATCGCGAGTAGACCAACGCGATGTCGCCTTGGCTGTCGAGGCCGGCGGCAGGCATCCATCGCGACTGGCTGTCGGGGGGAGAGAAGGTGCCTTGATCCGTCAAGCTCACCCCGGCCAGGCTGGGCAGAGAGAAGTGGGAGTAACGTACGCTGTGCTGTCCACCGCCCGCGTCGATATCGTGGGAGACAACACCTTCCAAGGCGCCGTCGATCATTCGGGTGCTGAAGCGGTACATCGCCCGCCCTCTGAGCACGCCCAATTGCACCGCGGTCCCGGGCTGCGACACATTGCCTCCTGGAATGGTGAACGCTGCTGACGCCACAAACGGGCCTTCAGTGAAGGTCGGGTTGAAAGGCGCTACGAAATCAGCGCAATACTCCCAGAATTGGTAGCCATCGGGCTCGGTCCCGGTTTGGCCGGTGAAAGCGCCATCATTGAGTTGCAAGTAGAGAGCACACCTGCCGGTTGGTGGCTTCGGACCCTCCAGGTGCGCGGGTTGCAGCGTGAACGGGACGTGGCCGGTGGCGCTGGGATCGGTGAACAGGCTTTTGAAGAACGAGGTCGCTAGCGCTGATCCGCCGGTCAACATGGCGTCGCGTTCGAAGGCTGTTGCCCGGATGCCGAGGATGCTGAGCCCCGGGAGGCTGAATTGATTCGAGCTCATGTGATACGCGCTCTGGGCGCCGCCATCGCTCCACAGACCAATTTTTTCGTAGTCGTTGAACTCGCCGTTGGGCGCCGCTGGTCCGATCACGAAGTCGTAGACGAAATAAGGGCCTGCGGGGTTGCCGCCGACGGTGATGGCAAAACATTGATGCCCTTCGCTATTGGTGGTGGGACTGACAAATTGACTGAACACCCATTCCCGTGCCAGATGATCGTAGAGGACGATCGGATCGCCCGCATTGTTGGTCACACAGGGGCTGGAAGCCGGCAAGGTTGAGCCCTGCCAGAAGCTGTTGCCGGGAAACGGACCGCCGGCCAGCGAGCCGTCGGATTTGTTGAAGTACTTCCAGCCGATGTTGTTGTATTGGACGTAGTAAACACTGCCGACATCGCCGTTGGTGTCGGGGGGAAAGAGCGCCGAGAGTCCTTGCGAGACGTTGTCCGAGCTGTCATACCCGCCGAAGCTGAGTGCGGCGGCTGGGGCACGGCTGGCGGCGGGGGGGCGAGCCGCGGGATCCGATTCGGCGACCGGCCACGGCCGGTTGGGGAAGATCGGCTCGGTGACCGACGGATTGATAATGGCGCGCGGCGGCTGGTCATACTCCTCGGGGCCGACGTAGGTCCGCATGATCTCGTCGATGGTCGGCGCGGTGCCGCGCAGGCCTTCGGAGACCAAGATGGTGTCGCCGTTCGCGGTCACCATTGTCTTGGTGCCTGCAGCTTGAGGTTCTTGAATTTCCGAGGCCGAAGCCACGGCTGTGAGGCTCAGTACCAAGGCCAGGAGCGTTGCAGTGCAGATTGTGTTGGTGATCTTCCTGTTGGCGAGGCTGAAGGTTGCCATGATGTGGTTCCTCTGCATTCGATCCATGAAATCCCCCGTATGGTGCGAACGTAACGTAAAACTGACTCTCGGCAACGACAGCCGAAAGTCGGACGACTAGCCGGGTAGGGTCGGGTACGCGGTCCAGAGTTTCAGCTTACGCCGGGTCTTCGATGAGGTCAACCGTATAGGTAATCTGTCTCTGCTAGGGTTTCGGTGCTGCTATGCAATCTGAAAGTTGAACTTGCAGATTGCATGGGCTGGATCTAGACTGCTAGCGACCAAGGCCTGGTAGTCATGATTGAAAGAACTCTCCGCGACCACCTGCTCGAGCTCTTCGCTCGCTACCCGGTGGTGACGATCACTGGACCACGACAGGCCGGCAAAACGACGCTCTGTCGAACCGCCTTGCCCGATCTCGAATACGTCAACCTCGAGCGCCCCGACGTCCGGGAGATGGCCAGCGATGATCCTCGAGGATTCCTCCGTCGTTACCCGGAGGGGGTCATCTTCGACGAAATCCAGCGGGCGCCGCCGCCTGGCGCGATGCGCATCACCGATCTGGTGACCGGCGAGACCCGTGACTACGTGAATCCCATCAACACACCGTTCAAGCCAATTCTGGACACCTCGACGTTTCAGTCCTGTCCATGAGGTGCTGAGTCCAAGAGGACTCAAAGGCGCTTCAGAAAGCTGGCTCTTCGGACTCGGATCACCGTATGTGAAACTCGCAGAAGCCACCTGCTGGGAGCGCCGGCGTCCCGCCGGCTTGGTCGACAAGCTACAGTGCCCAATGAGCCAAAGAGGCCATGCTCCTCTGGGGGGGCCACCAGATGTGAAACTCGCAGAAGCCACCTGCTGGGAGCGCCGGCGTCTCGCCGGCTTGATCAACGGCGCGACAGTGCCCGATGAACCGATGAGGCCATGTTCCTAGGACGATAGCGATGAACTGAGCGAGGGGTTTCCTTGCCGACACACGTCGAATAAAGCGGGCTTCTACGACGTATCTTGCTTTATGAATCAAACACCACACACAAGAGTTAAAACACCGTTGGCGACGCGGGGTCTGCCTGTCCTGAGTCTGATCCTTACCATGGTCGCCAGCCAGGCTTGCGGCTTGCCGAACGACAAGTGCCCTTCGGACATGATCACTTTATTCGAAAAGGAAAATCCGCAGGCCGAAATAGTAACTTGCGAGAAACTCGTGGCCAGCAAAACTGGCAGACCAGACGGAGTCTATGAATCCATCCAGTATGGTCTCAGCTTTCGACAGCCCCCCAATGAAAG
>JAJCXQ010000847.1 GCA_029263355.1 Acidobacteriota bacterium | reverse complement strand
CGCCGGAGAAGGCGATCATCATTTCCCAAGTCAAGGGGTGTGTGAAAAGCATCGACGATCAGTCGTCGACCGCATGCACCGAGGCGTCGTCGACACCACAGCTGGGACGGCTCTACCCGATCACCCAAGACTTGTTTGTCGCCGGTACCGGCGAGGTCGGAATCGGTACCACGCAACCGACCAGCCAATTGACCGTAAACGGGCTGGTACACAGCACCTCTGGCGGTTTTCGCTTTCCGGATGGCAGTCTACAGACCACCGTCATGCCCATTGGAAGCCAGGGGCCTGACGGCCCGACGGGACCACAAGGCCCGCCTGGACCCCAGGGCCCCCCCGGTCAAAACGGGGTACTTCTTATCAACGGCCTGCCCGGTCCATTCTTGAACCTCGTCGGCAGCGGCGGCACCACCGTCTCCGCATCCGCCAACACCATCACCGTCAGCACACCTTCAATTCCCTGTACCTATGGCAACATGACCTACACAACCAACAGCAGCTGCTACACCCGAGGCGATTTTATCCCTTGTGCCTTCGGCGCCCGACAGGTCAGGCTGAAATGCCTGGCGGGCGGCTCTTGGCAAGTCATTACCTCGAGCGCCTGCAACTCACCCGAGCTCCAACCCTTCTGCGGTTTCTGAGATCCAGACAGTTCTGATGTTCGTCGCCGGCGACCTTCGGGTCGCCGGCTTCTTTTTGTTTGGCACGCGCAGTCCGGGCCACGCGCCCCGGGCCTCGAGCCCCGGGCCACACACTGCATGGTCCCCACATCAGTGCTTTGGAGATAGGATCCTCGCTATGCCTCAAAACGTGCATGAGCGGCTGCTCAGTCTGGTGGCAGGTGACCGCTCGGGCGCCGCCTGGATCTACGACACTTTTGCCGGTCGACTCTTCCGGCGACTGGGCCAACGTTATGCTTTCCCAGGAGGCCTCGACGCCGAGGATCTGCTGCAGGATGCCTTCGTCTTCTACTTCCAACACGACTATCGGGTGCTGCGATCGTTCCTGGAACGTGTCCCTCCGGACCAGCAGACCGCGGTGCGACTCGAGCGTTACCTCTGGGATCTGGCCTGTGGTATCGCCACCAACCGGCGGCGTTCGCTCAAGTCGAGTCCAACCCTCGAAGAAGATACACGGGACCGGCCGTCGCCAGTACCCGACGCCGAACAATCGCTGATGGCCCGAGACCACCTCGTCCGCCTGGCCGCCTGCCTTGAAGGCAAGGGCGCACGCATCTATTTTTATTACAAGCTGCGCTATCGCGATGGCCTGGCGCCGGAAGAGATTGCCCAAGTCACCGGCTGGTCACGTAAGTCGACCTACAACCTCAAACAGACGCTGAGCCGCGCGGTCGAGCAATGTGCCGACGAGCTGCAGCTTGCCGCGCTGTGAAGTGGCTGCTGGCCTTCGCCGCAGCCACCGCGGCGGTCCTGGGAGCCTGGTGGCTGCTGCCGCGCGGCGCTGACGACTTGCCGCCGGGAGTGACCGTCCGCCTGCGAGACTTCCGCGAAGGTTCGATTCAGCCCGACGGCGCCTTGTTACCGTGGGTGCTGGGTGACCAACCCGTGAGCCTCTGTCTGCAGACCCCTGCTCACCTCGACACTTCGCAGTGGGAAGCGCGGCTCACGTTGGCGGGACGTCCGACGGAATTCGAGCCACCTCGAGCTCGCTTGGAGACCAGTCTCTGCTTCTCCACCGCGATTCCCGCTGACCTGCCACCCGAGCTCGATACCGAGCTGTGCGGCGAAGTGCGCGACCGTTTTGACGGCAAACTCTTCAAGCTGCCCTGCCAACGCCTGCGTTACCAAGCTGACGACACCACCTTCCAAGAGCTGACGGCGGCCTGGAAGGCAGCTCTGGCTTTGCGCGGCGAGCAGGGTATTTCGGTAATGCTCACCGAGCTCGACGAGACAGCTCGTCGCGCCAAGGCGGCAAGCCTGCCTTTCTTGAGTGTCCAGATCGAGCTGATCAGCGTTTATTTCCTGCGACTCGAAGGCACAACCGAGGCCCTCGAGAGAGCTCGCAAACGCCTGGCTAGCTTGCCGGATTGGCTAGCGGACGAAGCAGCTGTTTGGTGGGCGGCGCAAGTGGCTTATGAGCAAGCTCTACTCGACCTCGAAACCGACTCGAGGTCCGCCTGGCAGCACCTGCGGGAGGCGGATCGTTTGTGCCTCGAAGTTGCCCATCCGATCCGCTTCGTGGTGCGGATGAAACAAGCCGAGATCCTTTACCGAGTTGGGGCGTTCCAGGAAGCCGTCGACCGCTTGGCCGGGGCTCTCGACGACTGCCGATACGCCGAGTGTAATCCGATCTTGTTGCCACCGGTTCACGGTGACCTGGCCTGGCTGATCTTGCTCGATCCGCGTTCTGGGCCGGACGCCTTGGAGCGAGCAGCGCGCAGTCTGGAGACCGCCATCGATGGCCTCTCGGCGAGTGATGCACCGCTCGAGGTCGCCAATCATCTGATCAGCCGTGCCTATCTGAACTCCCTCCAGGGCAAGGATCCCACGCCAGCTCTGACCGGCGCCCGTAAGTTGCTCGACACCACCACGAGCGGAGTCGCGAGGGGGCGCCTGCTGACCCAGTGGGCGGACCTCGTGGAAGGCCTCGCAGCTTTGCGGAACGGAGATCTCGAACACGCCCTCGCGGTGTGTAACGCGGTCTCACTGCGAGCGGAGGCCCCACACTTGACCGCCTGGGCTCGTAGTTGCGCCGGCCAGGTCCATCATGCGCGAGGTGATCTCGAGCTGGCGCGGAAGGCCTTCGAAGGGGCCCTGCTGTTGCACGAGAACACCGCTCCCCTGCGGTTTGGGCAAGCCTCTTCCCCACGACCTGGACGACGATCGGACGACTACTACCGCGCCGCCCAAGTCGCGGTGGACCGTGGCGATGCTGGCGGCGCATGGGAGATCCTCGCCCGCCTCGACGACGGGTGGCCAGAGACGGCCGAAGTCGAACCTGACAGTGCAACCGGCGTGAGTGCAACCGGCGTGAGTGCAACCAAGGTAGACGACCCCAGCAACCGGGATGCGTCCGAGCGCGAAGCCCTGCTGCGTGAATTGATTACCCTCGACGTCCCAGCCTCGGGTGCGCGTCGCCGCCAGCGGGAACCGATGCGGCGATCGCTGATGGAACGCCTCAGGGAACTGAAGCAGGGATCGGGCGATCGCGGCCAACTACGAATCCGCGGCGACGACACCGGTCTCGCGTTCCGGGCGGTGGCCGTCGGCGATGAGATTCTGCTTCTGTACCGTGACCCGAGCGGCAGCGTCTCCCTGGCACGGCAGACGTCCTTTCCGCGTTCACAGCTTCGGCAGGTCATCGACGACGTCGCCAGCGCCCTCAATCGGCGCGACGTAGACGACGAACAATTCCGGCGACTGATGGCGCCCCTGGCGCAAGCCCTGGTTCCAGCTGCCCCGAATCTCCAAGGCGTCACGACGTTCGCCCTCCACGGCATGCTCCAAGCCATACCGATTGCCGCTTTACCGCTGCCCGATACGCTGCCCCCCGATACGCTGCCCCCCGACAGCCCGCGTTGGCTCGGCGAGGCGACCACCCTAGCGCTTTATCCGGCTGGCGCCGGGGCGGTCGCTTCACCAGCCCTCGACCCGGCAGCAAAACCGCTCTTCGTGGTCGATCCGCGCGCCAACCTGCCAAGCGGCAAAAAGTTGGGGACTCATTATCGCAACCTCTTTTCCGCCAGCCGGATTCTCCAGGGCAACGCGGCCACCGGCGCCGCGTTCCAGCACCAATTGCGAACGGCACGGTGGCTCCACGTCGATTCCCATGGCCTCTTCGATCCTGCCTTTCCCGAGCTCTCGAGCCTGCTGATGGCCGACGGGCCCGTCAGCCTGGCACAGTTACAAGACCTGCGCTCGACCCTCGTGTTCGCCAACTTGAGTGGCTGCCGGACCGGCAGCTGGCCAACCACCGCCGATAGTGGACGGTACGGACTCGCCGGTCTCTTCGCCCGACGCGGAGCGACCTGGGTGATTGCCAGCCGCACCGATCTCAGCGATCGCCTGGCCGCCGATTTCAATCGAGCCTTTTACTCGGCGCTAGCGGCCGCGCCCCCCGTCGACTCCCAAGCAGTACCTGCGGCTTACCAACAAGCAATGCAGACGGTGCGCCAGAATCATCCGGCCTCGGTCTGGGCCTCAATTTTTCTCCTGCGTGGCGAACGCGGGAAGCAATCGTCCGCGCTCCCGACTCCTACATCTATAGAGAAGGTATCGAGCGTGGTTTCTCAACCAGCTAAGGCCCAAAGGCCCAGACTGACGCTCGACAAAGGTGGACTATGACAAACCCGGACCCAGAAGAACTCTTGTGGAAGCTGTCCTCGACAGACAGAGACGATCCGGATGCCACTGTAGATTTCGATCGGCCGCCAGACGAGACGCTCCTAGCTTATCGCGAAGGCCGTTTGGAGGACTCCGAAGCTCAGCGTATCGAGACCCAGCTCGCGCACAGCTCCGCGGCCCGAGAGCGCCTGATCGAGCTCGCTGGCGTCACCCTGGCCCAACCCTCAGCAGCCCTGCGGGCACGGTTGGTGCCGCAACCGCGGCGGCAATGGTGGGCCGCGAGCGCGGCAGCAGCGGCGGTCTGTCTGTTGGCGCTGGGGCTCTACCTGGGGCAACCCAGCGAGCCTCGTGAGGTTCCGGCATTCGACGTTTCGGTCGAGCTGCTGGCCGAGGTACGTTCCGCGGCGCCTGCACGACCGGGGACTGACCCCGAAACGGTGCCTGGCACCACTCGAGAGGTGCCTGGCACCACTCGAGAGGTTTATGCCGACACTCCGGTCAGGATTGTCATGGAACCGACCGAGGACGCCGTAGCCGGGCTCGAGTTTGGCCTCTACATTCGACGGGACAAAGGCCCCGAGAGACGACTCGAGCACCTGGCGCCTGGCGCTGGATTCAGCCTAGAGACCCACCGTGGCACAGCGGTTTTTGCGGCCGCTGCTTCCCGTCTGCTCGGAACGACCCCAGGCTCCTACGAGCTCTTCGTGGTGGCGGCAAACAGGCTTCCCGCGACCGTCGAAATCACTCCTGGCTCGGAGCCACAGACGAGCCTAGCAGCGGCCACCGGCGGCCGGATTTACCTCCGCGAGATCACCTTGCTGCCCGATCCTCAGTGAATTTCTAAGTGGATATCCAAACCTGCAACGAGAGGAAGCTCATGAAGGCTTGTACAACATCTAGCGCCGTGGCGATGGCGTGGATCATCTCTGCAATGAGTCCTGGGCTCGGCGTCGCACCGGCAGCGGCGAAGCCGCCCGCAGGAGGACTCCAAGAGCCTGTCGCGTGGTCTCTCTATTCCAACTCATGTACTTCGCCACCAGCCAACGCCCAAGAAGTGCGTTGCGGCGGGGTTGGCGTGTTCTACATCGGGCCGGACACTCAGTCGTCCTGCCCGTTGATCATCTCTGGCAGCGAGCTGCCAAAAGTTTACTCAGCGCCAGGTCCATCAAAATTGGAAGCTCTCGATCAGCTACACCCGCCGCGCCGACCAAGACCAGGAACGACGCTGAACCCGCTTGTGCCCCCCAACAAGGCGGGAGGAGACACTAACGATAGCGACGACGGCGGTAGCGGTGATGACAGCGGTAACGGCGGCGAGCCGCCGCTGCCATGCATCGACGGCTCCTGTTTCTCGACACCAAACGCTGAAGATCCGTGGATCGCCGTCGTCGACTGGAACAGCTGGCATGGCTGGAGTACCGGCTGGACCACAACCCTACTGTCCGGCCTGCCGGTACAGCTGTTGGACCTGGAAGGCCCGGACCTCCGTGAATTCCTCGGCCCATCGGTGAGCGACGCCCACCTGCTGGTCCGACTGTGCGAAATCGCCGAAGGCATCGAACAGCGGACATTTGAGCCGCCGACCGTCCTCAATATGAGCTTTGGCCGTCTCTTTGTAGACGATGCCAGCGATGGCGTCTCGTGTGACCCCGAGGCGCTCAGTTGCCAAGTGGGCCATGTGCTCGACCACCTGGTTGAGCAAGGCGTCGTGCCGATCGCGGCGGCCGGTAATCATGGCAGTCCGCTGTTTCCGGCAAGTTATGACGCAGTCCTCTCCGCCGGCTCCCTCGATCTCGCCCGCTTCCGCTCCCAACTCGAGATCGCGGGCTCTTGGGAAAGCCCGAGCGGGCCTCATATTTTCCTTCCCGGTTATGGCATTTGCCTCAAGTATCGAGGCAGCGATGGCCGCGAGCAGAAATGGCCAGCGCCGCCGGGCTCGTCTTATTCCAGCGCTCTACTCTCCGGCTGGATGGCAGATATCCTGACCGGCTGGGACGTGGAGCAACCCCTCGACATCGATTGGACGATGACCTGGGCAAGGGACGAAGACTGTTTCATGCTGTCGCAAACCGTTCCCCAACGGTGCAACCATCAAGTCAACTCCTTGCTACAAGGGATCCTCGATTTGGGAGCGGAATGCTGGAACAGCTCCGTCCAGGAACCCAGCCTAGCCGTGACCCCTGACGCCTCACCTACCCTAGGCGCGCTGGACAGTATCCCGAGTTTCATCGAGTGGTCCCAGGCCCGACATTGGCCCGACCCATTTTCTGATCCCTGCGTCCCGTGCGCTACCGGCGGCCTCGATCAATCCCTCACCGGTGGAATCCCGAGCAATAAATCCAGCACCTTACCCGAGGGAGATCTGGTGTTAGACCTCACAGCGTCTTCACCCTTGCGTCCCGTCTTCTACTACGACAAGCTCTACCTGCGCAGTGGCAGCGAGTTCCACACCTTACTCGATGGCGCGTCGGCCGAAGACCAAGAAGCCTTGGACAACTTGAGCGACGCAAACATCGCCAGCCTCATCATCCAACACGCGGGACCGCTGCTCCAAGCCGAGGTACAACCTTCCCTCGTTTTTGTCATGTGTGTTGAACCGGGCAACTGCTGCTGGAACTCCATCCCGGTGTTGCATTAGTCAGGCCCGCTAGCCGAGCCTCTGAGGACCCCTCACCCTTCACGCAAAAGCCACATACTGGGAGCGCCGGCGTCTCGCCGGCTTCTTCGAGGTCTCACCAATCGATCGCGTCAGCCCCAACGTTCGACGACAACTTTCTCCTCAGTGTAGAACTGCACCGCGTCACGGCCTTGAGCGTGGAGATCACCGAAGAAGCTTTGCTTCCAACCGCTGAAGGGAAAAAACGCCATCGGCGCCGCAACGCCGACATTGATACCGATGTTGCCTGCCTCGACCTCGTAGCGGAATCTTCGGGCAGCGGCGCCGCTGCGGGTGAAGAGGCACGCCATAATTCCGAAGGCGCGGCGGTTGACGATCGCGATCGCTTCGTCGATCGTGGCAGCGTGGCTGACGCTCAACACCGGTCCGAAGACCTCGGTTGTTGCCACCGTGCTGTCCACCGCGAGGTTGTCGAGCACCGTCGGGCGCAGGAAGTTGCCCCGCTCATAACCGGAGATTTGCGCCTCGCGACCATCAACCAGTAGGCGACCGCCATCGCGCAGCCCTTGATCGATCAAACCCTCGATGCGAGCCTTGGACTCGCCGGTGATCACCGGCCCCATCTCGGTATCGGCGTCGAGACCATGGCCAACCCGACGACCCGAAGCGGCGTCGACAATCGCCTCGGTGAACGCGTCGCGATTCTCGCCGACCGTAATCGCGAGAGACGCAGCCAGGCAACGCTGGCCGGCACAACCAAAAGCCGATTCCGCGATCATCGGAATCGCCTGCTCGAGATCGGCGTCGGGCAGCACCACAATCGGATTCTTGGCCCCACCCTGACATTGAACTCGTTTGCCATTGGCAGCGGCACGGCGGTAAACCTCGGCCGCTACCGCCGAGGAGCCGACAAAGCTGATCGCCCGGATGCTGGGATGATCGAGAATCGCCTCAACCGTTTCCTTGGCGCCGTGGACCAGCTGCGCCACCCCCGGCGGCAGTCCTGTCTGCTCGATCAGCCCGAAAAGCCGCTGCATCGTCAGCGGCACCTTCTCGCTCGGTTTGAGGATGAAGGTATTGCCGCAGGCGATGGCGTAAGGCAAGAACCACAGCGGGATCATGCCGGGGAAGTTGAACGGTGTAATCGCCGCCACCACCCCCACCGGCTGGCGGATCATGAATTCGTCGATGCCGCGGGCAATGTCTTCGTTGTTGGCGCCCTGGATCAACGACGGCATGCCGCAGGCCACTTCGACATTCTCGATCCCACGCTGGATCTCGCCCCGCGACTCTGCCAGGGTTTTGCCGCACTCCGTGGTCAGAATACGCGCCAGCTCTTCGTGATCGTCTTGCAGCAACTGCTTGAGTCGATAAAGCGGCTGCACCCGCTCAGTCACCGGCGTGCGGCGCCAGTCGGCGAAAGCCTCCGTCGCTCGCTGAACCGCGGTGTCCACGTCCTGGGTCGACGACAATGGGACGTCCGCCAACGTCTCCGCCGTCGCGGGATCGTCGACGGCGAGAGAGTCGGTGGCCGTCGAGTGCTGCCACTGGCCGGCAATAAAATTCGGGAGTTGCTCGGGCATGTTGTAATCCTCAACGGTGATGCGGTTCGACGGGCAGGACAGGTTTGCCACCAGGACAGGTTTGCCACCAGGACTGTCGGGCCGTCACCGAGTTTACAATCCCCGACCCCCAACGGACAGCTGGCACAGGTTCGCCGCTAGCTCTCGAAAGGTACCGACTCCACGCCGACAATCGCTCCGGCGGAGAATTCCCAGACGCTGATCGAACCGGTCTTCAGGTCTCCGTTGGCATCCCAATTCATCGTGCTGCTGGCGCCGTTGTAGTCGACGCTCTCTCCCGCTCGGACAGCCTCCAGGCCAGCAGTAATGGACTCTTCTCCAGGCTTCACCATCACTCCCTCGCCACCGCAGACGCCAGGCAACGCATCACGAATCAACGAGCCATCGGTGGAGCCGGCGCTCTCGGCGGCCAAACAGATACAGATCGCGATATCGAACGCCGCCGCCTCCAGCCCTGTCACAGGGGGCCGATCGTAGGCCGCCATGTAGAGATCGGCGAAAAGCTCCTGCGTACCAGAGGAGCTCAGCGTCGGTACGGTGCCTTCCGCGGCTGTCCCTTTCATACCCTCCAACACCTCGGCTCCAACCGCGTCAACCAGATCAACCGAGGCGGTGCCATCGGTGAATAGAAACTGGTCGAACAGATCGTGCTCGATAGCTAGGTTGATGTAGCGTGCGGCAGCCGGCACAAACGTCATCGCGACGATCACTTGGGCACCCGCGTCAGCAGCCTGCTGAAGCTCCGTGAGGTACGAATCACGCTCCGGATCGATCGCGACACCCACGATCTCGCCGGAGAAGGCGGCTTCAAACGGCTGAAACAAATCTCGACCATAAGCGTCGTCGCGATACAGGACGGCAACCCGTTGAAAGCCGAGTCGCGTCGCCAGATCCGCTAGCACCGGAGCCTGGGCAGCGTCAGAGGCTGTCGACCGAAAGAAGAATCCATCATCTTCGATGTGGCTCAATCGTGGCGATGTTGCGGTCGGCGAGATCGTGGGAATGCGCTTCTCGGCCGTCACCTGTTCAACGACAGCAATCGCCGCCGCACTGCCCAAGGGACCAACAATGGCGTGGACTCCGTCGTTCTCGATCAGCTTCCGCGCGGCGTGCACTGTGATCACCTCGTCGGTGGCGCCGTCGGCGAGCACAACCTCGACCGGCTGCCCCAAAACACCTCCAGCGCGATTGACCAGCTCCACCGCCAAGCGCAGTCCGGATTCGCCTGAGCGCCCGAAGTCACCCAAGGCGCCGGTTCGGTCGAACAGCGCCCCGAGCCTGAGGGCCGACGACCCGCCTTGCGGCTCGGGCTGCGCAACTTCTGCGGCGCAACTGGCCATCGTCAGACTCAACAATACCCACAGGACCCGGAGACCCCGTATCTCTAATCTAGAAGTAAGCATCGAGTCATACTACGCAACCAAAAGCCATCACGGCGGGCCGCAAGACTTAGGGCCTACTCTCTAGCAATAAAGAGCGAACACAATGTTCAACGATCGAGCAAGTGCGACCAGGGGGCGCCCGGAAATGGCGCGCCGTAGGAAAATCCTTCCGGAGCATTAGCGACTCTCCTCGTTCGGGCGCTCAACAAGAAGCCGGAGCACATCCACGTCGTGATCCAGGAGATCGAGGAGGAACCAAAATAGCCGAATAAGGCCAAATAGCCACGCGAAGAAGGCCGGAATCAGCCTGATTTCTTCTCATGTTACGCTGTCGATCGATGCCATCATCCACCTCGCCCACCTCGCTCGATCTCGAAGGCGGCTTCCGCCTGGGGGAGGTCCTGGTGCGTCCCCATGCCTCGACCCTCGAGGTGACAGGGGAGCTGCGTCGGGTCGACTACAAGGCCATGCAGGTCCTGCTATGCCTGGCCCGCGACGCCGGCCGTGAGGTGACCAAGGAGCGGATCTTAAGCCGCGTATGGGATGGCGGCGCCGTTTCCGACGATGTGCTCACCGGCGCCGTCAGCACCCTGCGGCGGGCTCTCGGCGACGACCCGCGCTCGCCGCGCTTCATCCAGACGATCCCGCGGGTCGGCTACCGCTTGATCGCGCCGCTAAGGGCATCGGAGCCGAGCCTGCCGACCCGAGCTGCTGGGGATGTGTCGGCCCGGCGCCGGCTGGTCCCTGTTCTTGGGTTGGTCGCCGCGATCCTGATCTTGGCCTTGGTCTTGGCACTAGTCGACAGGTGGACGCAGCGGCTCGATCGAGGATCCCCGGAGCGGCCAGAGATCCGCTCCCTCGTTGTCCTACCCCTGGCCAACTTCACCGGCGACGACGCCCGGCAGCACCTGGCCGATGGCATGACCGAAGCATTGATCGCCGCCCTGGCGAAAACGCCGGACCTCAAGGTCATCTCGCGCACGTCCGCCATGCGCTACAAAGAGACTGAGCTCAACGTACCCGAGATCGGCCATGAGCTCCGGGTCGACGGCGTGGTCGAGGGTTCGGTCCAAAGCTCGGCCGACCGGGTCCACATCACCGTCCAACTGATCGACGTTGCCACCGACCACCATCTGTGGGCGGAAAGCTACGAAGCCCCCTTGACCGAGGTGCTGGCGTTGCAGAGTCTGGTCGCGGGCGCCATCTCCCAACAGTTGCGACCCACGGGCCGGGCGTCCACGTCGACCTCGAGGGTGGCGGTGGCGTCCATCGATCCATTGGCCTATGAAGGCTATCTCCGCGGTCGCTACCTGGCCCAGGCGAGCGATGAGGCTGACACCTGGACAACGGCGATCGAGGAGCTCGAAAGAGCGATAGCGATGGCCCCGGACTTTGCCGCCGCCCATCTCGCCCTGGCCGAATGTTGGCTCAGCGTCGTCGAGCACGGGGCCATCACGCCGTCGGTGGGCTTTGAAAAAGTCCGCGCCAGCAGCCTGCGGGCCGCCCGCCTCGATCCAGCATTGGCCCGCGCCAACACCCTGCTCGGGGTGGTGGCCTACGCCTTCGACTGGCGCTGGGACGCCGCTGAGACCCTGCTGCGTCGTGGCCTCGAGCTCGACCCCAACGACCCCGTCACCCACGGCTGGCTGGCACGCTATCTGACCACCCAGCGTCGCTTCGATGAGGCCCTGGCCGAGGTGCGCCGGGTCCGCGAGCTCGATCCCAAGGCCTACTCCAGACCCCAGTTGGCGCGGGTGCTCAACCTGATGGGGCATCCCGAGCTGGCGCTTGAAGAGTTGGAGAGCCAGCTCGAGGTGGAGCGGGATTCGTCGGAACTCTATCTCTATCGCGGCCTGACTCTACTCGAGTTAGAGCGCACGGACGACGCGGTGCGCTCGGTGCTCATCGGTATGGAAATGGATGGCTTGGAGCCCGGGCAGTCCGAGCGGCTGTGGAACCGCTATGAGAAGGAAGGACTGCAAGGCCTTTTCCGCTACTTCCTGGAGGCGACGCCGGCCGAGCAGCTCAGACTGGCGGACACGGAGCCTGACACCGCGCCCGGCATCGCGGCGGACGTGGCGACGGCTTCTTACCCATCAGCGATGGGCAACGCCGAACTGCTGGTCGGGGCCGGCGAGTTCGAATGGGGGCTCGACTGGTTGGAACGCGCCGTCGAACGTCGTGAGCCCGGTGTCGTCACTCTCGGCACCTACAGTTTCTTCGACGGCGTCCGCGATCATCCGCGGTTCATCGCGCTGCTCGAGCGCGTCGGTCTACCCTGAACAAGACCCCTTCCAGGGTTTCTCAGGGTTTCCCAGGGATTTCCAGGCAGTATTCCAGGATTTCTCAGCTGCGGAATCTTTATCTTGGGCGAGTCATGGTCGGCGTCCCCGGGACGCCCCACGTACAACCCCACCAGGAGATTCCCAGTTATGAAATCCCCAGCTATGAAATCCCCAGCTTTGTCCGTCACCATGGTGATCTTGGCCCTGTTTGCCGCGGCCCTCAATGTCCTCGGCACCCTCGATATCCCCAAGTACGCCGTCTTCGACTACGACCTCGACGCTTCCGGCATCGTCTCCCGGGTCATTCCCGATCGCGCCGCGGACGCGGCGGGCCTGCACCGTGGCGACCGGGTTGTCCGCATCAACGGAATACCCTTTGGTCCGGACGCCATTCGCCAGGCTTCCCTCGTCCGGATCGGAGGCCACCGCACCCTCGAGATCGAACGCGACGGTCAAGGCCACACCCTCGAGATGATCGCCCGCGACCTGCCGTCAGGCGATCAGATCATGGGCGTGGTCACTGGATTGAGCAGTCTGGTCTTCATTTTAGGCGGCCTAGCCCTCTACCTGCGCAGCAGCAGCACGCCGGCCTTCATTCTCGCCGCTGTCGGCCTGACCCTCGGTGTTGCCCAGGGCTTTCGTCCAGTGGCGTCGACGCTCTTCACCCGCGACCTTCTGGCTTTCACCTACACTGCCTCGGGAGCTCTCTGCATCCCGCTTATGGTTCATTTCGGATTGGTCTTCCCAAGGCGGCGGAAGGCGGCCAGAAGCCCGCTCTGGCTTACCCTGCTCTACGCTCCAGCCGGTGTCACCATCGTTCTCGACGCTTCGGCCCGACTGGTGCCGGCGTGGGCCAGCCAGGCCCGGAGCCTGGTGGAGATCGTGACCCTCCAAGGGCAGCTTTTCCTGGTCTACATGGTGATCTGGTTGGTCTTGTTGGTGGCCGGCTTTCTCCAGACTGAAGCGGGTGCGCGGCGGGATCGCGGGCTCTACGTGCTGCTGATCGGCACGATGGCGGCGATCGTGCCGATCCTGGTAGCGGGGCTGATCACGGTGATCGCGCCGGATTTTGACGCCAGCGTATTGCTGGTCGCCTTTGTTCCTAGTCTGGCGTTGCCGCTGGTCCTGGGTTATGCCGTCTGGAAGAGCGACGGGGATCCTGGGTAGGAAGCTTAGATCTCTGGGCGGATTGACTCACGAACGCGGCAGCTCACGAACTTCTACGGTTCCGCCGGCCTCAAAAACAGGATTACCCTCAACGAAACTCTTGGCCTCGTGAAGATCCTTCGCCTGTACCTTGATATATCCACCAAGTCTTTCGTGTAATGGGCCTGCCGAGCCTGACTTCTTCATGCACTCTCCGGCTCCGATAGCGCTGCCTCCCTGGAACCGCCCCGAAGATCGCAGCTTCGCAAAATAGGCTTCCCATTCTTCCGGTTCTTCAGCGCGCTCAGCATCCGAGTGCATCAACAGAATGAAGTCCTTCATGGTGATTGATCTCTGTGGGCCCCAACGTGTTTTTCTAGGTGGTGCTCAGGTCGCACTGCAGCGACGCCAGCCACGGCGATGGATCACTTTACCGCGATCCTCTCCAACGGCCAGCTCGACTTCATCCTGCGTCGCGCTCTACGCGACGCAGGACGGCTGTCGGGTCCAATTCTCAGTTTGTCTCGCGACGTCTCAATCGATGTCTCATCTTCTGAGATCAGACGTCCTCAGCCGATTCCCGAGAAACCCTCGGCGAGTACGGCCTCGACTCGCCGCCGAGCGACCTAGCTACCTCGGCACGTTCCTTGCGAAGCCATCAAGACGCAGACACCTGTCCTTAACCGACACCTCATACGCCTTGCAAGGAGCCACATCAATGATTCGACAGCACAGCCTTCTAATCTTTGCTCTCCTCATCCTCTTGGTTGTCCCAGTGTTTGCTGGCGACCTGCGACCACCGGACTATCGGTTCGATCCTCTGTCGACGGTCGCGGGCTGGGATTTCCTGACCGACCAAAATATCTACTTGATCCGCCCCGATGCCGACGTGCCACTGTGGATCGGTGACGCCGCCGAACACCTGAAAGACCAGTTTCCGGCTGGCGCTCCTTACCCGTCGGCTGCAATTTTCGGCAACGTAGCCTACACGCCGGCCAATGGAGGCGGCTACTTCGCCACCTCCTCAGGCGAAAACGGCCTCGTCTTCATCGTACCCAACTGGCTGGAGGAGAACCCGTTCCTACGGATGCGTCTCCAGGTGACGTATCAAGGGGCCGAACCTCCGACCGCCGCGGTGGGTTATGCGGGCATTCCTGGATCTCCGATAGAAATCGAAATGGCCCCCATCGCACGGGTACCTGTCAACGACGCGAGCCTTCCGGCTGGCACCTCGTTCTTTTCCGAAGACTGGCTGTTCTGTTTGAGTCCAGCGTGGGAGCAGGTTTTCGTCCTCATCCCGGAAGAAACGATCATCCTGCACGTGGTGATCGATACCGTCATCGTGTCGCCATCCTCGTCGATCTCAGATCGAATCCCCAAGCACCTGGAAATTGGCCCTTGGCCACCGCCTCTCATATGGGATGATTG
>JAJCXQ010000846.1 GCA_029263355.1 Acidobacteriota bacterium | reverse complement strand
ATAAAGTCTTTGTGTCGTGCTACCATCTGGTCAGGGAAACTAATCTTCTCCCCTATATCTACCGCGATAGCTGCGTTCAGTGTGGTCAGTACGTTAGGGTTACCCGCATCCATCTCATCTAACAGAAACACACCACCATTTTCAAAGGCTTCACGGAATGCAGTTGTAACGTAATCTCCAGTCGCATCCATGTACCCCTTCAGCAGAGCAGCAGGTGTTTGTTCACATACTGATTCGCAGTAGTAACTAAGCTTCAATGCTTTCGCTGCTTCACTAGCTGCTCGTGAATTACCTGAACCAGCTGGCCCATGTAAGTATACTTTCAATCGTTGTGCTGCATACTTAAGCAGGGTAGTAAACTGTTTATGTTGTACTCCTAGTTCAACAGACTTATTCTCTCCTACTTTTATCTTTACCTTACGTGGTACTAAGTTATCTACTGCATCTTTAACAGTAACTCTTATCTCACTTAAGATGTTCTCGTCGGTGCGTACCAGTTCACAGGCTCTCTCTTTAATTAGATCCTCTACTGCTACACCTAGTCCTTGTGTTGCTTGTGTCATGTTATACCTCTTCTTTCTGTGGTTCGTAGTATCCTTGTTGTTCTAGTTTCTTTAGTACCCATGCTACTGATGACTCAATAGTATCAAAGTCTTCTGGGTTTCTGTAACTGTGTAGGTATATATCTATACCTTCCTGCTTGTGTTCTCTAAAGTTTCCGTATGACCTGAATGCAGCCATAGCATCGGTTACTTCTCTTGGAAATGTTTCAATGTAGCTGAACCATAGTCTCCTAAAGAATGCAGGGTGACCAATGCTGAATGCTAGCTTGTCTATCTCTACTGGTTGGTTAGCTCTCTTGCCTAGTATACTAGTCATGTGTAGGTTGTGGCTGTGGTGTGTCTGTAATCCTATTAACAACTCCACTCTATAGTCTAGCTTCTCAAGCAGGTCGATAGCTGCAATCATAGCAGCACCCCTGTTAATAAACTGATTAGCTTTATAGTGACACACCCCTGATATCTCAGTGAGCATAGTAATAACCTTCTGTTTCTTGATAGGCTTCTGTTCAAACTGTACGAAATGTTCAGGGTCACCACTGCAGTATCTACCTACATCTACATAGGCACCACCGCTGTACTCATAGAAGTTTTTATTCCTAATACTTTCAGGTGGTATCAGTTTCTTCATCATCTCTGATGCTTTACGTACTAGCTTAGTACCTTCAGGCCATCCCTCATCTACTTTTTTACAAGCTTCTTGATAGTGTACTCCAGCATCCCAGCTGTCACCGTGGTCTTCAGTGTTCCTACTGCTACGACTACCCTCTCTACCTGCATTACTCTTATGTAGTGGTCGCTGCACCATGTCCATGAAGTCAGACATGGTATCGAAGTGGTGTTCCCATACCTTACCGTCACCACCGAATGGTGATGGCCCTTCTTTATGTGGTACGCCCTTACCGGATGGTTGTTGTGGTGCGGGTTGTCCGTCCCCTTCACCACCCTCTTGTGGCTGTGGTTGGTCGCCTTGTCCTTGGCCCTGCTGTTGTTGAGCAGCTAGTATCTCGTGAACAATTCTCTTTACATCATCTTCATCTAATGACATAATCTTTCCTCCATTCTGTATATGTTATATTATATACCAGTATTCTGGTATGTGTCAACCCCTTACAGGTACTTTTATTGTGGGTCAGTGACGTGTCTTAGGAAGCAGTCAACGCAGATACATTCAGTCTCGCTGTCTGGTGACACAGCCATTTGATCGCAGGTATCTGTTTGTGTATGGCACATGATACACAGTTTAGTTGTTGTGTTTGTGTGTTCTGTTTCGAATAGTTCGTTCATCATTTGGTTTCTTCTTTCTGTATGTAGTTAGTTGCGTATGACATACCGCTAGGTATCTGTTTGATTAGTGCAGTTCTTTCTTTTTCAGTTGCGAATTTATAAACCTTCACCCCGCTCTCGGGTATCATTACTGACAGTAGGTACGGGGTGTCTGGTTTCACTTCAGTGCCTCCTCTTTAACTAGTTCCTGTATCTTCTGTTCAACCATGTCTTCATAACCCAGTGACCAGTTCATCTTCCTGTTGAGCACGTATGCTCCCCATATCAATAGTGCCATGATTAGTAACGTTACAACTACTGATACTCCTAGTGCTGCTTCATCTTTCATGCGTCTTCCTTTCTTTGTGTAGTAGCTGTGCTAATACAAGTCTATCGTTCAACATCTTCTCAACTGCTTGGTCTAGATGTTTGTTTATGTAATCCCGCCTGTCTTTCTCAAGCAGTATCTTCTGGCTGTAGTACTCAAGTCTATTATCTTTCATGTCGCTTTCCTTTTGTTAGGGTTAGTTCCCTCTCTTCTCTCTTCCATGTTACCTAACGTTACATCTATGCGCTACTCCTTTTCAGCAGCTCCTGATAGAGTATCCTTTCTCGTTGTCCATTGGTATTACTTCTTTGCTTATAATCCTGTGGAATATAGTCACACCTGCTAGCACGTCAATAGCTGTGTATCCTTTGTCGCTGATGCATTCCCGCAGCTCCTCGACTATAGTATCTATCCGCTCGTTCTGTTCCTCGAAGTATTCTTTACTGTCCATGTTAGTTCCTTTCTATAGGGTTGTTGTGTGGGGTTGGCTGGCTGGCTGTGTGGGGTTTGGGTTATGACTGTGCTGTGTGAGATGGGCCTCAAATGAGCTTTGTGTGGGTGTTTGTAGTGTGTACAAAGTACCGCTCATTGGGGTGATTTTGGGCAACCCACATAGAGTACCACTCATTGAGGGGGTTTTATGTGTGTGGTGGTTTGTGTTTTTATGTGTGGTGTTTGTGGGGTATTGGGTGTGCCTGATATCTGGTATGGTTTTGGGTGGAGGGGTGGTGTATGTGTGGGTCTGTGTGTGTGTTGGGTTTTTGTGTGGGTGTTTGTGTTGCACTTATTGGGCCTTTGTGTGGGTGGTTGTGTCCGCTCGTAGGTTTAGGGGTATGTTGTAATGTATAGTTGTTTTTAGTTGTTATATGTTAGTGTTTATTTACTTATGGATATGAATGTGTGGTTAGTGGTTACTAACTTATTTGGGGTTAAGATATAACAACTTTATTTGTAGTTGGGGGTGTGGGTGGT
>JAJCXQ010000845.1 GCA_029263355.1 Acidobacteriota bacterium | reverse complement strand
CGATCCGGAGGAGAAGCGCAAGACCATAGGTCGGCTATTCATCGAGGTTTTTGAGCGTGCTGCCAAGGAACTCGAAGGGGTACGCTTCCTGGCTCAGGGGACACTTTATCCAGATGTCATCGAATCGGTGTCGGTGAAGGGCCCATCGTCGGTGATCAAGACTCATCACAATGTTGGCGGACTGCCGGAGCGTCTCGGCTTCGAGCTTGTTGAGCCATTGCGATTTTTGTTCAAGGACGAAGTGCGTCAGCTCGGTCGCGAGCTCGGCATCCCTGAGGATTTGATCCAGCGGCATCCCTTTCCAGGGCCAGGCTTGGCAGTGCGTATCCTCGGCGAGGTGACCCCAGAGCGAGTCGAGATTCTGCAGCGGGCCGATGCGGTCTTCATCGAGGAGCTCAAGGCCAGTGGCTGGTACAACCGGGTCAGCCAGGCTCTAGTGGTGCTCTTGCCGGTGAAGAGTGTAGGCGTCATGGGTGACGAGCGGACCTACGAGCACGTGGTTGCCCTGCGGTCGGTCGACACTGACGACTTCATGACCGCTGACTGGAGTCGGCTCCCTTACGACCTCCTTGGACGAGTCGCCAATCGCATCGTCAACGAAGTCAACGGCGTCAACCGAGTGGTATTCGACATCACCAGTAAGCCCCCCGGCACCATCGAGTGGGAGTAGAGCGTACCTCAGACACCGATGGAACACCGAAGTGAGACGCCAGCGTCTCCGCGCAACACCCCGCCGGAGTTGCGGCGGGTGGCGCTTCATGCGCTGACGGTGCTGTTTGGCATCCAGGCTCTACGGACGCTGGTGCCGCTGTTGGTGTTCATCTTTCGCGACCGTTTCGGATGGAATGCCCTCGCCGTCGGTGGGTTGGCGATGGCGACCTTCGCGACCGGTTTCCTGGCGATGGCGATGAGGGGATCCCTACCGCCCGGGCGTTGGTTGTGGATCTGCGTCGGTGGCGTCGGTGGGTTTCGGCTGGCGTTGCAACTGTGGCACGGTGACCCGATTGTCGATTTTTTTCTGGCACTGTCCGCGGTGATCCTCTTTTTTCAGATCCCGCCCTTGATCCTCGCTGACGGTGGCCGAGCGTCAGGGAGCTCCTGGCTCCTCGGTTGGCTGGTGGGTCTGAGCCTCGATACTGCCTTACATGGCTTTTATGGTACCTACGATATGAGTTGGCGTGGCGACGTCGCGACCAGCCTGCTGGTGTTGGCGTTGGTTGTCGTCCAAGGATTTTTGTTGGCGGCAGTGATGCGGACCGGCGGCGCGACGCAAGGCCCCCCTCCGCGGCGTCTGGCCTGGAGTCTGGTCGCCCTCGGACCGTTCATCTTTCTCGAGCTGATGGTGGTCGGCAACGTCGCGCGCTCGAGCGCTTTGACCGGCTGGTCCCCCGAAGTCTCCACGGCGTGGGTGCTGGTGGGGCGGTGGTTTGTGTTATGGCTGGTCTCCAGCGAAGCTCTTCGAGTCTTACACCGGGCTGGACGCCCGCTGCCGACGGTCCTCACGGCTCTCCTCGTGCTGTCGTTGTGGGCGCCGTGGCCGACGGGTTGGCTGTCGGCGGCTCTGCTGTTCGCAACCCACCTCAGCAGCGTCTTGCTGCTGATGATCATTGTGTTGACGATCGGCGCCGAGTCGAGGGCCGGCAGCTCGGTGAAGCTTGCGGTTGGCCACGGCATGGGCCTGCTGGCTTTCGGTGTTTTGGTCTTCCTCTACTATGGCAGTATTGATATCCGTCTGCCGTTCTCCAAAGACAGCCTGTTGCCTGTAGCTGGCGCTGTCCTTGGCATGGGGGCTTTGGCTGCCCGCTCTGCGCCGGCCCTGTCGATGAGGTGGGCACTGCGCCGGTCATGGGCTCTGCTGACCTGTGGGTTGTTGATGTTGCTGCCGCTTACCAAGCTGGCAGCGGTGCCGAGAGTTGGTAGCGAGCCGGTGAAGGGTTTGCCGCTGCGATTAATGACCTACAACTTACATTGTGGGATCGATCCCCTCGGTCATTTGGGGTTGGAGGCGATCGCCGAGGTGATCGAGGCCGAGAAGCCTGACGTTGTTGTTCTCCAAGAAGTGTCGCGGGGCTGGTTGGTCAACGGCTCGGTCGATATGTTGACCTGGCTTTCTCGACGACTCGACATGCCGTTTGTTTTCGCCCCGACCGCCGATCCACTATGGGGTAACGCCGTGCTTAGCCGTCGTCCGCTGAAGGGCACTCGGACAACCCTGCTGCCGACCAAGGAACTGCTGATCGGTCGAGGTTTGCTGGCGGCGCGGATTGATCTTGGAGGGGCTGGCCACTTAGAGGTGATCGCGACCCATTTTCATGATCCCGAGGATGGTGGTGCGATCCGGGAGCTGCAGTCGCGGGCGATTCTCGACTTTTGGCAGGGACGCCCTAGGACGGTGGTGACGGGAGATCTCAATGCCAGGCCAGGCGCTCCGGAGATCGAAATGTTGCGACAGGCCGGCCTGCGGGATGCCCTCGAGGTTGCTGCCATTGCAGCGGGTGATATGGCGCCCGGGGATACCCATCCGTCGACCGGTCCGCGGCAGCGTATCGATTACATCTGGACGTCTCCAGATCTGCACATCACGGATGTCGCAGTGCCAGTGACTCGGGCCTCTGATCACTTGCCGGTGGTCGCGACCCTGGACGTCGAGTGACGGCCAACGGTTGAGATATAATCCCGCGGCTAACCGCTTTAGTTTCAGATTGGGTCAATCTACGGCAGTGATGTCATGAGCCAGGATCAATCATCGGAGGCCCTTGACGTCTTCGTCTCCTATGCTCATGAAGACGAAGACCTTCAAGACGAGTTGCGCAAGCATCTGACCTCTCTCGAGCGGGAAGGCAAGATCCGCGCCTGGCACGATCGGGGGATCAAAGCCGGTGAGGAGTGGGGAGGCAAGATCGACTTTCACCTCGACGCCTCGGAGATTATTCTGCTGCTCATCAGCCCCGACTTCATGGCGTCGAATTACTGCTCCGCGGTCGAGGTGCCACGGGCCATGCAGCGCCACCAACAGGGCGCCACCCGGGTGATTCCGATCATCGTGCGGCCGGTGGATTGGAGCGGCGCCGCGTTTGCCAAGCTGCAAGTATTGCCCGAGGACGCGACGCCCGTCACGTTGTGGCCGAACCGTGACATGGCGTTCCTGAACGTTCAGCAGGGCTTGCGGAGTGTGATCGAGACTGAGATTCGGCGCCGCCGCGGTCGACGTCGAGACCCGCTACCGGTAGACCCCCCGGCGGTCCGCGCCGATACATTGATCGAATCTGGTGGCGCCGGGAAAAAGCCTGATCCCGGCGTGATTAAGCTCGATCGCACGGTCGAGTCGACTCGGCAGTCCAGCGGCCGGCAGCGCAGTCGGCTCGTGATGGCTGCGGTCGCGGTGGCGATCCTAGTCGCCATTGGGTTGGCGAGCGGGTTGTTCAACGAGCAACCAGTTGTCGAGTCGCCGTCGCGAGGATTCATCGAACAGGCGTCCGATTACACCAATGTCACGATTCCTGGGCGGAATCCGACCAAGAATGACGTATTACTCATCACGGGGGACGTCATCGTTTACTCCAATACCCGTAACAGGAAAGAGAGCGGCCGCTGGCGCAAGGACACAGAGGTACGGGTGAGGGACCGTAATCAAGGTAATGCCAAGGGTGGGGTTTGGTTGGAATGTGAGAAAGTGGAAAAAAACCGCTGATTTAGCCTCTTACCCAAAGAGGCATTCATTGACCTGGGGCTAACGCAATGCCGACACCCGAGACGCGACATCCTGGAGCACCAACCTGTGTGCGAGCTGCCCAGCAGGAATCCGAGGAGGAATCAACATGTCCCAAAACGACGATCATCTGACAAGCACCGCCAGCATGGGGATCGGACGCCGAATCGTTCTCAGCATCGTCAGTGGCGCTCGCAGCAACCAGGTTGAGGAGTTCCCGGTCGACGGGGTTGACGAAGTTGTACTGGGGCGTGACCCGGATGTGCACGTGAAGTTCGATCCTGACCGTGACGATCTGGTGAGCCGGCGCCACGCCAAGTTGGTTCCGAGCTCCGAGCAGGCTGATGCCTTCGATCTGGTTGACCTCGGTAGCAGCAACGGGACGATGCTGGGTGGTAACCGTTTGATAGGGCAAGCGCGGCTGCGCCCTGGTGACACCTTTCAACTCGGCGCGGGTGGCCCAAAAGTTGTCTTCGATCTCGAGCCGCGGCCGCCGGTGGCGCCCCCCGCGACCCGGCTGGCGGCGGAGGCGATGCCCCCCGCCACTCGTCAAGCAGCGGTGCCTGCTGCGCCGGCCGCGGCTGTTGCGGCTCCGGCCGCAGCAGTGCCGGTCGAACGTCCGGCTGCAGGTGGGAAGCCTTCGGTTGGACGCGAGACGGTCGAGCGGCTGGTTGCGAGCTCGGATCGCCAGTCTCGTCAGCGTAGCCAGCTCATCGGTTTGGGGGTCGCGGTCCTGGCGGTGGTGGCAGCGGTGCTGTTTTACCTCAGCCGGCAGGAATCCCGCGAGAACCTGGCGGAGACCGATCGAAAGCTCGCTGAAGTGACCGCCGATCAGCCGATGACGCCGGCCGAGATCGCCGACCTCTACAGCCATTCGAACGTGTTCATCGAGAAATCCTGGACCCTTGTCCACGCCAAGACGGGCCAGGAGGTCTACCACCGTTATACCGATGGCATGCCGGACTACGTCCTGCTAACCAACGGTCGGGCCGAGCCTTGGCTCCTAGACAACAGCGAATTCGGCCGTAACGTCCGGATCGGCACCTCAGGAACCGCTTCTGGATTTGTGGTCAAGGAAGATGGTTTCATCCTCACCAACCGCCACGTCGCAGCCTCCTGGCGCAGCCAGTACGATCTACCTCTGCCCGGCCGTTTGTATGAGTTCGACTCTGATACCGAGGACGTCACCTATACGCGGGATCTGACCGAGGCGGACCGCAGCTTGGTTCATGGTTGGATACCGTCCGAGGCGTTGGCTTTCGGCAGCAAGGTCAGCGTCGGTAAGGTTGTGGAGGGGCATCACCAGTACCTGGACGTCACGTTTCCCAAGAACACTCTGCGGATCCCGGCGCGGGTTGTACGGGTTTCCGATACTCACGACGCCGCGCTGATCAAAATTGATCTCCCCGATTCGGTCCAACCGGTTGAGCTGTTCGACAACTACAACGAGATTCGGGCCGGCGAGACGGTGACGGTCATCGGTTATCCGGCGATCTCGCCGGACGTCGAGGTGCGGGTGGCCTCGTTAGACGCCATCAATCGTGCTTCAGAGTGGCGTCAGGTGCCGGATCCGACCGTCAGCCCAGGGCTGATCGGACGCGTCATCCGCGGTATGTCGACGCCGGGCGAGGGTGATCGGGCGAACTATCGCAGCGAGATGGGCGACGTCTACCAGCTGACGGTCGACAATGCTGGTTTTGGCAACAGCGGTGGACCGGTGTTCGACGACCGCGGTCGAGTGATCGGCATCTTTACGTATGGGCGAAACACCAGCGCGGCGACGGTGACCTTCGCGGTGCCAATTCGTTATGGCATCGACCTGATGAAAATCTCGCCGGTGCTGCGTTGAGGGTAAAATCAACGCCGAGAGGTGGCGACCGATCCCAGGAAGGTGACAGGTCTACGAGAAACCTATGAGCGAATCTCACGACATGCTTTCGATTGACGCCCGCGTCATCACCGACCGTGGGTGCCAGCGGGAGCACAACGAAGATTCTGCAGTGTTTGTCCAGCCTGGGGATGCCAATTCCCTCGCTACCAAAGGCATGTTGGCTTTGGTGGCCGACGGTATGGGAGGACACAAGGCTGGAGAGGTCGCCAGCGTGTTGGCCGCCAATGTGATCCGACGTCGCTACTACCGCAGCCGGGCGGCGCCAGCGGCGGCGTTGGTCGAGGCCTTCGAGGAAGCGAACAAGGCGATTTTCGAGCACGGCAATACCCACGACGGCCTGCGCGGTATGGGCACGACGTGCACCGCCTTCGCGATGCGGCGAAACCTGGGTTATCTGGCTCATGTCGGTGACAGCAGGCTTTATCTGCTGCGCGACGGTGAGATGCATCAGATGACCGAGGATCACTCACTGGTCGCCGAGCTCGTCCGGCAAGGGGCCCTCACCCAGTCCCAGGCTGACGGCCATGTCGACAAGAACGTCATCACCCGCGCTCTCGGCACCCAGTCGGAAGTGACGGTGGCCAGCTGGCCGCACCCTCTGACCCTGCGCACCGGTGATCGTTATCTGTTGTCGACCGATGGCCTCCACGATCTTCTGGAGCGCAGCCGGATGCAAGACTTGGCGACCACCCTCGACGTCTACACGGCCTGTGAAACGCTGTTGACCGAAGCCAAACAGCAAGGCGGCTACGACAATATTTCGATGATCCTACTGGTGGTGCGCGGTGCTGACGGCGAGACAGCGCGGCCTGCCGCTGAAACCCGCAAAGTCAAGGTCAAGCGGTGATCGGTCGCGAAGTCGGTAACTTCCGGATCGTCCGTGAGCTCGGTCGCGGCGGTATGGGGACCGTCTTCGAAGGCTTGGACCTGATGCTCGAGCGCCGGGTAGCGATCAAGGTTCTCAACGTCGAGTTGGCCAACGACACCCAATTCGCCGCGCGTTTCCGCAAAGAAGCCAAAGCCCTGGCTCGTCTCGATCACCCCAACGTGACCGCGATCTACTCGTTTTTCGCCGAAGGTAATGAGCTATTCCTGGTGATGGAGCTGGTTGAGGGAGAGCCCCTCGACGAGTTCCAGAAGCGTCGTGGCAAACTGCCTTGGACGGATGCTGTGCCGGTCGCCTGCGCCTTGCTCGATGGCCTGTCCCATGCCCACCAACAGGGCATTATCCATCGTGATATCAAGCCGGGTAATTGCCTGATAAGCCTTGGCGGAGTCGTCAAGGTCACCGACTTCGGTATCGCTCACATCGTCGGTGAGCAGCGGTTGACCCGTTCGGGCAGCATCATTGGAACCGTCGAATATATGTCACCGGAGCAGATCCAAGGGCAGGATCTGGATCCCCGTTCGGACGTCTACTCGCTGGGGCTGGTGCTTTATGAGCTGTTGACCGGCCGGGTGCCGTTTCCCGGTGGCAGTGAATTCGAAGTCATGCGAGCCCAGCTCGAGGCGATTCCGGAGCCCCCGAGCACCCTCGCCGAGGGGTTGCCTGATTGGCTCGAGTCGGGGACGCTCAAAGCACTCGCGAAGCTTCCCGATGAGCGTTTTCAGTCCGCAACAGAATTTGCCACCGCCCTGCGCAACGGCCTCGAGACGAGTGGGATTCGAAACGTCGAAACCAGCTCTGCCGCAGTGCCGATTCCGGCTCTGATGGCGCCGCCACCGTTACCTGGCTCCGGGCCGGTAGGCGTCACCGTGCACACTGGCGTCCGGCCGGATGCTCCAACGCTGGAGACCGCTCCGACCCTTGAGACCGCTCCAACCCTGGAGTCGCAATCCGAGATCCATCCTCTGCCGGATGTACCTCCGCCCTCGCCGCCATCGGTGATGCCACCGTCTGTTGCACCTATACCGCCGGTTGCACCGGCTGCGGTACCCGCCCCAGTCGTGGCCTCGGCGGCCGTCGCATCGCCAACGAAGTCGTCGTCGCGGTTCATTCCGTTCGTGACGGTAGGGCTGTTGGCTGCGGCGCTGCTCATCGTCGGCGTGGCGTTACTGAGGCCGGGGCAGGGGAGCGAGCCACAAGAGCAGCTCGCACAGGCAGCGGATGTGGCTTCGCCCCAGTCGCTTTCGTCAGCGCCTGTAGGATCAGCGGAGCCTCGGTTCGAACGCATGGCGACGGTCGAGCCACGTTCGCAAACGACACTGCAGACACCGGGCTCAACCTCGAGCGTTCCATCAATGGAGTCTTCGGCATCGGTTCGACAAGCTCAACCCGAGCCACCCGTCGCCGACCCGCGGCCGAGTGCGCCACCCTCTGAATCGAGTGGACGGCCCAGCGAGTCCTCCTCGGACGTAATCGAAAGCTCGTCCAGAGAGTTGGCAGAGACTGGGGAGAGCGAGGGCACTTCGGGGACGTCACCGGCGTCTGCTCTGTCTGACACCGCTTCTTCCGGCCACGTTTCGTCCGACCGGGTCGCGTCCTCCGACACTGCTCCCTCCGGCGGTTTGCTCGACGGCCTCGATCCTCTCGCCGAAGAGCTTCAATTCGATTGTAATCTTCTGCTCGAGAGCTTCGAGCAGTTGCTCGACGCTCGTGATCCGCCGGATGGATCTCCGGATTGGCGCCTGGCAGAAAGGTTGGAGTTTCTCGAGGAAGCGACCAATCGACTGCAGCGCGTCTATGATCAAGTTGCCGATCGGGAAGGGAGCGGTATCAAACGCCGCCGAGCCTTCCGTAAGCTCAAGGCCAAAGCTGGACGCTTGGTAAGCGGCGCTGACCGGCAGAAGATCCAGACGCGGGCAGAGCAAGCGGTCTCGGCGGGTAAGCGGGTCAGCGAGTTGGTGTCGCAAGTTGAGCTCGATCGCCCGACCGCCAACCTGTGGCAGAAGGTTCGAGGTAAGCTCGATCGTCTCGAACGGTTGATGCACCAAGCGTGATGAGCCAGACCTACGACGTGATTGTCGTCGGCGCCGGGGTCTACGGCACGACGACCGCTCTCGAGCTGCATCGCCGCGGCCGGCGCGTGGCGTTGATCGATCCTGGACCGGTGCCACATCCGCTGGCCTCGTCAACGGATATCAGCAAAGTCGTGCGTATGGAGTACGGCACCGACAGTGAGTACATGGCGCTGGTCGACGAAGCGATCTCAGGCTGGCACGAGTGGAACGAGACCTTCGGTGAGCCGCTCTATCATGAGATCGGGGTCACCATGTTGACCCGACAAACGATGGCGCCTGGCGGTTTCGAGTACGAGAGTTATATTCGCCTCCTCGAGCGCGGTCGCCAGCCCGAGCGTCTGAACTCGGACGAGATCTCTCGTCGATTCCCGGCCTGGCGCTCGGGCACTTACCACGATGGATTCTTCCACGCCCGGGCTGGCTTCGCGGAAAGCGGAAGAGTGGTGGCGACGTTGGCGCAGCATGCCCGGAGTAATGGCATCCGCGTCATCGAAGGAATGACCGTAGCGAGCGTGACGACGCAGCGCGGTGTCGCCACTGGCGTCGCGACCCGAGAGGGTGAGGCTTTTAGCGCAGCTGAGGTAGTGGTATGCGCCGGCGCCTGGACGCCGTGGCTGCTGCCGGAGCTGCGTGCCGTCATGCGGCCGACCGGCCATCCCATCTTCCACCTCGCACCCAGGGAGCCCGAGCTCTTCACCGCGCCGAATCTTGTGGTCTTCACTGCTGACGTCGCCAACAGCGGCTGGTACGGTTTTCCGATGCATCCCCGCGAGGGAGTCGTGAAAATCGGCAACCATGGCGTCGGCGTAGCGTTGGATCCCGAGGTCGACGAGCGGGTCGTCACCGCCGAGGACCAGTTACAGTTACGCGACTTCTTGGCGACTGCGTTACCCGACCTGGTGGATGCTCCAGTGGTTTACACCCGTCGCTGCCTCTATTGCGACACCCTGGATGAGCACCTGTGGATCGATCGCCATCCGGAGATCGCAGGTTTGACGGTGGCTGCCGGCGGCAGCGGTCACGCCTTCAAGATGGCGCCGTTGTTGGGAGGCATGATCGCCGATGCGGTGGAAGGACACCCGAACCCAAGGCTCGCCAGATTTCGTTGGCGTGAGCTAGCGGACACCACCGCCGGTCAAGAAGCAGCGCGTTTTCACGGTTAATTGGACGTCTCGGAATTTACGATGGGCAAAACGGGCACCGTTGTTGGACTCGCAGAATCGTCAGTTTCTACCGCTGCAAATTGCTGCCAGCGCTGCACGATCCTCCAGCAGAAAGCCATCGATCTGAGTATCGACGATACCGTTCTTGCCCCAACGTCTCATGATGAGCAGCTTGCGCTGCCTGTGGCTCCGCCGAAGGATGAAGTCGGGATTGGGGAGCAGAGAGAAGACGCTCCGGTTTGTCTTCCGAATCGGGTTGTCAGGAGGTGCCCGGCACTGCAACCGGCGTCGCCTGAGGCCATAAGAGCGTCCGGGAACCCGATCGTCCCGCGATCGGGGTCCGAAACCCCGCTCGGGAGCCCGATCGCCGCGCGATTGGGGTCTGCTGCATCGCCGGCACACGAAACGACCGGCGATTCGACCCTTCGACAGCGGCGCGGCGGTCAAACGACGATCGTGCCGAGGCTGACAGACAGAAGAATCGCCAAACGAGGGTTGGTCGACCTGCGTACGCTTCCCGAGACCCGGACCGCGCTGCGATTGACGTTCCGAGCGATGCAGCAGACTGCAATCGCGCGGCGACCCATTTGCTGGCCGATCCGGGGACCTCGAGCGACCGTCGATCCGGCGCTTCTCGGTTACCGGCAGCTCCAACGAGGGTCGATCGGGCGGTCGCGCGATGGTGCAGACCCAAATCGAGTGTGTAGGGTCCTCCGGACACTCTCGCGAACAGCAATCGAGGGCCGATTGGCCCGATGACCGGTCTGATCGAGAACGGGATGCCATCTCTGGGGATGAACACGAGGGTGTGGGGCACGTGTTGGACGGAATCTTCGAATCCGCTCGGTCTAGAGATCTCTTGCCTGTGGAGTATTTCCATCCGGTCTTTACCGTCACTAACACGCTGCACTCGTTGTTCCTGGCTAATCAAAAGCTGTTCTATGACATGCTTTTTCGAGCTTCGAAAGAAACGTTGCTCGAAGTCGCCGAGGATCCCAAGCACTTTGGAGCAAAGATCGGTTGCATCGGCGTGCTACATACTTGGGGATCGGACTTGGCATTCCATCCTCATGTCCACTTTATCGTTCCCGGAGGTGGGCTTTCGTCCAATCGGGATCGATGGGTTGCTCGGCGCGAAAA
>JAJCXQ010000844.1 GCA_029263355.1 Acidobacteriota bacterium | reverse complement strand
GCCACGATTCCCGGAGGGTGCTCGACCTGGGCGGGAGAGACGCGAAAGGTGCGCCGCCCAAGCTCGACGAGCAACGCGTCGAGCCGCAGGCGATAAGCCTCCGGATCGTCTGGAATCTGTCGTCTCGGACCGTTGAATGTGACTTCGACAACCGCCGGCTCGACGCCGGTGAGCTGGTATCCGACCGGTAGATTCTCGACCACGACTGGCACCTCTTTCTTGACCTCGATGAGGTCCGAGCCCGGTACCAAGAACAACCACAGAACCGCCGCCGTGACCAAGGCGCCAGCTGCTTCCGGCCAGCGTTTGAGAACGGTTCGCCAGCCGGCCTTGGATCCGCCTTCCAACGCCACCGCATTCATGAATTCACGGATTTCACCAGCGAGGGCTACGGGAGATTCGAGCTGGCGCATCTCGCCGTCACGAGCCACCGAGACGACGCCGCGCTCCTCCGAAACCACGATACAAAGAGCATCGCTGCGTTCAGCGAGGCCGAGGGCTGCCGCGTGCCGGGTACCACCGTTAATACTCCGAGTAGACAGCGGCAAATGCAGTGCGAACTGGCTTACCCTAGAGCCGGCAAGAGTGGCCGCGCCGTCGTGTCCGGGGGAGTTCGGATCGAACACGCTCAGCAGTAGCTCCGTACTGATCTCGCCATCGAGGTCGACGCCGCCGTCGAGATGGCGATCGAGAGGACTCCGACCGGGGATGATGTAAAGCGCTCCCTCCCGGCGGCGGATCTGCTCGGCAATGGTCTGGACCAAGGTTTCGACATCGTCGGGCGGCAGTGCGGGAACCCGTCGACGTAGCCCCCACACGGCAATCTGCTCGAAGATTCGTCGCAAGTCTTCTTGAAAGACGACGACGAGCACAAAAACCAACACGGCGAAGAAACCTTGTAACAACCACTCGGTGAGTTGTAGCCCGAGCTGGCGAGCCGCCAGGTAGACCCCACTCAGTAGCAGCACGCCGAGCAGAGCCATGCGGGAACGGGTTTGCCTCAGCCAAGCGAAAGTCGCCGATAGAAAAACAGCAACCAATGCGACGTCGAGAACGTCGGTCCAACGGATCGATTGGAGCATTTCTAGAATCATGACAGGGGCACATCTTCGAGATGCCAACGGCCTCTCAAGTCGTCAGTCTCGACAACAGGGCCGTGGCGAAGCTCAGGGTAAGAAAAAAGCCGCAGAGGTCGGTTACGGTCGTCAAGATCGGGCTCGACGCCAATGCGGGATCAAATCCGAGGCGCCGCACTACAAGCGGTACGATACCCCCGAGAGAGACTGCGATCACAGTGTTCAGCGCCAACGCCCCACCTACCACTAGGCCAATGTAGACGTTACCTTGCCACAGCCAGGCCAGCACGCCGAGCAGGGTACCGAGGGTCAATCCGTTGAGCAAGCCAACGCCGAGCTCGCTCCAAAGCGTGCGCAACAGCTCGCGCGGATGCACGAGCCCCATCGCCAGCTCACGCATCGACACCGCCACCGCCTGATTACCCGAGCATCCACTCATGTCGGAAATAATTGGCAGAAAGGCAGCCAGGACGATCACCGCGGCGAGTGTCTCTTGGTAGTAGGCGATAACGCTGGCGGCGATGATGTTGAGAACGATGTTGATCGACAACCAAGACAGTCGACGACGCGACCGTTCCCAGACCGACATCGAGCGCAGCTCCTCGCCACCGACGATACCTTGGGACTTGCGATAGTCACTGTCGGCGCGCTCCGCCAAGGCTTCCATCACATCACTGCGTCGAATGAGGCCGAGCAGCCGGCCGTTGGCATCGACGACCGGTAAGCCAAAAAAAGAGTGCGACTCGAAGACGTGTTGAATCTCCTCGAGATCGGCGAGATCCCGCAGCGACAGGGGCTTGTGGATCATCAACTCTCTGAGGCTCATCGGTCCCCGGCCCAGGAGTAGATCACGCAGCTGCAGCACTCCGGCCAATCGCCCCGCGGCGTCGATGACGTAGACATATTGGACTTCGTAGTCGACGTAGCGCTCCGCGTTTCGCCGCAGGTCCTCGACCACTTCTTCGATGGTGGCGTCGGCGGAAAAGGCGAGGTATTCGGTCGCCATCAGACCGCCAGCGACAGTTGGCGGGTACGACGCCAGCTGCCGCACATTGCTCGCCTCGTCGGGATCCATGGCGCCGAGGATCTCTTCTGCCTCTGGCTGGTGGATCTCCTGTAACAGGTCGGCTTGTTCGTTACTTGGCAGCTCGTGGAGAATCGCCGCCGCTTCAACCGCCGGCAACTCCTCGATTAGGTGGGCAGCTTGGGCGACCACAAGTCCGTCGACCAGCTCGGCAGCTTCTTCATGGCCAAGCATCGCCAGGACCTCGGCCTGCCGCTGGTCGGAAAGCCGTGAGAGGGCACGTGCTGCTTCGTTCTGTGGGAGGGCGTCAACGAATTGCTGCAGAGCGTCGGCATCGCTCGCTTCTACAATTCGTGCGAGCTCTTCCCAGGGCCGATGACTCGTTGTCTCCATCATGCCTTTGGCCAGAAACCTCATACCCATTCGTCATCGGGCTCGTCGATCGCGACACTCGAGGCGAGTTCGCCAAGCACCCGGTCGTGCAGGCTTTCATCCGGTAACAGGCGCAGTGCCCGGCGAATCGGTGCGATACCGCGGCGCGGGATGGCCAGATGGCAGACGGGATCGCCGGGCTTGACGGAGGGAAACGTCGTCAGACCCATGATCACCCCATCTTCGGGCGCTCGCAGGACGCCGTTGTCAGCGCCGAGTAAGGTCGTGCACGTTGCCACCGGCTGGTTTTTCTCGACAACTTCCCCCGGAGCGGCATGAAAACGTAACAGGCCGCCGGCGTCAGAGCGCAGCCAGGTAGAGCGGTCGACCCGTGCCTGATAGGCCGGTTTGGCGGGCTCGCCAACCGCCATGCCCAAATTGATCAATACGTTGCGGATACCGCGCAGTCCCATCTCCACCACTGCCGGCTCCACCTTCGACACCTCACCCGCCTCCAGGACAATCGCCGGACGAGACGCTACGTTGGCGGCGTGGCGTAGGGTCCCTCGGCCACCGGGCTTGCCAATCACCAGCGGGCAGCCAAAGGCGCGCGCTATTCTCCTCACCTCTGGGCGGCCGAGGTCTGCTCGCACGTTGGGAAAGTTGGTGCGACCTACCGCGGCGGTGTGAAGATCGATCAAATAATCGCAGGGCAACACTAGACCTTGGAAGATCGCATGAGCTATCCGGCTAGCCAGGCTGCCGTCGGCAACGCCTGGGAAACTGCGATTGAGATCTCGCCGATCCGGCGTGTACCGGGCATTACGTTCGTAACCAAGGATGTTGACTACCGGCACCAAGACCAGGGTGCCAGCCACCAGCTCACAAGGTGGCGCCAGGATCATCTCGCGGATCATGCCGGTGCCATTGAGCTCGTCGCCGTGGACTGCAGCAGTGAGCAATAATGTCGGTCCTGGCTGCGCGCCGCGAACGACCTTTAGCGGGATGGAGACATCCGTCCCACTGAAGCTTTGGGTCACGACCAGGCTCAGGTCGCGGGACTCGCCGAGGGCAACTTGCTCTCCGACGATTTCGAAATCCTCTGGGTGACTCGTGTCGCCGGTCATGGCTTGCCTGTCACTCCGGCGACAGCATGGTCCGGTTTGAGCTTGCGGACCCGCGGCGGTTTGCGATCCGGCACAAAATCCTTCATTACGGCGAGTTTTCCGAAACACAAGATGCGGTCGCCGGGCTGCAGCACTCGGTCACTTCTAGGATTGGTGATGACTTTGCCTTCGCGATGCAGCGTCAGGATCACGATGTCTTTTTCGCGCAGCCCACACTTGGCTATGGTGACGCCCACCAACTCTGAGGTCTCGCCAACCGGAATCTCGGCGACCCCTGAGCCGCGACTGGTCGTCAGTCGCTGGCGAAGGTCTACGTCCGGGAAACGTACCTGCTCCTGGACGTAGTCCAAGATTGTGCCAGCAATGTCCATACCGGTGGCGCCCTCGATGCCTTCGAGACCCGGAGACGAATTGATCTCCATCACCTGAGGGCCGTCCTTGCCTTCGAGCATGTCGACGCCAGCGATTCTCAGACCGACGATCTGAGCCGCCCGCACCGCTGTCTCCGCGTAAACCGGATCGAGCTCTAGTGACTCTGTGCGCCCACCACGATGGACGTTGGAGCGAAACTCCTGCCCCTGGGCGCTGCGTCGCATCGCCGCCACCACTCGATCGCCGACAACAAAAGCACGCACGTCTTTGCCCTTGGATTCCGCGACAAATTTTTGGATCAACACGTTTTGTTTGGTGCTCTGCAAAGTCTCGACGATGGCAGCTGCAACCCCCAAAGTGTCGGCGAGGATCACTCCGACACCCTGAGTGCCTTCGAGCAGTTTGATAATCACCGGTGCGCCGCCGACACGTTCGATCGCTGGCATCACATCTTTACGCTGGCGCACGAATTCAGTCGCAGGAATACCGATGTCGTGCCGCGACAGAATCTGAAGGCAGCGCAGCTTGTCGCGTGAATTGATGATGCCCTGAGCCGTGTTGGCGCAGAAGACGTCCATTTGCTCGAGTTGACGCACCGCGGCAGTACCAAAAAAAGTCACCGAAGCGCCGATACGCGGAATTACGGCATCGTATTGCGGCAGTGGCTTGCCGCGGCGGTGGATGTCCGGATAACCCTCTTCGAGCGAGATCGAGAACTTGAGAACATCCTGCAAGTCGACTTCGTGGCCGCGTGCCTCTGCTGCTTCCACCAGACGTTTTGTGCTGTAAGCCTCGGGACTCCGAGACAAGATCGCGATCTTCATGGTTACGAATCCTCTTTGGTTTCTCGAGACCTGGAGCGACGGCCGTGTAGGTAGCAATGCGCCGGATCAACGTTGAAATGGCCCTCTAGGCTCCGTCGACCCAGGAGCATTCGACTCAGCATGCCTTCACGGTTGACCAGTCCGATCTGCGTTCGTATCGTGCGTCCGGCGACGCGGATTGTGGTCTCGACAAACAAGCGGGCGTGAGTTCGCCCCAAACTCGATTTCACTCGAGCGCGTCGCACGATGTCTGCCTCGATCACCTGTCGCTCGTCGCGAGCGCCACGCCTGGCCACCAACTCGAAACGCACCCGGTCGTCGGGTAACTCTTCGAGATGCGAAACGTCCACCGCGCTCGAACGAGCACCAGTATCGGCCTTGGCTCGGATAGCCTGGAGATTCCAATCCGGCAGGTCGACGACCTCACGCCAGCCGATCAATGTCACTTCCATGGGTTGAGATTCGTCCATCGGTCCACCGGATTGCTGAAAAGACTCTCGGTTTCGGCCACTCCCGGCAGCTTCGGGAGCGGTGTACTGGTAGGCTGAAACATCACCAGCAGCATCAAGCCGAGGAGCCAAAGCAGGCTGTGAGCCCTCGCGAGCACGGGGGTGACCTTCAGCTTGCGTTCGAAGATTCTGGTTGAACATACTGAGTCAGTATACTCGCTTGCCTCGGTATCAACTGTCGAGACTAAGCATCCGCTACTATGGCGTCATGAACTCAGCCCCGCCCGCGAGCAAACCCAACCTGGGCACGTTCCTCGGTGTTTACACGCCGTCGATTCTCACCATTTTGGGCGTGGTTCTGTTCCTGCGCACCGGTTGGGTGGTGGGAAATGTCGGACTGGTGCCGGCCCTGGCTATCGTCCTGCTAGCGCATGCGATCACTGTCTCGACGGCGCTCTCGGTCTCCGCCGTGGCGACCAATATGCAGGTAGGCGCCGGCGGCGCTTACTACATGATTTCCCGCTCTCTGGGTCTCGAAATCGGCGGCGCGATTGGTGTGCCGCTATTCCTCGCTCAGACCTTTTCCGTAACTCTCTACTCTTTTGGACTGGTCGAGTGCCTGCAGCTGTTCTGGCCCGAGATCCCTATGCGGACGACCGCGGCAGCGACCATCATCCTGGTCTCGGCGGTCGCCGGCCGCAGCACCGGACTGGCGCTCAAACTCCAGATTCCGGTCATGGCCTTCATCGGCCTGGCCCTCGTCTCGCTGTTTGCCGGCACAACGTCGCGGGCGTCCGACACTTTACAACTGTGGCAAGGCGCTGGCGGCGGCGAGGGCTTCTGGACGGTCTTTGCAGTATTCTTTCCGGCGGTCACCGGGTTAATGGCCGGGGTCAGCCTGTCGGGGGACCTGAAGGATCCCAAAAAGAGCATCCCGATCGGAACGCTGCTGGCGGTGGGCACCGGTTTCTTCGTTTACTTGATCGTACCGGTCGCCCTGGCCTCGGCGGTACAGCCTGAGGCGCTGGTCAACAATAATCTCATCTGGTTCGAGGTCGCGGCGATCTCGTGGCTGATCCTCCCGGGTCTCCTGGGCGCAATCCTGTCTTCGGCACTGGGCAGCATCCTGGGGGCGCCGCGCACCCTCGAGGCTTTGATCGAGGATCGGGTGTTGCCGCGACCACCCGCCGGTTGGCGGAAATCGAAGCTCGGCAAGAATGTGCCGCATCTGATCTCCGCCGGGGTAGCGCTCATCGCCGTCGGACTCGGCGATCTCAACACGGTGGCTCCGGTGCTGACCATGTTCTTCCTCACCGCCTACGGCATGATCAACCTGGTCGCAGGCCTCGAGCAGTTGAGCGGCGCGCCGTCCTACCGGCCGACGATTCGGGTGCCGTGGATCGTTTCGCTGGCTGGCGCCGGCGGCTGCTTGTGGGTGATGTGGCTGATCAACCCCTACGCCGCGATCGTGGCGGTGGTCGTCGAAGTGCTGATCTACGCCGCCCTGCGTCGGCGATCGCTTGACGCCGCCTGGGGCGACATGCGTTACGGTGCACTGATGTCGCTGGCGCGAACGACACTGCTCAAGCTGCGGGAGCTGCCAGTCGACCCGCGCAACTGGCGGCCTCACATCCTGCTATTTGCTGGCGACGCTCGCAAGCGCATCGCCCTGGTGCGCTTCGCCGGCTGGCTGAATCAGAACCGGGGTATCCTCACCATCTGTCAGCTGGTGGTCGGCGACCTCGAGGAGTTGGCTGAGCGGAGCCGCGAGCAGACCCGCCAGACCGACGAGTTTCTCGATGCCGAGGGTTTGGTCGCTTTTGCCGAGACCGAAGTCGTGCCGGACTTCGAGAGTGGCGTCCTG
>JAJCXQ010000843.1 GCA_029263355.1 Acidobacteriota bacterium | reverse complement strand
CGACGAAGTGGAACAGGTTGCGTGGATTACCGGAATGGGAGGTACCCGGGCCCACCCGTGGATAAAGCTGATTGCCCGTCGCCACCAGATTGACCTGATGATCGGGATGGATCGACCGGGTGAAGGTGTTGATCAACGGCTGAATCACGATCTCGTGGCGACGCGCCTTCGGGTCACTGGACAGAATCCCGTCGGGCACGATCTCGTTGTTGGAGCCAGTCGGCAAAGCATGGCACCCGGCACAGCCCGAATTCACATACTCGATCTGGCCATTGATCGCTGAAGCGGTTTGATGGGAGGTACCGAGCATCGGTGGCTGGATGCTGTCGTCGAGGATCCGGGCTTCATTCTGATTCGGGTTCGCCGGATGTTCGAGAGACAACACGAAAGCCTCGAATTTGTCAAACTCACTCGGCTGGCCACCGACGCGGGTTTCGCTCATTTTGGTCGTCGAACCCAAGAGATTCTCGAAGGCATCGTTGAAGTCGAGCACCATCCCACGCTGCAGACCGGAGCCCTTTTGCTCACCGCGCCAATGCAAGGGACCGAGTCGGTTGACGGCATGCAGATCCTGGGTTGTCATCGGCCCCTTGCTGTCGATCTCACCATTGGAGAGATTCCAAGCCAAGCCGTCGATTCCACCCTCGATGTGGCAAGTTGCACAGGAGGCGTTGTTGTGCTCGGAAAAATCACCATCGTAAAACAGCTCGCGCCCTTCCTGGATCTCCGCTGGTGTCGGATCAAAACCGAGGTCCAACGAGTGCCCATGGATCAAAGGCGGCGGAATGGCGCCAAGATAATACGCCGGCACCTCGTTGGTCCCGGCACAGTAGACCAGCGCCACGGTCTCGGTCGAGTCGAGCTCAACTTGTCGCGGAATACAACCGGTGGGCAGATCCCATTCGGTGATCCAATTGCCCGCCGGGTCGAGCACCACCACGTTATCGGTCAGCAAGCCGGTAATGAAGATGATGCCACCCTGGGAGACGTCGATCGAATAGGGCAGCCCAACGGATAGGCCACGATCATAGGACGCGGAGGGGTTGGCGAGATCAAGATCGATGTGCTGGCTGCCCTGAGCGACGCTTGAGCCCAGCGGGCTTGCCAGCACCACCCTGGACAGGCGGTTGAAGGCAACTTCACCCTGGATATCCGGCTCGGTTTGTTTGGTTTTATCCTTGTTATTGGCTTCGATGTTTAATTGCCACAGGGCGGTCTGCTGGGTGCTGGTCGGATCAACCGCCAACGCTGACAGAACGGTGCCCATACCACGGGCGACTGGAACCGCTGTGCCGCTGCCGCTACGATCGAGCCAGAAGATGTCGTGGTCGGGTAGGCCGGAGGTGGCGACGGCGGGGTCGTCCAGGTCCAGCACGCTATTGACGTTGGCTTGAAGGTTGAAGGGTTCGTTGGGATAACGGTCGACCACCGAGTTGTTTCCCGACAGGTTCACCGACACCAACACCTCTCCTGCCGGCGTCAAAGTGAGGAAAAGTGGATCTTCTGACGGCACCGAATAAATCTTCTGCGGGCCTTGGAGATTGAGCAGATCGATCTCCACCACCTGATTGCGACCCAGGGTCGAAATGAAGGCCACATGCTCGTCGTGCTTCACGACGATATCGGCGGGTCGCGGCGGCAAGGCAACAATATCGACGATGTCACCGGTCAAGCGATCGTGCACCACCAGCGCATTGCTGTTCTGACAAACCACCAACAGACGATCACTGTAGGGGCCATCGGTCGGCGTCACGTGTGTAGCGATGGACACCGGCCCCCATAAGGTGCGGTAGACGTTGACCGGGGTCAAAGACGCGTCGCTGTGGACCACTGTGCTGTGGTACGTGTTCACCGCGTAGATCTGATTCTGAGTAATTGTCATCGGTCGCACTTGGACGGGATTGAGATTCACCCAATCTCCTTCCACCCGGTCGAGCAGCATGTAGTTTTCATCGATCGGCGCGGGGATGACACTCGCCATTGCCTTCTGTTGAGGCGTCCTCAGCGAGAGAGAATTACCGCTTCGCAGAATAGGATGGTCTGCGTTCACTGGAAAACACAGCAGAAAGCAGAGGACAGAAACAATCCAAGTGTTGATGCTGCCGGCACGTCTATTGTTGGCTGATCGAGTCATACGTCCTCCTTGGTGGCTGGTGCGGTGCACCTTGTGTCCCTTGGCTTGAAGTTCCTGGGTGCAGTCCAACAAACGCCGCCGCAGGCGCCACGGGCATCGAAGTCTTCCCGCAGCCCGACAGCCGTTGGACTCGACGCTCACGAGCGCGAGAACTTCGCTCAAGGACTTCTGTTAGGAGAAGCGGAAAACGGAGCCAAAAGCTTTAAAAGAATTTGGCGGGAATGCTCTCACCGCACATCAAATAGAAACAGGATCACCGACAAAGTCACCATGGAGACCATCGTTGAAAGGAACAACGAGGTCGTGGCGATCGATTGGCCAACGTCGTATTTCTTGGCAAAGATGTAAGTCATGACCCCCGAAGGCTGGGCCGCCATGGTGACAGCGACCATGGTCCACAACGGTTCGATGTCGAAGACATGGGTTGCCAGAACATAAACCAACGCCGGCATCATCACGGTTTTTGCAGTGACCATAACCATCGATTGACGGATGCGCCCAACAATCCCATATTGAGTCAGGCTGGCGCCAAGACTAAACAGCGCACAGGGGGTCACGGCTTGCTGCATCAACTCACAGATTGCATCGACCGGAGCCGGTAACCCGACTTCGGTCAGGTTGATCACCAATCCCGCCAGAATACCCATCAGGATCGGATTGGTGACTAAAGCCTTGGTAGTTTGCTGGATCATCTGCTGCCTGGAAGACCCTCCGGAATTGCGGTCCACCTCCAGCAGTAGAGTCGTCACGGTGAAGAACGAGAGGCCATGAATCGACAACAGGATGAACAGTGGCAAAGCCGCTTCGTCACCGAACGTAGTCAAAATCACAGGGATACCCAGCAGTACCGTATTGCCGAACGCGCAACCGAAACCGGTGATCAACTGGGCACCGTAGCTACGCCGGAAACCGTAACGTGCGATCAGGAAGCCGACCAGATAAACCACCGCCGCACTGAGGTAGTAGCTCGCGAAGTAGCCCCAGGGAATCGTCTCTGGCAATACCGCGTTGGCCAGCGACCGAAACAGCATCAGCGGCACGGCAAAATCGAACACAAACGTCGCTAGACCCGACTCCGCATCGCCGCCAAAATATCCCATCCGGGTTGCGCCGTAGCCGAGAACCACGACTCCGAACACCGGCAAGACGATCTCCAGGATGATTTCCACGAGCTACGTTCCTTCCGTTGGGAAGTCCCCCATTCCTCGGATGGGGCAGCTTACCTGCTCACGGCCAAGGCGCGACGCCAGCGGTCGAGCACTCGGGATCGCCGTCGAGCTCGACCGCGCAACGGCTCGCCTCGACCTTACGCACCACTGGGGTGTCTTTCCACTTGCAACTCTCTCGAGCGGCGCGCTCAAAGCCCTTACTGGATCTTTACCAACGTCGTGCTCAGCCTCGAGTCAAGCAGCGATCTCGACGTAGGTCGCGGTCGACTTTGGAGTTGGCACCTCGCAACCTTCCGCTTGCAGACCTTCGAGGTGAAACGCGATGGCATCCTCCATATTCAGCTGGACCTCCTCGAGCGTCGAGCCCGTTGTGATGCAGCCTGGAAGGTCGGGAGAATAGGCAGAAAAGCCGGTAGAGGTCGGTTCGACGATGACGAGGTACTTCATTTCTTGAGCCCTGCCTGTTTCATGATGCTGTTGAGGGTGCCCGGAGCAAGCTCGTCCGAAGGATGACCAGGTACGGTCACTACGCCCTTTTTATTGAGATGAGCGTACTGCCCATGGCTACCCCGCGTCCGTTTGAGATACCAACCGTCGGCCTTGAGCATCTTGATCGCTTCTCGGACTTTCACTAGGGAAGTCTAACACCTCGAGAATAGTAGACAAATGGCCCCTGAGCCCGGCGAACCGAAACACCTCAGGTCGTTTCCGACCGGTCGAAGCAACGGCCACTGAACATTTGATAGCCGCGAGGGTCTAAGGCTGGAAGATGTCCTCCGGCTCGTCGCCGGAATGGGCTGTTCCTTGTCTAACATTGTTTTGTTTTGGAGGATGGGATGAACTCTGACAGAAGCCCTGTGTTTCTATGGTTGACCTTGGTTGCTTGCTCTGCCGCCCGGGTCCTGGCCGCGTCCGGCCTGCCCTCGGAGCCGGCGATCGGCATCGACCTCAATTCGGCCAACTCGGCCGTTCCACACCGCGCCGAGGCCCAGAGCGCGAGCCCCGATACGCTCGGCCCGCTGGCGGTGGATCTCGATCAGGCGGCGACGCGCGAATCGACCTTTGCGGCGGACTCATATGTGGCGCCTCGAGGAGTCGTGACCGGGCCGGCTGCGATGTGGACGACCGGCAACGGCGCGACCACCGAGCCAACGGTGCCGCGCTGGGCACAAGGTTCCGAGCCCCTGAGGGCGAAAGCGGTGGGCGAAGTCTTCAGAACCTTCGAAGGCCTTGCGGCCTCCGGTAGCGGCGCGCCACCCGACTCGGCCCTGGCCGTCGGATCGGATCACGTTGTCCAGGCTGGCGTCGACGGCTTCGTGATCTTCGACAAGAGCGGCTCCCTGGTCCGATCGCTCATACACTGGGAGAGCCTCTTCTTCGACCTGTTGCAGAATCCTCCTCGGTCCTATTTGTTCGAGCCTCGAGCCGCCTATTCCCCGGAGCATGACCGGTATCTGCTTCTCGTGACCGGTATCGATCGACCTTTCCGTCGAAGCCACTTCTTTCTCGCAATCTCGCAGAGCTCTGACCCTCGGGGCGGCTGGTGGATTTATCGCTTCAACAGCGAATTTCCGGCGGATGACGCGTGGCTGGGTGACGCGGCTCTGGGAGTCGACACCTGGGGCGTCTACCTGACCGGCAACATGTACACCTGGGACGAGGACACATTCAAGTGGGCGGTGCTGTGGAGCCTCGACACCGGCGTCCTGGACGGCGGCCCGGCCCGAAGCTCTGTCCAATGGGATCTTCGGTGGCCCGACGCGAGCCCGGCCTTCGGCCTGCGCCCGGCGCTGCCGCACACGGTTTCGAGCGAAGGCGCCACCTTCTTCGTCAATACTCGGCCACAGTCCGGCGATCAGATCGCCCTCTGGCGTCTCACCGGAGACCGTGGCGGCACACCGGTCCTGACCGGCGACGCGATTACCACGTCGCCTTACCAGTCGATCGGCAGGCAGGTAGATCAACCGGGAACCCAGGTAGACCTCGATGGCGGCGATGCCCGGGTGCAGAACGCCATCTACGCGTTTCGCCGGGTTTATGCCACATGGACAACCGATCCGACCTCGGGCGGCACGTCCTCGGGCGTCCACTGGCTCAAGCTCGACACCGATGCTCGGGGCGTGGTGACCGAGGAGATTCTCCACGGCGGCGATGGCTGGTACTACTTCTATCCGTCGATCACCATTCTCGGCGGGGCCGGCCCGTTGCTCAACACCGGCCTCTTTTTCAACGTCGTGGAGCGCGGAAACGTCTTCCTGTCGGCCGCCGCCTACGTCTCCAACGTCGCCGGGGAAGACCGCTTCCAACTCATCTCCCAGGGGCAGGGTGTCAACTCCAGGCCGGTGGCGAGTTACAACGGCGCGGCCTACGATTTTTTCCGGCCTGGATGGATGTGGGGTTCGGTGCAATACGCCGGCCCGCAGCTGCCGTGGAAGACCCGGATTCTGGCGGTGGCGATGGACGACCAGGCCACCGACGGCGGTGGCGCCACCTTCTGCATTCCCGACGCCACCACGAGTTGCCTGGTTGGCGGCCGCTTCCAGGTGGAGATCGATTGGCGTGACTTCAGCGGCTTCACGGGCGAAGGCCAGGTGGCTTCCGCGGGCACCGACAACTCGGCGCTACTCTGGTTCTTCGACTCCGACAATTGGGAGGTGCTGGTCAAGGTGCTCAATGGCTGCGACATCAATCAGCGCTATTGGGTCTTCGCCGCCGGGACCACCGATGTCGCCTATACCCTGCGAGTGACCGACACGAG
>JAJCXQ010000842.1 GCA_029263355.1 Acidobacteriota bacterium | reverse complement strand
GACGCGGGCCTTTCGGTCTCCCGACAATCGCCCGTCGACGTACGCCGCCAGATCTTCCAAGTCGGGAGCTACTTCGAGCGTCGTCACGATCCTTCTCCGTTAGCCATTCTCATGCTCAATTAGACGGACCCGTTTCGTCAGTTTCGCCCTGACCATCCTGCGGTGCCTCGGTCTTCGCCGTGTCTTCATCGGCCGTGTCGTCATCGAGCGGGTTGTTGGTTTGCTCGGTGTTGTCACCTCCGAAGTCAGCTTGGAGATCTTCCCCGTGCCATCCTAGAGTCTCTCGCACCACATCCCAGGTCAAGCCTTCGGCTTCGAGGGTGCGCTTGAGGGTTGCCAGGCACTTGACCCGCCGGCTATACAGTGGCCGTTGTTCCAATTTCAAGTGGGCAGCGATGGTCGAGATAGGGCAGCCGTCTCGGTAGTGCATCTTGAGGATCAGTAGATCCTGTGGACTCAATGCCTTCAAGGCGATGTTGAGGACCCGAGTCACCTCCTGCGAAGTGGCGGCTCGTTCGCCATCAACAACGTTCTGCTCGGTACCGCTTTGGGGCAGGGCATACTGCGGTTGCTCCAAAGCTTCTTCGCCTACAAACCGTCGGTGTGGGGTTCGGCGTCGGAGCTGTTCGACGAGCTCCAACAACTCCTCGTGAGTTTCCGCAACCGGCTGCTGACGCTTCAACATCTCGATCGCTGGCTCAGCGTCGTGACGATCGCGCACGATCAGCAGTTCGAGGGCCTTGGCGGTCGCACCCAACCGCTCGGCCTTTGCGGAGTGGCGAAACTTTCCGTATTTGTGATTGCGGAAGTCCCGTAGCTGGTTGTTGATCACAACCGTCAGGAAGGTCGGAATCGAGCTTTCGCCGCGGTGTTTGCGCAGGATCGCATAGTCGCCTTCGATCAGTTTGAGGTTGACACTGGAATGGAAGTCTTCAACGTCTTCCTTGGGGAAACGCGCGCGGCGGGCGGCGGACTTGGCGACACGTTCGATCAGGTCTTTGTGATCGAGAAAGACCTTCTTGGCGCTCTGCTTGGGTTTGGGGCGCCACCATCGCTTTTCCGACTGAGATCCGCGTCCACTCATCTTTCCCTCGATCGCCGCCTTCTCGGCAGGGACCCCATCGTCGGGCTCCAAATCAGGGCGCGCGTAGTGTAGCGGCTTCTCCGGTTTCGGACGCATTGCTTTTACTCTTCAGTGCTCAGCAGACCCAATGGCCGCCTCGTCAGAGTCGACGCTGAGGTAAGCCCGCAAATATTTTTTATGTCTTTTTTGAAAAATTCAGGATAGGTCCGTCCATTGATGCAAGCACAGGAAATGAGACGGACACAAAACGGCCAGTTCGCCTCCAAGACCGATCGGTTGCTCCTGCCTATGTAGTTGCTTTTCCTTACGGAAATCGTGCCAGCGATTCTGGCAGCCAACTGAATGGTTCGGGCCCAGGTGGGACCCGAGAAGGAGACGCCATGCCTTTCTATCGTTTTTTGGAGCCGCTTGCATTCTTTTCGATCATTTCCGCTTTGTTCTTGACCGTTCCGAGTTATGCGACGTTCGATCAAGACATTCCGAATCCCTGCCTCGACGCGGTGCCCGTTGCACTGGACGGTACTACTCGGTCGTTCGATTTTCCTGATCATGCATCGCAATACATTCGTGTGGATGTGCCGTCTGCTGGCTTGCTGAGTGTTTCCACGTCGAGTTTCGATGCGGTCTCGCTGGCGATCGTGGGCGCAGAGTGTGGATCGGATACGTCTCGAAGCTTGACGGTGATTGAACGGTCTGCGGTCCACTTGGTGATGCACGTTCGCCAGACCGGTTCCTACATGTTTCGCATCGACAGCGATCCGCTGGCGCCGATTCGTCAAACCAAGATGCGTACAGCGTTCGTCCCTGAAGCCCCGTCGGCGGTCTTCGCTAAGGTGGGGGAAGACGAAGAGGAGATTGAGATCGAGCCCGAGACGCTGATTGATCCCGGCCCAGCCGCTAATGACACCTTGCATTCCAAGCTGCAACTCCTGTGTCACAAGGGCGAGGTTGATGACCACAGCGACGTGCCAAACTGCGCGACCTTTCTCACCCTTGGGCAGTTCGCCGCGGGAGAGCTGAACAACGGGAACGGTGATGACGAGGACATGTTTACCTTTGTTGTAGACGGTTCGGGGAGCTCGAATCCACGACCGGTCGAGATTGTGATCAGCAGTGAGGGCGATATCGTTGGGGGCCTTTACGACCACCGCGGTCAGCATCTCGAGATGACCGCGAACGATGCTGAAGCCCAAGTGCGCATCTTTCGGTCTCTGGAGCCTGGAACCTACTTCGTCAGGGTTGCGAGTCGCCAAGGTGGAGCGGGGTACTACGCCCTTTCCGTGGATACTTCGCGCTGATGTTGTGACATTGCAGCACTCGAGCGAGGTGCTGTCGGTCAGGAGGGTAGCCGGTGCGTCGCCGGCTACCTTTCTTGCCTCTACACTCACGAGCCCCATTCCCGTTGCAGTTTTCTAAAACGTTCGAGCTCTTTCGGTTTGTTCCAGGCCTCGTAAAGATCGATAACACGCTGAAGCGCGTTTCGAGTTCGCCATGACTCATCACCTCGCTCTTTTAGGAGGCGCTCCAAGCCGTTGACCACCAAAGGCTCAGCGTCCACGTACAGCCCTTCAGCCGTCAGAATACCACCGAGGATACTGTGGGCTTCAGCGGTCTCCCAACGATTGGGCCTCCTGGCAAAGATCATGAGCGAGTCGTCGATGAGTTTGCGAGCTGCTGATCGATCGCTGGAGATCAAGACTGCCGCGAAGTCCTTCTTGGTCGTAGCCGTGCCCCAATTGGTGGCCCCGTTCTTGGCTAATTTGACAGATAGCGCGGTTTTATAGAATTGGGCGGCTTCAGTCAGCGAGCCACGAGCGAGGAGCACGTCAGCAAGCACTTTGGCCGCGAACCCGACGGCCTTGCGGCCAGATCTGCCGATTGCGCGCTCAATCTCTAGTGCCTTTCGAGCGTGAACTTCCGCATTGTCATAGTCCCGGAGGGCTAGATAGGCGACAGCAACAAACCGATGACTCGATGCGACGTCCGGGTCTTTATCACCGCTGATCCAGCGGTATGCTTTTTGACGGACTCTCAGAACTTCGAGAAAGAGATCGAGCGCCTCCTCGAGCTGGCCCTGCGCCAACAACGATGATGCCAGGTTGTTCTTGGTGATCGAAAGGTCTGACTCTTTCTGGCCAAGGGATCTTCGCATCTTCAACGTTTTTCGCAAGAGCTCCTCAGCTTCACGGAACCTCTCGGCTTTATGAAGTGAGACCGCCAGGTTGCTCAGGCTGGTTGCTACTTCGGGGTGGATCTCTCCGTAAGCGTCGCGAGCTATGCTCAAGGTTTGTTTCATCAGGACTTCGGCCTCGTCTTTAAGGCCGAGGTCGAGGAAGATGCGGCCCAGGCCCCGCGTGATATCTATTTGTTCTTCGCGGGGTACTTGCTCATCAGTGTCACTGAATTCATTGTCGAGCCGCTTCAGAGACCACCGCGCGAATTGCTGGTTGACTTCTGTGGCCGCGTTGGGGCTGAGCGTGCCTGCTGTGTAGTCTTTGAGTAGGCGGACAAGGTACTCCGAAATGGCTGTCGAGGCGTTGCTACTGGACTCACTGCGTATCAACGCTGTTTTCATTTCTTGGGCGGACCTCTGGAGAGAAAGGCCCAACGTCGTGACCGAGATCAAGAAGATGCCTGCGGCGAAGATCGGGATTCGATTCCGCCGGACAAACTTCACCGCTCGATACGAGAAAGCTCCTGATCTCGCTGCGACTGGCCGACCGTCGAGATGGCGCCCGATATCCTCCGACAACTGTTCAACCGACGAGTACCGCAAATCCGGCTCTTTCCGCATCGCCTTGAGCACGATGCTGTCCAGATCACCGGAAAGACGCCGACGCAGTTTCTTCGGGTCGGTCTCTCGTTCAGTGGACGCTTCAGGACTCGTCGCTGGTGCTCGACCGTTGGTCGTACATTCTTCCGCCCGCCGTCGTACCGCCGTGCTCGGTTTGTCCGGTTCGTCCTCGCAGATAGCCCGCGCCATCTCGATGCGATGGCCACTGTCGACATGGTAGGGATCTAAACCGGTCAGCAGTTCGTAGAGCAGGACCCCCAATGAATAGACGTCACTGGCGGTGGTGATCGGATCGAGCTTGATCTGCTCCGGACTGGCGTAGCGCGGTGTCATCGGCCCTTCGCCGGTCAGAGTGGCGAACGGGTGTACCGCCAGATTTTGATCGAGCAGCTTGGCAATGCCGAAATCGAGTAATTTCGGTTCTCCCTCGGCTGTCACCAAGATGTTGCCGGGCTTCAGGTCGCGGTGAACCACCAGATTGCGGTGAGCAAATTGGACCGCCGAACAAACTTTCCGAAAAAGCTTCAGCCGGGCCCCGATCGAAAGCTGTTGCTGTCGACAGTGGCGGGTGATCGGCTCACCTTCCACGTACTCCATCACGAAGTAGGGGAGATGATCCTCAGTCGTGCCGCCGTCTAGCAGACGAGCGATGTTGGGATGGGTGAGGCGCGCCAAGATCTGGCGCTCGTTGTGGAAGCGGCTCACCGACACCTGGTCGAGGTCGAGCCCCCGCCGAATCACTTTGACCGCAACCTGCTGCTCGAAGTGCTCGCGTTCCGCCAGGTAGACTGCACCCATGCCGCCGCGCTCCAAGAGCTCGGTCAAGGTGTAGTCGCCGATCTTGCGTCCAATGCCGCTGTCATTAGCGTGAACGTTGAAGACCGGCTCGTCTAGCAGCTTTGGAGAGCTTTCGGTTTCGAGTAAGGCTTCGACCTCGCGACGAACCCCTGTATCGGTGTCATCAACCTGGTCTAGAAACTTCGCACGGCGCTCAGGGGCTTGTTCGAGCACTTCGTCGAGCAATTCGAAGACCCGCTGTTGGCGTTTGATGGACACGTAACGTCAGGTCTCCCAGTTGGCGTCGTTGCTATCGATCTAGAGATCTTGCTCAGGGTCGGTTGAGTCCGGGTCGGTAG
>JAJCXQ010000841.1 GCA_029263355.1 Acidobacteriota bacterium | reverse complement strand
TTGAGGGCTTCATGAGCTTTTATACGTTCCTCTTCGGACACGGGCTGGTCATAGAGATCGATCCGACTCTTGTTTCTACGATCACGCCTGGGGCGTCGGTTCAACAATCTTGCGAAGGTCTCGGTGACGATACGGACGATCTGTCGACCAAGCTCATGGGGATCCTTGGTCGTGACATCGAGAGGTGGAGCGGTCTGAGCGAAGAGCCCGAATGCACCCTCGACATGGGCCTTGTTTTGTGGACGACCGGGAGTCGAAGGGAAGAGGATCGTTTCTGTCAACGCTTCCTCAACCTCTTCGGTGAAGTTCGAGGGCCGGTTATCGAGAGTGGTCGCGATGGGCGCTTCAAAGGTCGTCTCGACTCCGTGCTCGAAGGCGTCGATCACAGCCTGGGAGTCCTCTGTATCGCTCACCGAAAGCCCGACCCACGCGCTACTGGCGGCATCGACCATCAACTCGAGATTGAACTTGTGAGAATTCCCGTCGATCGTCACTTCGATTTCCTTCCCGTCTCCAATCCACTGAGCTCCTGGGAAGAAAGTCTCAAAGCTCTCGCGAAGAGCTTCTTCGTCGGAGGTTTGTCGTCCACGGCGACGAGGGCGTCTCTCCCCAGAGTCGAAGAGAGTCTTGGCAATCGTACTATTCGCCATTTTGATTCGATGGTGAAGTCGGACATGTTCGCAGAACTTCGTGAACGAGCCATGCCAGATTTTCCAGGCTGCGATGACCGTCTCGTAACGGGCTGTCTTGCCCGTGAACTTCGGGGCGAAGGATGTTGGGTTCGATGAGGGAGACTCGTCGTCCGCAGATCGCCCCGCTCGAAGCCAATCCTCGATGGTTCCCAGGGGCAATGAGGCAGCTTTTGCGAACTCAGGGAGATTGAGATCGCGGTATTTCTGGTTCAAGTCGAGGATGTGTTTGCGGAAGCCATCTGCGTACTGACGATGATGCCTCCCTCCCGTGACGCAGCCGGGATGATCCATCACGAAGCGCAGAACACTCTTCGTTAGATTCACCACCGCATCGGGAGGTGGTTCGGGCGCAGGGGCACGTGGGCGACCTTTTGCGCGAACGAGGCAAGGCAAAAAGCTCTCGATCTCGCGGCAGATTTCGAAGGATCGGCTGCGAGTGGCACCGGTCGCCTCGAGGATCTGAGCAACATTGGAGTGAGAAAGCCCAAGCCTTTGGAGGTGGGCGCGCGCGCAAAGAAGAAGACCCGCCGTCGCCAGGGGGGAGACAGCGGGCGTCGAATCGATGACAATGCTCACGGCGATTCCTTCGTGTCGGCTGAGTTGTTTTTTCGCAATCTCAATCCAGCTTCAACACGGTGGGAATCGCCACTACTTTTTCGGAAAAACCATCACCCTCTGCCCCATGAGCCAGACCTCGGTCTTGCCGCTCTGAGCGCTCACTTTGAAGAGATCCAGGCACCGATCACGAAGATCGAAATCCTTGTCCAGATCTCTCCCTGCCCCAGCTTCGATCCGAGCAAGAACCTCTTCGCTGCGACCGTATTGACGGTCAGCCGGAACCAAGAGCCCACCCAACGCATGATGCGTGCGCGAATGGTTGTACCAGTGAAGATGCGTGGCCAGTCGACGGCGCATCTCGGCCAGATCGTAGAAGCGTTGAACGTTGAAAAGCTCCTTGTGGAGATTGGCGTTGAATACCTCCACCTTTCCATTGTGCTCTTTGTCCTCGGCGACGACCTGGTCGATCCCCAGTTCAACGAGGAGACTCGTAAAGCGAGAGATTCCTCTCCACGACCAGAAGGCCGAGCCCCTGTCGTGCATCACTCGTTCGGGTCTTCCATGTCGCTCGACAGCTTCTTCAAATGTCTTGATGACCATGTCCGCTCGCTCTGCGTCATCGACACCATGACCGACGCAAAAGCGCGAATAGTCGTCGATCAAGATGAGCGTGAAGGTCGAGGCGCGGTTGATGTGACGATTGACGAAATCAAGGTGCCACAAGTGATTCGGACGTACTGCTTCATACCTCCTCTCGTGGGGCTCTCGCTTGACCTTCGGAGGACGATAGCCGGCCTCCTCCATCACGTTGCGCACAGTGTGGACAGAAACGCGGACACCCTTGCGCCCAAGTTGGTTACGAATCTGGCTCGGCCCGAGACCAGGGTGACGCTTCCACTCATCCAGAATCTCGCGATCTCGTTGGCCCTCGATCTCCGACGACGATGGGCCACCTGTCGGTGACGTCCCTTCTCCCTTTGCGGCCTTCTCGACTTTCTTCATCCATTCATAGACAGAATATCGACTGACACCAAACTCTCTGGATGCCGCACTGACTCCGTGGGCCGTAGCATATTCAACGGCTTGTGCTCTTTCGGATGGAGTGTAGCGTCGAGCCGGCCTTACCGTCGGTGTGTGCGCGAGTCGTTGATCGTCTTCTTTCTCTTCTTGCTCGCGATTCGATGTGGTACTTGGCCGTCGACCCCTTCCTCGCTTCCCCGATTTGGCGTTCGACCTGCGACGCGGCTTCCAATTGCCTTTTGTGCCTCTTGCCATCTTTGACTCTTTTCCGCAATCGAGTGTCAGACTTCCGGCCCAGTCCGGAGTTTCATGTCTCGATTCGCGTGGTCAATGATCGCTAACGTCAACTAGACTCGACTTATAAGAGGGTGGCTTGCATGACGTTTGAAGTGCTGGAGGTGAGCCTCGAGGTTGTGCGCAAACTGAGACCGATTCTGGAATCGCTGAGACAGGCGTGATCCGAAGTTGGCGGATCAAATGCGTCGGGCGGCATCATCGGTGCCGCTCAACA
>JAJCXQ010000840.1 GCA_029263355.1 Acidobacteriota bacterium | reverse complement strand
TGGAGGTACTTGAGAAAGCGCGCCTGATAAATCGCCATATAGGGACCGAGGCCCATTGAGACCGTGGCGAATTGCCAGAAGTCCCGCATCAGCCAGGGATGGGGATAGGAGGAGAGACCATTGCCGTCCGCCTCCATACGAAACCCATCCAACTGCTCCTCGGTGATGCGGCCTTCGAGGAAGGCCCGGGCGTAGACACCGGGAGCGGAGTGCCCCTGTATGTAGAGCAGGTCGCCGCCGTGATCCTCGGTCGGAGCGTGGAAGAAGTGATTGAAGCCGACCTCGTAAAGCGTCGCCGCCGAGGCATAACTCGCGATGTGGCCGCCGAGGCCCTCGTTCTCGCGGTTGGCGCGCACCACCATTGCCATGGCGTTCCACCGGATGACCGATTTGGAGCGGCGCTCGAGCTCCGGATCTCCCGGCCGCTTCGCTTCCTGGGACGGCGGAATGGTGTTGAAGTAGGCGGTGTTCGCCGAGTAGGGCAGGTAAGCGCCGGAGCGTCGGGCTTTCTCGATCAAGCTCTCGATCAAGAAGTGGGCGCGTTCCGGTCCATCGCGCTCGATGACGGCCTCGAGCGAGTCTTTCCAGTCCTGCGTTTCGGAGGGATCTATGTCCGTCTGACGCGGATCGTCGGGCATCGCGCAGTCCTCGTGGGTCGTGTCGGGTCGGGTTCACCGGACGGTGAGTGAAGGCTTGTGTTCGTGACCACAGCGTATCTCAAGCCGCCCGTCACGTCGATTGGATCGACTAAGGCTTTGGTGACTGAGGAGAAAAGTTACGAAGCCTTCACATGTCTATTTGTTTTATGATGTGATAGCATTGAAATCTTGGTCGAGCAGGTCGTAATACCAAGACATATGAGGAGAAGGCCACATGTTCTTTCGTTTTGCCTTGGGGTGGACACTTGTTATGTTGTTCGTCGTGATCGAGGTCGAGGGGCAAGATCCCATGAGGTCGCGCGGTTCAATTTCCGCCGTTGAATTGGCGGCGGATCTCAATACGACCGCGACAGCTCGGGGGGCGGGCAGTCGTTCCTGGGTCCGGGCTGGAGAGAGGGTCTACTTCCACCGTTTCCGGGAGCGGTTTCATAATGAGTTGTGGCGCACGGACGGCACTCCAACTGGCACCCAGCTGGTGCGCGAAGCGGGGCCCTTGACATCGGATCGGGCGCGTGGGGGCGAATTGCCGGATGGTCGGCTGCTGTTTGTGGCCTATGACCCGGCCTCTGGTAACGAGCTCTGGATCAGCGATGGAACACCCGAAGGGACCCGTCTCTACGCCGACATTTGCCCAGGGACGTGTGGCTCCGTCTCGTCCTCCAACTTCTTACGCTTCGGTGACGAAGTGATCTTTCAAGCGTGGGCGGGTGACCGCTTCCGGCTGTACGGAACCACTGGTAATCAAGATGGGGTGCGCATCGTCAGCGAACTCGAGTTCCAACATTGGAGAATGGTTGAAGATCAGATTTTCATGACTGGCGAGGGCCCCGACATTCCACTGTGGGTCAGTGGCGGGGAGGCGTCCTCGGAGCACTTGGTTGCGATGTTGGATTTGCGCTCCGTGTCTGCGCTGCGGGCCCTGGGGTCTCGGATCTTGATTGCGGGGTTCAGCGAACAGGATGAGCTCGAGCTCCGCATCGGCGATGCCGACGGCGTCGAACAGTTCGCCAACCTGGGTGATTTTGCATTTCAAAGGCTGGTCGCTGGGCCGACCCTAGCGTATTTGACGTCAGACACCGGGCTGTGGCGGACGGACGGAAGCGCCGAGGGGACTCTTGAGCTCCCCGCTGTCCCAGCAGATGGTCGTGGATTTGACGACCTGGGTTTAGTCGGCGATCATCTATTCTTCTTTCTCGACGACAGATATCTGTGGACCAGCGACGGCAGCATCGAAGGGACGAGGCTGCTGCGAGATTTTGGCGAGCCCGAGTCTACTGCCCATCACCCCTCGCGGATGACAGCCTTGGCAGGGCGTGCCTGCTTCTTCGCCCACGAGGATGGGGCGGCGGCACTCTGGTGCAGTGACGGGTCTTCGGCTGGCACGGTGGCGGTGCGAGGTTTCAGTGAGATTGATGGCCGTTTTTTTGACGAGTTGCCGATGGGCGTTCTCGACGATCGACTGATTTTTGCCGCTGACGGTGGTGGCACCGGGCTCGAGCTGTGGTCGAGCGACGGGACAACGGACGGCACCCGGCTGGTGGCGAACTTGACCGGCGACGCGGCCTCGTCGGATCCTCGCGGTTTCGCACGCCGCGGCCAGGAGGTGACATTTACGGCCCATCGGGGGGATCCAGGGACGGCGCTGTTCCACCGCGGCGACGATGGAGTCGTCGAGCTCGACTATGTTTCCGAGCGTCGCGCGTCCAGCGTTCTTACCGTGTTGGGTGATCAGGTCATCTTTGCGGACTTCGACGGTGCGAGAGACGGCCCGACAAGGGTGTTGGCGATCGATCGGTCAGACGGCTCCGTTCTCGAATTACTAGAAGTTTCCAGAGTCTGGTGGACTTGGGTCGCTGGATCGCGGCTTTATCTCGCGACCGGTGTGGCTGCCGGCTCCGGCGGCCACCCCTTCGTCACTGAGTTGTGGTCGAGCGATGGCACGCCCGAAGACACCGTGCGCCTAGTGCCCGGGGTGGATGGTTCACCATTTCCAGACAGCGTTTTCTATTCCGCGATCGTAGGCAACCGGCTCTTCTTTACGGCAAAAGATGAGGCCCATGGCACCGAATTGTGGATGACCGATGGCACCCCGGCTGGAACCCGGCTAGTGCAGGACCTGTATCCAGGCCCCGAGTCGTCCGAGCCGGGTTTCCTGGCGTTTGCCGGAGAGCGTTTGTATGTCCGGGCGAGAACTTCGGAGGCAAATGGTTCTCTGATCGGTTTCAACAGCCAAGGGGCAATCTTGGGCTCAGTAGAGTTTCCGGGACTCTTGTTCGGCGCACGGGTCACAGATCTTGGTGACCGCTTGTTGTGGATGGTGGGGGCTGGGTTCAACGAGCCTGAGGATCTATGGGTGAGCGATCTCGGCTTCTCGCCCCCGACGCTACTCGGAACGTTTGTGGGCATTCAAGGCTTGACCGCGGCTGGGGAGGGAGCGCTCATCGAACGTCGCAGAGATTTGAACGAGATTGAGCTGTGGGTGACGGATGGCACCCCCGAAGGCACGGAACTGCGGGAGACGCTTTTGACCAAGGGGCCTTTCGTACGAGGGGCTGACCGCGTCTTCTTTTCGGCAGCAACCCCGGAGCACGGTGAAGAGCTTTGGGTGAGCGATGGAACCTTCACCGGCACCCGCTTGGTGGCGGATGTTCAGCCGGGGCCGGAGAGCTCGTCGCCGTTTGTTCTGCTGACGGTCGACGGCGGGGTGATGTTCAGCGCCAGGACGGCCGCGGTCGGGCGCGAGCTGTGGTCGAGTAATGGCGAAAGCGCTGGCACGCGTTTGTTGGGCGATACCGCGCCAGGGCCTCGAGGCTCTCATCCGCAGCTGGTCACCGCCGCGACCGACGCCATCGTCTTTTCGGCCTATCGTGACGATGTTGGTCGCGAGCCGTTCTCGGTCCCACGTTCAGCGCTGGCGCCTGCCTGTACGCCAAGCGAGACGAGTCTCTGCTTGAATCAAGGGCGCTTCAGAGTCGAGGTCGTTTGGCGGGATTTCGAAGGCGGGACGGGTCCTGGACGACCCGTGCCCATCTCGGTGGAAGATTCGGGGCTGTTGTACTTTTTCGATCCCGACAACTGGGAGATGCTGATCAAAGTACTCGACGGTTGTGCGATCAACAACCGTTATTGGGTCTTTGCCGCCGCCACTACCGACGTCGAATACACGTTGACGGTGACCGACACCACCGACGGCGAGCACGTCGAATATTTCAACACTCTCGGCAACGCGTCACCGGCGATCACCGACACCGAGGCCTTCGCCACCTGTCCGTAGGTGACTTGCGCTGTGGGGTCGAGCTCGTGGCTACATCCGCTCATCGAAGGAGGAGATCACATGTCGTATCGTTTTGCATTGGGGTGGACGCTCGCTGCATTGATCGTTGTGTCGTCTGTTCGTGGGCAAGCGCCGATGGGGTCGAGTGGACCGCTACCGGTCGTCGAGCTTGCGGCTGATATCAACACGCTTGCGGTCGTTCGCGGATCCTCGAGCGGCTCTTGGATTGGCGCCGGAGACTATTTGTACTTCATTCGCTTCCTGGCGTCATTCGAGAGCGAGCTCTGGCGCACAGATGGCAGTCCGGGCGGTACCCAGATGGTGCGTGAGGTGGGGTCGCTGTCTCCGTCGTCCGGCCTTCACGGGGGGGAGTTGCCAGATGGTCGGTTGATTTTTTCGGCCTACGATAGGGCCCTTGGCCACGAGATATGGACCAGCGACGGCACTCCAGGAGGTACACGGCTGCTGGCCGACATCTGTCCTGGAGCCTGCGACTCGAGGCTGATCCTTCCGGGGACAGAGGGTTTCATGCGTTTGGGCGACGAACTCGTTTTCAGTGCTGAACCGGTCGCTTTCGGCAGTCAGCGGCTCTTTGCGACGACCGGCGACGCTTCCGGGTTGCGTAGCGTCAGTGAGCTCGACGTTGTGCAGTGGACGGTGGCGGCGGGACGGATCTACATGGTGGGTGGAGCGCCAGACTATGTGTTGTGGGTCAGTGATGGGGAAGCAGCGTCGGAGCATATGGTGCCGATGCCGCCGCTCACTCGACGACCGATGCTGCGCGCCTTCGGCTCCCGAGTCCTGCTCGTCGCCGATAACGATTCGGGCGGGGATCTGGTGTTGAGCGGGGACGCTTCCGGAGTCGTGCAGATTGCCGATTCGGGTTTCTCGTCGATCCAGGCGACGGCGGTCGGGCAGGATCTGGCCTACCTGGCATCAAGCGCCCGATTGTGGCGTACGGACGGAACTGCCGAGGGGACGTTCGAGCTTACCGCTGTCAGCGTCGATGGTGGCCGAGTCGGGGAGATGCATGTGGTTGACGAACGCCTTTTTTTCTTCGTCGACGATAGGTACCTGTGGACCAGCGACGGCAGTGGCGCGGGGACGATGCGCATTGCCGACTTTGGCCGGCGCCCACTATTTGGTCTGCAGCCGGGGCGGCTGACGACGCTGGGCTCGCGCGCCTGTTTCTTCGCCGACAATGACATGCCAGCGTTGTGGTGCAGTGACGGATCCGCCGCCGGCACCGTGCGGGTGCGGAGCTTCGACGCGGTCGATTCCCCCGGCGGTCTCGGCGTGCCGCCGCTGGGGGTGTTGGACAGTCGTTTGTTCTTTGCCGCTGAAGCCGGCGGTACTGGGCTCGAGCTGTGGATCAGCGACGGCTCGACGGAGGGCACCGAACTGGTGGCGAATCTGACCGGCGACGCGGGCTCGTCGAGTCCACGCGGTTTTGTGCGTCGAAGTCAGGATGTGGCCTTCTCGGCACACCAGGGAGATCCGGCCGCTGCTCTGTTCCGTCGCAGTGAGAGTGGCGCGGTTGAGCTCGGTTACGTTTCAGACCGGCGTTCTACCTCCGTGCTGAGCCAGCTCGAGGAGCGGGTGATCCTCGACGAGTGGGACAACTCTCGGGATGGGCCCACCCGGGTGCTGTCGATCGACCCGGCGGATGGCTCCGTCGTCGAGCTCGTCCAGGTTCGTCGGGTTTGGGGGACTGAGTTGGCCGGCGATCGGCTTTATCTGGAGACTGGGGTTGCGGTCGGTTCAGGCTTCCACCCGGTAGTGAGCGAGCTGTGGTCGACTGAGGGCACCCCCGAGGGGACCGTGCGGCTGGTGCCGGGCGCCGACGGACTCAGAACCACCGAGGGGTCGTTTTATGCGTCGGCGGTGGGTAGTCGATTGTTCTTCACCGCTGAATCCAATGGCCATGGCAACGAGGTGTGGATGACGGATGGCACGCCGGAGGGTACGCAGCAAGTGGCGGACCTGAATCCTGGAGCCGATTCGTCGCACCCGAGATTCCTGGCTGTCGCCAACGAGCGACTCTACGTCCGGGCGACAACTCCCGACGGGGTAAGCTTGGTCGGGTTCGACCGTCAGGGGGCGACCCTCGGCGCGTTGGCCCTGCCAACCGGGGCTACCGGCGAACTGTTCACGACGGTGGGTGATCGATTGTTGTGGTCCTACGGGACGGCGTTTGGCGAGCCGGAGGAGTTGTGGGTGAGTGATGCCGACTTTTCCAACCGCACACTCCTTGGCATTTTCCCCAATCTTTGGCGTTTGACCGCGGCAGGGGAAGGGGCGATCTTCGAATGCCTCAAGGGCTCTAACGAGTTTGAGCTATGGGTCACTGATGGGACTGCCGCGGGTACGGTCCTGCGGGAGAACGTGTCGAGAGTCGGAGCGGTGGTGTCCGGGGAGGGCAGGGTCTTCTTTCCGGCCGCGACCGTGGCCCACGGCGAAGAGCTGTGGGTCAGCGACGGAACGGTAGGCGGCACGCGGCTGGTGGCAGACATCGAGCCCGGTCCTGAAAGCTCTGCGCCGTTGTCTCTGGTGGCGGTTGACGGAGGATTGGTGTTCAGCGCCAGGACCGCCGCGGAGGGCCGCGAGCCTTGGTCGAGCGACGGCGAAACCGACGGTACTCGCCTTCTGGGAGACATTGTCATCGGACCTCGCGGCTCCCATCCCGAGGGGTTCACAGCCGCGGACAATACGATTCTCTTCTCAGCGTACCGCGACGACGTCGGCCGTGAGTTGTTCTCGGTCCCACGCTCGACGTTAGTGAGGACCTGCACGCCAAGCCAGACCCGCCTTTGCCTGAATCAAGGGCGCTTCGAAGTCGAAGTTGTTTGGCGGGATTTCGCGGGCGGGACAGGGCCTGGACGACCCGTGCCCATCTCGGTGGAAGATTCGGGATTGTTTTACTTCTTCGATCCCGACAACTGGGAGATCCTGGTCAAAGTGCTCGACGGCTGTGCCATCAACGATCGCTATTGGGTATTCGCCGCCGCCACTACCGACGTCGAATACACGCTGACTGTGACCGATACCATCAACGGTGAGCACGTCCAATACTTCAACACCCTCGGCACCGCGTCGCCGGCGATCACCGACACGGAGGCCTTCGCCACCTGTCCGTAAAGGGGATCAGTGCGCGATCTTGGCGGCGCGCAGGCGTTCCGCCAAGATCAAAGCCAGCAGCAACGCTCCACCCATGACGTTCGGCCAGGCGATCGAGAGGCTTTCGACAATCCGATCGCTGGCCGGAAAGAACAGGCCAAGGGCGGCGGCGAACAGCAGGGCGCGTTTTGGCCAGCTCAGTGGGCCGCCGAAGGTGCCGGCGATGGCTGCCGCAAACGGCAGCATGCCAAGAGCGGCGAGCACAAACGCGACCACAATGTCACTGATTTTGGCTGTGCCGCCGTCATTCGCCAGCATTAGGAGCTCGGGGCGGTAGACGAAAAGATAAGGCAGCGCGAAACCTGCCAGGGAGAATCGGAAGGCAGCGAACGCAGTCCGCATGATCGAAGAACCGGCGATCGAGGCGGCGGTGTAGGCGGCCAGCGCGACCGGCGGCGTGACCATCGACATCAACCCGAAATAGAAGATGAAGAAGTGGGCAGCTAGTGGAGGCACGCCGAGGCCGCCGAGGGCAGGACCGATGAGGGTGGCGAGCAGCAGGTAACAGACCGCAGACGGCAGCCCCATACCGAGGACGATCGACGACACCATCAGCAGGCCGAGGGCCATGAAGAGGTTGTCTTGAGCCAGCGGGACGATGGTCGCGGGCAGCTTCGAGCCGACGCCGGTCAACGTCACCACCCCGACGATGACGCCGACACTCGCCGCCGCCACGATCAGCGAGATGCCGCCGCGGGCCGCTTTTTCGAGGGCGGCGAGGATGCGTGCCGGGGTCAATCGGATCTCGCGGTCGAAGGCGCTGACAATGATCGTGACCAGCATCGCCAGGCTGACCGATCGAAAGACGGTAAAGCCGGACAGTAGCAACACGATCAAGGTGCCGAGACTGGCGATGAAGACGAGCCCCTCGAGCTTGATGAAGGAGGCAAGACTCGGCGCGTCGTGTTTGGTGTCGTCCGCCGGAGCCGAGCCGAGCCCGCGCGCGCTGAAGTGTACGATCAGAAATAGCGAAAGGTAATAGAGGATGGCCGGTAGCAACGCTGCCTGCACGATGCGCAGGTAGGTCACCGGCGGCTGGACGATCTCCAACATCATGTAGGCGCCGGCGCCCATCACCGGGGGCACCAGGGCGCCGCCCGAAGACGCTGCCGCTTCAATCCCGGCTGCGATGTGGGGCTTGAAGCCGGCACTGCGCATCAGTGGGATGGTGAAGGTGCCAGTGGTTGCGGTATTGGCGACCGCGCTACCGGAGAGTGATCCCATCAAACCGGAGGACAACACCGAGACCTTGGCTGGGCCGCCCGCGGAGGAGCCCAGCAGCTTACGGGCCGCGTCGATAATGAAGCGCGTCGCGCCGGTGGCCTCGAGAAACGCGCCGAAGACCACGAATAGAAAGACGTAGGTCAGCATGACCTTGAGCGCTACTCCGAAAATGCCCTGGCCGTGTAGGAAGCTCTGACCGACGAGGCGCTCGAAGTCGTAGCCACGATGGGGAAACAGCCAGCTCGGCATCGAGGTTCCGAAGTGGCCGTAGGCGAGGAATGAGATCGACAAGATCGGTAGCGCCCAGCCGACCGCTCGCCGGGCGGCTTCGAGAACCAACAACACGCCCAGGAAGGCGATGGCATGGTCGAGGCTGGTTTCGGCGCCGGCACGGTCACCCAATGACTGTCCATTTGACCACCAGCTTCGGAAGACCGGCTCGGTTTGGACCGCCACGTAGCCGCACGTCACGGCGCTCAGCGCTGCCAGTAGCAAGTCCGACGCTCGCGCCCAAGCTGCGTCTTTCCACCGCGGATGCAGCGGATGATGCAGGAAGCAGATCACTAGACCCAACATCGCGAAGATCGCCAGCTGAGACTGCGGCGAGAGATGCGGATAGTTGACCTCTGCCAAGGTGAAGAGGCAGAGGACAACAGACAGGATGCGGATGAACTGACTGCGCAGGCGATCGACCATAATTCTGCATAGTCTACTGGCAGAGCCCCTGAGCCTGGTGGCCTTTGACCAGAACTTTACAGCTCTGCCTCGGTGGATCGGAGTCAGGGGCGTGGATGAGTCCTACTCGCCCGCGTCCGAAGCTGCGCCATCGGTCGGCCCGTCAGTCGCGCCGTCAGTCACCGGCTTGTCCTCCGGCCAGATGCCGATCTCTTTGTAATAACGAATGGCTCCCGGGTGAAACGGCGTGCCGGTGTTTCGCACAATGTTCTTTTCCTGAATGGCGCGACCGGCCGGGTGACGCTCGACGACGTTGGCGCGATTTTCGTAGATGGTCTTGGTCAGCTGGTAGACGGTGTCTTCAGGCGCGCTCTCGCCGGTGATGAGGTGCATCGAACCGACGTTGAGGCCTTGATAGTCCTCGGTTTGACCGCGATAGGTCTCGGCGGGGATGGTGGCGGGCCCGAAGAACGGATAGTCAGCCAGCAGCTGCTTTTTGGCGTCGTCATCGAAGGGAATGAGCCGGATGTCGTTTGAGCTCGAGGCCTGAACGATCGCCGGGGTGGGCACGGCTCCGCCTAGAAAGGCTGCGGCGGCCGAGCCGTCCGAGAGCAGGTCAACCGCACCCGACTGGGTGGAGTTGAGAGGGGTGAAATCGTCGTAGGTCAGGCCATGGGCTTGGACGAGAGGGCCAACAAACATCTCGAAACCAGCTCCTGCCGGGCCCACAACCACACGTTTCCCTCGCAGGTCGGCGATCGACTCGACCCCGGAGTCCGCGGGCGAAATGAAGAGCGCAACGTTCGGAGCCAAAGTCATCACCGTGCGGATGGGATAGGCTTGATCCCAACTCGATTCGCCACGCACCGCGAAGTAGGAAATTGCGGCGTTGGACAAAGCGAAATCGAGATCACCCTGGATCAGGCGACGAATGTTTTCGCGTGACCCCGCCGTGGCTTCGGCAGAGACGCTCCAGTTGTCGTTGAATTCATCTGCGACATCGGCGAGGGCGCCGCCAAGGACAAAAAAGGTGCCGCCGGTGGGAGCGGTACCGATCGACAAGAAGGCTTTGGCGTCGGCGGGAGCGTCCGCCTCCGGGGTGTCGGAGGCGCCGCAGGCAGCGAGCAGAGCGGTTGCAAAGACGAGGGACAGGGATAGCAAAATCCGGCGAGCGGTTGTCATGAGTGTTCTCTCGGTGGCTAGTGGAGGGTCGGAACGTGTTGTCGAAGGACGGGCAGTGAGACTACCATGCTGATCAGTCGAGCAGATCCAGCAGCTTGGCCGGCGGTCGGCCGACGATGGCCTTGTCGCCGAGGACGCCGATCGGGCGCTGCAATAGCGTCGGATGCTCGGCCATGTGGGCAATCAACGCGTCGTCAGTCTCGTTACCGGTCAGACCGAGCTCACCGAAGGCTCGGTCACGGGTGCGCAGCACGTCTCGCGGTCCCACATTGAGCTTGCCTAGGACCTCTCGGATCTCGGCGGCAGAGAGTGGCTCCCGCGTATACTCTCGATATCGATAGCCGATCTTGTGTTCATCGAGCAAGGCGACCGCCTTGCGACACGTCGATCACGTGCGTTTGCAGATCAACTCGATCATGGGGGCCTCCAGGGGTTCCGGTATCGGTGAAAGTAGGGGAAGTTGGGGTGACGGAATGGGCTGATTCTGGATGTGACAGAGTCACGAATCAAGTGCCCTGCTGGCTGGCTCACCCAGCGCATCGTGACGATTGCGGGAACTGTACATTGACTTGAGAGGGTCTCAAGGGAGAAAGGGTCTCAAGGGAGACACAGGGATCTCCAAGCATGTGGATGAAGATTCTTCGAATTGCAGCCTTGCTGATGATCGGACCCTGGCGGCCGATCCTGGCCCAGGACGTGTCCGGTCAGGTACACGATCCTCGAGGCGAGCCATTGGCGGGGGTGACGGTCGAGCTCGAGGTTTTGTTGCCGGCGCACCAATTGGCGGTGCAGCAGCTCGAGGCTCGGCTGCGGGCCTATGAGTTTGCGCCGAACGTCGCGACAGCGGGTCGAAGCGACCGTGACGGCGGGTTTCACCTGACCGCACCAAGGCCAGGCTTCTGGCGTATCGTGGTGCGCCATCCCGAGTACCTTCCAGCAAGCTTCGATCTCAGTCCACTGTTGGCCGACCGTCGATTGCCGGATCTCACGTTGCAACGCCGCTCGGAGCTGGTGACACGTTGGATCGATGAAGATGGGGAGCCCGTCTCAGACCTGCGTTTCACAGCGCGAGGTTGGTCGGCGGCCTGGCGTGAGTCATCCCGCCAAGGTTGGTGGCCTGCCGATCGCTCGGCTCGGACGCGTGACGATGGCGTGGCTGCGGTACCTTGCGAGAGCGGCGAGAAAGTCAGCATCGCGGTGGTGACTCATGACCGGTTTCTGTTTCAGGTCGCGGATTGCCATGCCGGCTTGGTCGAGCTGCAACTCGCCAATAAGCTACGCACAGCCCGGGTTGTTGATGCTGACGGCAAGCCTGCGGAGTCTGTGTATGGATTCATCCGCTGGCCCTTTGTCAGTTTCGGAGTAACTGCTGAAGATGGCGGGGTTGTCGGTCCTTTCGACTGGCAAGAAACCGTACCGATTGTCTTTGCTGACACCAGGGCCTTCTACGGCGAGCCGCGCCCGCTCCACCCAGGTCCGGTGGACGTCGATCCGGTGGACGTCGATTCGTTGGACGAGATGGCCTCGACGACCGGGTTGCCACCGACCGAACTTCCGACGCCCGATCGACCGGTGGCGGAGGTGTTGACCTTCGAGCTCCCGGCGACCTTCGAAGTTTCCGGCCAAGTCGTCGATCGGACCGATGATCGGGCGATCAACGATGCGTTTCTGTGGGTGGGGCGAGGGGCACATTTCTTTCAGACCCTCGAGGGCGGTGGTCATTACGAGCTGCGACTGCCAGTGGGAAGCGAAGCGAGCCTGGGATTCGGCGCTAGCGGCTACATTCCGATGAACTACCGTCTGTCGAGGCCCGGCGAATGGGTCGCTCGCCTGGTCCCATCACTGTCCGTAGCCGGAAGGGTGGTTGATGTCACGGGGGAGGGGATTGGCGGAGCAAAGATCAGCTCGGTCAGAGCCCACCAGGTATTTTCGGCGCTGGACAGTCCCGGTGGCAATCTGATCTTGGCTCAGATTGACGAAACGACTGCCGAGGATGGTTCGTTCGAGCTCCGAGGGCTGGCACCCGAACGATCGTTGAAGCTAGAGGTGGCTCGACTGGGGTATGCCGTCCATCATGAAGTCTTATCTCCGCGGGCCATCGGCGGAGGCTCGCCTGAGTTCGTGATCACTCTGGAGCGTGGTTACGACGGATTCGGCTGGGTGGTGAATGAGAATGACTTGCCGATCGCAGGTGCCGAAGTGAGCCTACTGCCGGCGCTCACCGGCTCGGCGTCCGATCAAGACTTCGCGGTCGAGAAGAATTTTGGTGCAACAACCGATGCGGAAGGTTTCTTCCAGCTGCACGATCTTCCCATCGGTACCTACTACTTGGCCGCTAAGAGCCAGGGATTCCCGGAGCATCTGGTACCCGGGATCGAGATCGTGGCAGGCGCTGAGCCGGTAGATCTCGGAACCGTGACCCTGGTGCACGGGATTTTGCTATCTGGTCGAGTAGTCGATCCTGAGGGAGAGCCCGTCGCGGGTGCCCAGTTGTCAATGCGCAACGCCGATGGTGAACAGATCGTTGTCCAGCGAGCCGGTTCTCCCTGGTTTGCGGCGGTGACCAGTCGTCAAAATGGCTCGTTTCATCTCGACGGGCTGCCGTCAGCTCGTCGATTGGTGATGGTTGTGTCGGCGGACGGTTATCTGCCTCGAACTCTGCCGGTGACCACTGGTGAGGAGGACCAGCAGCTGACGGTCGAGCTCTCTTCGGGTGCCCGGGTTGTCGGCATCGTGCTCGAGCCGTCGGGCAGTCCGGCGTCGGGAGCTCGAGTACAGGCGCAAGCGACCCAAGGGCTCAGGCGGTTGGACGCGACGTCTAAAGACACCCAGGCCGACCAGGCTGGACGGTTCGAAATCGGTGGGCTGCGTCCGGGTGACTACGAGTTGACAGCTCGCAGCAAGGATGCTCGATCGGAGGTCCTGCGTCGCGAGTTGCGTGGCTCGGTCGGGACCGAAGTGGTGATTCAGCTCGAACCACGATCGACGATCGACGTCATCCTGACCGATCTCGAAGGAGTGCCGGTGGCAGGAGCCGGCCTGACCGCGCTGATCGAGTCGGGCACACGCTCGGGCAGAAGGGGGACGTATGCAAGGTCCGACCAAGCAGGTCTCGCAGTTCTTGGGCCTTTGGATCCTGGGAAGTACATCATCAAGGCCACACACGGAGACTTCGAAGCCATTGAGGCCGAGGTCGAAGTTTTGGCGCCAGGTTCGCTGCCGCTTGCGCTGGCCTTCGAGCAGCGTCGTGACCTGACGACTTTTCGGCTCAGCGGGCGGGTTGTCGACGAGGCGGGATTACCGGTCAAGGGCGCACGTCTGAGTATTATTGGAGCGCGGCCGGGGCATGCCGTCACCGGCTCGGATGGCAGCTTCGAAATCACCGCGCCAGCCGACGAATATCGGTTGAGCTGCCAGCATGCGGAATATCCTACCTACCGTAGCGGCCCGATCGACCTGACCGCGGGGGATGTTTCAGATCTGCTGGTCGAGTTGGCGCCGGGCGCGGCTGTGGTTGGACGAGTTACTGGAGTTTCCACTGAAGAGTTTGCTCAGGTAGTGGTGGTGGCGCGTGGCCCGATCTCCGGTGAGGGAGGGCTTCCCCTGAGCTTTGGTCAACACTATGGCTCGATCAATTTTGAAGGTGAATTCAGAGTCCCCGGTCTGCAAGCTGGTGAATGGCAGATTCGAGCCGAGCTCCTGAATCCGAAGCGAGCCGCGAGCGAGCGAGTCGAGATCCCGGCGGGCGCCAACGAGATCCGCGCCGACCTCCATTTCGATGGAGGCTATCGCTTGACCGGCGGCGTTTTCGACGGCGGCGAGCCAACTGCAGGTGTAGTCGTCGTAATGACTTGCTCTGGCGAATTTCGTGCCGAGGTTTCAACCGATTCTGAGGGCAGATTTACGATCGACAACATCCCGGCAGAGGCCTGCGTAGTGCGGGCTCGGGATCCAGACAGTGGGGTGGAGGCGCGTCAAGAGATCGAGATGACGTTCGACAGCGAAGTTGTTCTGGATTTTCGGTAAACGTCACCGTGTCGGACTCCGGTGGTGAGCAGCGGAACTCTAGGACTATAATCCAGGGTCTCAGTCGGTGAAGAATCTTACGCATCGAGACCATGAGTGGATAAAAGCGAAGCCACAGATCGGTTCGGGCGGCACGAGCTGAAGGCCCGGGAACGGTCGCCTGCAGGGCCGCGCGGGGGAGTTGTGCCCTTTCACAGCGGTCTTGGGTTCGTCGACGATGTCAGCGAAGTTGGCAAAGTCGGTGAGGTCCCGAGTGATGAAGCGTTACCGAATCGCTACGAGATCCGTGACCGCGAGGATGGTCGCATGTTGTTGTGTGGCGAAGCACCAGGTGTCGCGGTATCCATCGACCGCCAACATCAGTTCTCCGAGCCCGAAGCGCGGCGGATCGGCGGGCAGATCATTTTTCTGGACGGTGCTGGGCAGTTCGGACCGGTGATCGACAACGCGAATTCCTTCTATAACCTCGATCATCACCAGGATTGTCTGCGGGCCTTTACGCTGGCGACCTGCCAGCAAGCATTGATCCTGACCCTCAAGGGGCTCGAGCTCGATCGGGGTGATTGGACGATATACGCCAACGAGCCTGATCTGGACACGGTTTTTGCGATCTGGATTCTGCTGAACCATCGTCGAATTCGACAGTTGACACCGGCCCAACGAGACTCCATCCTGCCGCTGATCCACCTCGAAGGGGCGATCGACGCCAACGGCTTCGAGCTCGCCGAGCATTGTGGCTTGCCGCAGCAGTTGTTGGCGGACGAGAAAGCCCGTCTCGACAAGCTCCATGCGATCGAGCTCGAACTCAAGAGTTCGGGCGGCTGGAACGATGCAGATCTCAGCGAATACACCCGCAAGATGTTGCTCGAGCTCGATCGTCTGGTCTTCCAATCCAGCGATTTCAGTGGTTACACCAGTGTCGAAGAGGTCTACGGCCATGTCGACATCGGAGCCGGTCGGGTGGCGGTGGTCTGTCGCGACAGTTCCGGTATCTACGAAGTCGAGCGCCGCCTCAAGCACGTGTGGAGCGATCGCTTGGGGATTATCGCGCTGGAGCGATCGACCAATCACTACACCCTGCGACGCACAGCGTCACTGGCGGGCATCGATCTCGAGGAAGCTTACGGCAAGCTGAACCTGTTAGATCCGCAGGTTGATGGCAGACCTCCCGAGAAACGATGGGGTGGCTCCGACGAAATCGGCGGCTCGCCGCGTCCCGCGGGTACGGCTCTGACACCGCGCGAGATCGCCAAGATCCTCAAGATGACGTATAAGCAAGTGCGCCCTCTCGAGAACTTGCAGCGATACGCCACCGCGTCGCTGTGGGCGGTGTTGCTCACCTTGGCGGCTTGGGTGGCGGTCATGGCCTCACGGATATTTCTCACCGTCGAGCCGGTTGCAGCTCGTGCCGCCAGCGAAGTTGCTCTAGCAGCCGTCGTGATTGGCTTGGGAGCCTGGTTGTTGACGCGCAAGCTGTCTCGCGGCTGGACATGGCTGTTTGGCTGGCGTCGCGCCGCGGGGCGCGACTGGCTGGTGCTCGCGCCGCTGGCCTGGGTAGCTGCCGCCGCGGGTGGTGCTTGGATACCCCGAGAGATCACCTTGGACGCGGAGGCATTGCTGATTGCTACGGCGGCTTCAATGGTGGCAGCGGTTGGTCTCGAGCTATGTTTCCGTGGTTTGGTCCACGGACTGCTGATTCTCGATTCACCGGTGCAAACCGCCGGTAGCCGGTGGTTCTTGTCGTCACCGGTATTAGCGTCCGCGTTCCTCTACGCGCTAGCGACGTCCGCGGTGTCGAAGATCTGGATCGCGGGACCGCCGCTACATCTCGACTCGGCGCTCGAACTCGCCATGACCGGTTTTGCAGCTTTGTTGGTTGGCCTTGCCCTCGGCATGATCCGCGAGCGTGCGTTGAGTGTTTGGCCGGCGGTTGCTGTCGCCATTGTTGGTGGCCTGGTTCGACTCGGGGTCGAAGCCGGACTCGCTTGGTAACCGTCCGTCAGCAGATGTGGGGCTGAGGACGGGTGACTCCGGCTCCTGTGCGGAGCCGGAGTGGATCGGCTACTTGCTCTCGAAGAGCTTCAGGTACTCGGGATAGCCCTCTTTATCCAGATCTTCGACCGGGATGAATCGCAGGCTGGCCCCGTTGATGCAATAGCGTTGGCCGGTCGGCTGTGGACCGTCGTTGAAGAGGTGACCGAGATGGGAGTCGCCGTGTTTGGAACGGACTTCGGTGCGGACCATGAACAGCTTACGATCGCTCTTCTCGACGATATGGTCCTTTTCCAGCGGAGCGTAGAATGACGGCCAACCGGTGCCGGAGTCAAACTTCTCGTTGGAGCTGAACAGCGGTTCGCCGCTGACGATGTCGACGTAGATACCGGGCTTCTTGTTGTCCCACATATTGTCGCGGAACGGTGGCTCGGTACCATCCTGCTGAGTCACCTTGTACTGCATTGGAGTCAGCTGGGAACGCAAGTCTTCTTCTTTGGGTTTGGCGTACACTCTCTTGGTCCTTTCGCTGTTGGGGGGGGCGCCGTTGGCCGTGTCACTAGTCGGAGTAGCACTGCCGGGAGTAACACTATCTGGGGTGGCGCTTGCTGGTTGATGCGTCGACCAAGCCCACAGGCCGAAGGCGACCAATAGGCCGCAGAGGAGGGTTTGTTTCATCGTACACCTCTCTTTTGGGTCATTCTCGCTCGGTCGCGCGTTGAGGCTAGTCGCCTAGAGCATCACGCAACAAATCGATACTTGAGTCCACTCGTCGGATCGCGGCGTCATTAATACTATCGCTGGCCTCGCAGCTTTGATGTCCTTTGTCGTCCAGAGGTTTCAGATTTTGGTCTGTTCGACGGGTATTGAGCGGTTCGAGCTGTTGCCTAGTGATCTTCCTCAAAAGATCTCCTGACAGGATGGTGTCAGCAGGGGGGCGGTACACTTCAGAGCAGCACACTTGAAAGGTAGATCGACACTCGATCGTGAAGGAGCCGACATGTACCTTTTGACACAAAGAGTAGGAAGGTTACCGCTCGCCTTGGCCGCAGCTCTCTACTTGACTCTGGGTGGCTGCGCGACCACGAGGACAGACACTGTAAGGATCGAACGATGACACAGCAACATCACATGATCGACTACGTCGAATTCACCGTCTTGGATCTGGCCGCCGCCAAACGCTTCTACGGCGCCGCATTCGACTGGGATTTCCAAGACTACGGACCTACGTACGCGGGGATCAAGAGACCCGGTGGCGGTGAAGTCGGAGGATTGAGTCAGGGCCCGAAGGTCGACCGCGGCGGGCCGCTCGTCGTGCTGTATTCGGCCGACCTCGAATCGACCATTATCGCCGTCCAAGATGCAGGGGGCCAGCTGGTGAAGCAACCTTTCACATTCCCCGGTGGCCGCCGGTTCCATTTCTTGGATCCCTCTGGCAACGAGCTCGCTGTCTGGTCCGAAAAGTAGCCGGCTTCGAGCCTCGCGCAGCGATCTAGATCGGCGAGGAAAATTGTTGCGACAAAACGGCTCGCAAATTCAGACGCATGTGATGTCACTTGTGATGTCGGTGATGGAATCTTATCGGGAACTTGAAGGGCCTTCTCAGGACCTGCTGGCGTCTCCTCACTAGTAGGTTCTGGCGTGCGTCGGAGCAACAGACGGGTAGCGAGTCCCGACTTCTGGCGTTAGCCAACTCGACATCGCGTGGCCGGACTTTCAGAGAGGTTACTACACCATGTCTCAAGCGGAAAAATATGGTTTGGACGAAGCCAGAGCTGACATACAACTCACCCGAACGATGATGGATCAATTCAACACTGAGTTTGGTTGCGATCTCCTCGAAGTCGTGTTGGGTCAAACACCGAAGAGACTGGACGAGTTGCGACCGTCGATCCCGGAAGTGGATCTTGAAGAGCTGCTCTGTGCGGCTTGGTGAGAGGGGCAGCCGGTGCTGAACCCAGGCACCGGGTTCTGCAGCGCAATGGAGCGAGTCCTAAGACTTCGCTCCATCTGCTTCATGCACTCAACTTGGAGCTGCGGATGGATGTCTGCGATCTCTCTCCGGGTTTCAGTTTGACGCCAAACAGCACGCGGCGTTAGCCACCAGGCCGATCGATGAGATCCAAGGGAAGATCGTGGGCTCGACGTCCGCTGATTGGCCCCCTCACGTCCAGCTGCAATACGTCGTTCAGGCTATCTTGTAGTATAACCTGGACAAAAGATCTGAGTAATCTGCCGGGTGCGACAGGGACCTTGTCTTGTGTCTCGACCGGCCGCACGCCGTCGAGCGAGGGGGCAGTTTCAAGGTATGGCGAGAGAGACCGACATCACTGGGCTCCTCCAAGAATGGACTCAGAAATCCCCTGGGGCCATCGATCAGCTCATGCCCGTCGTGTTTGATGAGTTGCGTGCTCTGGCTAGATCCCACTTCCGTCGAGAGTTTTCAAACCATACTCTCCAACCGACGGCGATTGTCAACGAACTCTACCTGCGCCTTCTTAGACAGCACAGTGTCCGTCTCGAGAACCGAACGGAGTTCTTCGCTTTTTCCTCGCGCCTCATCCGACGTATTCTCGTGGACCACTACCGCGAAAAACAGAAGGCCAAGCGTGGCGGAGGGGCGGTCCGGGTCACCCTGAGCGATGTTCTCAGAGTCACTTCAGCGAGATCTGTCGATCTACTGGCTCTCGACAAGGCCCTGGATGATTTGAAGAGCGTAGATCCCCGGCAGCACCGGATCGTCGAGCTGCGTTTTTTTGGTGGTTTGACCAACGCTCAGACCGCCGATGTGATGAACCTCTCGATGGCGACGAACGCCAAGCCCTTGCTCTGATGAACCATCCGAACATCGCCCGGATCCACGATGCCGGAGAAGGTCCGGGAGGCCGTCCTTACGTTGTGATGGAGCATCTTGTCGGTCGACCGATCACCGAGTATTGCGACGCTGAGTGCCTGACCATCAAACAACGTCTAGAGCTTTTTCAGGAGGTCTTGGAGGGGGTTCGCCACGCCCACCGCAAGGGTGTCATCCATCGCGATCTCAAGCCGACCAATATCTTGGTGATCGACGAAGACAGACCGGTTCCCAAGATCATCGATTTCGGTATCTCCAAGGTGTTCGAGAAGGAGACGGCGGAGGCGCCAGATCAAGCTTCGCTTCTCTTGACCGAGTTTGGGCAGTGGCTCGGCACACCCGACTATATGAGCCCTGAACAAGCGGGCGGTGCGAGCGGTACGGTCGACATTCGAAGCGACGTCTATTCCCTCGGGGTGCTGTTGTACGAGTTGCTCAGCGGCCGGCGCCCCCTCGAGCTACCTGATCTCAGAGAGGCTGGCCTTTCGAGGGTGCTCGAAGGGATTCATCACCAGACCCCATCCCCTCCGAGTGAGAGATTGCACCATGACCCCGATGCTTTCCGCATCGCCGGTCAGCGTGGTGTGAGTGTGGCATCCCTGAGACGTTTTCTGCGCGGAGACTTGAGCCGAATCCTCATGAAGGCGCTCGCCAAGGCTCCCGCTAACCGTTACGAATCGTGCGGGGAACTGGCTGAGGACATTCGCCGCTACCAGGATGGTGAACCCCTCCTGGCGTCCTAAGCTGGTGCTTTGGAGCAGGTGTTCCGATGGGGCCGGCGGCACCGATTGGCGGCGTTGGTCAGCGCTCTCTTTTTGCTTTCCATTATGGCTGGCATCGTCGGCACAACCATCGGACTGATCCGTGCTCAGCACGCGGAAGAAAGCGCACGGGCTCAGGCCGAGAAGGCCGATGCCGAGAGTCGGCGAGCGCGGGATGCTGCGGCTTCGGCCCAGCAGATCACCGACTTTCTCATCGGGCTTTTTGATGCCTCCGATCCTACCCAAGGCACGAAGCGCGACATCACGTTGCGGGAAGTGCTCGACGCCGGGGCCCGCCGAGTCCGCAATGAGCTTCTCGAGCAGCCTCTCGCTCAGGCGCAGCTGATGTTGGCATTGAGCTATAGCTACAAGAGTCTGGGAGACTTCAAGCAGGCGAGGAGTTTTGGCGAAGACGCACTCGCGGTGTTCCGCAAGAATCCGGGCGAGCATCGCGACAATATCGTCAATGCTCTTTTTGCTTCTTCCGAAGCCTACTTCGAGTTGGGGGAATTCGATCTTAGCCTGAGCTATCTCCAGGAAGCGCTGGAGATCGAAGAAGCCCGCTACGGTTCAGACGATGTACGGCTGGCTCGGCTGTTCAACAATCTTGGGATGGTGTACCGGCGCACACACAAACTCGACCTGGCTCGCGATGTTCTGGAAAAAGCGCTCAAGTTACGTGAACGCTATCTCGACGAGAACGATCTGAATATCGCACTGACTCTCGACAATCTGGGGCTGGTGCTCAACGAGCTTGGAGAGAGGCCATTAGCCGTCACTTACTTGGAGCGGTCCCTCCGTCTTCATGAACAAGCGCTTGGACCTGAGCATCCGGAACTTTCCTAGTCTCAACAACCTCGCCATAGTGCGCGATGAGGAGGGTGATCTCGAGGCCGCTAGGGCGCTCTTTGAGCGCGCTGTCGAGATCGACCGCAAGGGCTTCGGAGCAGGCCATCCTAACGTCGCGACAGGATTGTTCAACCTTGGATACTTGGCGAGAAAGCAGGGCGACTGCCGCACCGCTTTGGCACGGTTTCTCGAGGCCGAGACGATTCTCCAGGACGTTTTGCCGCCGAACCACTCAAAGCTCCGGTCGATTTCAGAGGCCATCGCGGAGCAGCGTGAGGTGTGCTCTCCCGGTCGTCCGAAGCAGCCTCGAGACAACGGCTGAGATTTCTTGAGCCTCTTTCTTAGATTCTGACGCGACAAGTCGATGAAGGTTCGCTTCACACACTCGGTGCCGCGCACAGCGGGTGTGAACCACATTGTTGCGTAAGGAGGACTTTGAGAATGGATCGAAGAATTAGAAGACGCTTTTCCGCTCTATTGGTCGGCTTGCTGATCCTGTTGTGTGCTGGCGCTGCCTATGCTGCAACCTATGGACAAGGCTACAGTGTAGGTTGTGACATCGCTCAGGGTGTGTATAGTTTCCCAAACGACTGGCAGCTCAGGGATCGTACGATTGACCTTGCGTGGACCAACGGCGAAAAAGAATACGCCTTAGGTGTCCTGGACGGCTATTGGGCCTGCGCAACTGGACCTAGTTCGTAAACAGTAGATCCAGACCCGAAATCGGTCTGGGTTCAGACTCTGAGCCAATCTACTGATCAAGCCAGACGCTGCGCCCTTATGTGGGGTCAGCCTAGGCGGCGGGTCGTCTGGCGCCCGCCGCCTCGATCAGGCAGGTGACGGATCATCACCTCGATCATGATGGTCTTGACGCGTAGCGGGTATTACCCGAGACCAGTCGCGAACGGATGGCGGATGCCTCGCCCAATGACCTCTGCTCGGCTTCATGAAGGCCTGCCCGTACCCAGAGCAGTTCGGTCTATCAAAGACCTAAGCCTCGATCTCAGCTACTTACAGAGCGATTTGGTGGCTGGAGGCCAGATGGTACCCTCAACGGGATTCGAACCCGTGTCGCCAGCTTGAAAGGCTGGTGTCCTAACCTGGCTAGACGATGAGGGC
>JAJCXQ010000839.1 GCA_029263355.1 Acidobacteriota bacterium | reverse complement strand
CCGCGCCGCGCCCGGCGCCGCCCCCCCCGCCACCCCCCCAACGCACCCCGTCGCGGCACGGGGCGCTCGACACGACCCCCGGGCACGGCCGGGGGGGGCGCGCTCAAAGGGAGTCGTGGATGACGAAGATCAGGGGTTTTGCAATCAGAGGCGTGCTGAAGTACGTCAAGCACTCAGAGTATCCTGGTGGCGTCGCAGCCATCGCCAAGGATCTATCCAGCGATGTCGCTGCCACCTACGAAACGGAGATTCAGCGCGGCGAGTGGTACCCCTATGCGGTCTACCAAGAGATGCTGCAGGCGGTTTGCGAACGCATGGGTGAAGGTGACCCCGAGTTCATGGCCGAGGTCGGGCTTTTCACTTCACAATTCGAAGGCAATACGATGTTCGAGTTGTTCTCGGGCCAGACCACGGTCGAGCGATTGTTGAGGAATGCCGCCCCCTTGTGGCCGATGTACTGCGATACCGGAGCGTTCGAAACCGAAGTCGGCGACGGGACGCTACGAGCTACTTTGCGTGGCTTCCCGGATATCTCGCCCTATCACTGCAACCTTTTGCCTGGTTGGATCACGGGTATGGGCAAAGCCGCCGGCGCCGAGTCGGGTGAGGTGACACAGCCGAACTGCGTCAGCCGCGGCGATGAATGCTGCGTGTTTCAAGCCAGCTGGACACAACGATCTAGTTAGATTGCATCCAAGAACACCGATTGTCCGGTCGCCCCCTGTGGACTGCGCGCGCAGCTGCGCAACTCGCCTCGGCGCCTCAATGTCCGCCAACCTCATTGGTTACAATAGTTTGAAGAGCGAGGAACTGTTCTCTTGCTCATACATAATCGCCGCGTGCTCGCTCCACAGGGACCTCCCTGGGAGGCGAGAAACAGGTTTCTGGATGGACTCTAGTTAGAGCTTCTGCGGGCCGACCGCCATCGCGAAGTCTTTGGCGGATACCTTCACACGCGAGCCCTTGGGAATCGGCCAGCCATCGAGCTTCATCCAGCCGAGGTTGAACGACTCGTGAGGGGTCAGTGTTGGGATGACGAATTGTTTGGCTTCGCCGTCAGGGCTCTCAATATCCACCACCACTTCGTGCAGGTGTTTGTCGGAGGTGTTGGTGAGGCTGATGACAATTCCTTGACCGACCGTTGACTCTTTTTGGCCAATAGAGATCGGTGGTGCGATCCCACAAGCGGAGAGCAACAAGCAGATGACGACGGCGAGAGTACAGGCAGAGTAACGAAGCTTCACGATAGGTCCTTCACAATAATTTCTTCTCGGATGTGGTGTTCGGTTGGGTGATGCGATCTATCTAACCGTCTTCAACCTCAGTCAGGACCCGATCGAGGACGGCGAGACCGAAGTCGACATCCCCACGGGTGATGCATAGCGGCGGTTTGATGCGCAGTACATTGCCATAGAGGCCACCCTTACCAAGCAACACGCCCAGGTCGCGGGCCGCTTCCAAGACTTCGGCGGTCTCGGTGGTGGCGGGCTCCTTGGTGGCATGGTCGCGCACCAGCTCGACGCCGAGCATTAGGCCGATGCCGCGGACGACGCCGATCAAGGGGTGGCGCTCGGCGAGTTTCTCGAGGCCGGTCTTGAGATGGCCGCCGACGACTCGGGCATTTTCCTGCAGCCCGTCTTCGTCGATGGTCTCCAGCACCGCCAGGCCGGCGGCCATCGATACCGGGTTGCCGGCAAAAGTGTTGAAGTGGATTCGTGTCGCCAGCGGCTCAGCGACCTCTCGTCGGGTGACGACCGCGGCTAAGGGAAACCCACCCCCGATGCCCTTGGCCATGGTCACGATGTCGGGTACGACGTCGAAGTTCTCGAAGCCCCAGTAGTGGTCGCCGGTGCGGCCGAAACCGGTTTGGACTTCGTCGGAGATGCATAGTCCGTCGTGCTCGCGGGTGATGGCGTAGGCGCGTTCGAGATAGCCCGAAGCGCCATAGGTAGTGCCCCCGACTCCCTGGATCGGCTCGGCGATATAGGCCGCGACCTTGCCGCAGGTTGTGAAGCGGATGAGATCCGCCACATCATCGGCACTGCGTTCGGCGATCTCTTCCGGCGTGCCCTCGAAAGGGCTACGGTAGGGATCCGGGCAGACGGTGTGATGGATGCCTTCACCGTGGGGGATCGGATACTTCCAGGTGCTGTGTGAAGTCAGTCCTAGGGCGGTAGCGACGCCACCGTGGTAGGCGTTGCGCACGGCGATGACGTCGCGGTGGCCGGTGAAGAGTCGCGCCATCGTGAGCGCCAGATCGTTGGCCTCACTGCCGCTGTTGACGAAGTAGACAGTGTCGAGCTCCGGCGGCAGCTTGGCGAGTAGCTGCTCCGCGAAGCGCGGTAGGGTCGGGTGCAGGTACAAGGTGGTGGCGTGTTGCAACCGCGATACCTGCTCGATCACTCGGGCGGTGACTTTGGGATGGCAGTGGCCACAGGAGACGGTCGCGATGCCGGCGATGAAGTCCAAATAACGACGGCCGGTCTCGTCGAAGAGGTATTGCATGTGGCCGTCGGTGATCATCAACGGCCTCTTGTAGTAGGTGAAGACCGCTGGGTTGACGGTTTGCCGCCGCAAGGCCAGGACCTCTTCGGCGGAGGGTCCTTCGTAGGGGCGTGGACGATGATCGCAGGACGGCATCTGTGGCATCGTAAGGGTTGCGGATTCGGTCATCTCGGTCTCCTGGAAGGGGGCACGTAAGCTGAGCAGTTTAACAGTCAGCAGACTGAGTTGTGGGTTGTCATGGTTGTCGAGAGCGAAGTGTTGGTGTTGTTCGTTCTCTGGATATCGGCAATAATTATCTGGATCAACGTTAGTTTTACTCGACAGGATAGATCACGGTCGGGAATGGGCAAATACAAAACAAAGCGGTCCCTGCGTCGTCTCCCCGAGCCTCTCGACGTGCTCGACGGCCGGGTGGCTGTCCGGGTCGAGGATCTCTTCGATCTCATCCACGCGATCAACCCGACCCAGCGCCAGTTGGCTGCCAAAGAGAAAGCACGGCGCTATCAGCTCAAATCCAAGCTCCAGAGCCTGTTGATTCGACGTTTCGGTGACGAGAATCTGGCGGTGACGCGGGCAACGGCTCAGCAGACCGGCGGCGACGTGGTCAGTCTCGATCATCGCTCGGGCGCTCGCGACGCCTGTCACGCGTTGCTCGATGAGCTCGACCCGGACGCTCGTGCCTGGGTCCAACGTCAGCTTGATCTCCAAGCCCAGCCCGAAGTGGCAGAGGTCGACTTCACGATCATCGAGGCGCGTTCCGATCCAGAGGATCGTGCGGCTTCGGTCGAGGAGCTCCTCAGCCGGGCGCGTCGCTCACTCGACGACTACGACTACGAGGCCGCTGAGACCCGGTTGGCGCTGGCTTTTGAGCGGAGTCAGGGCGCCGTCGAGGCCGCACAACCCTATCTCGAGCTTTTAGTCGAGCTCCTCGGTATGGACGATGAAGCACTGCGGCTCGAACCTTTGATGGCATCCGAAGCCCTCGAGAGGCCGTCGATACGCGCCGCGCTGGCGCTAGCGGCGGCTCGTTCGGGA
>JAJCXQ010000838.1 GCA_029263355.1 Acidobacteriota bacterium | reverse complement strand
CGATGGCGACCGACGCACGTGATCGCGAACCGTTGTTGGCTCAGACGGTATTCGAGAGCCATCCTGCGATGGCTGGCTTTGCGGAACTCATCGACGTCCGCGTCGAAGGTGCCGCCGACGGTCCACGGACGCCGTATCTGGAAGGCGGCGACGTTTTGGTACCGAGCCCAGAGGTGCTGCTGGTCGGTCTTTCCGAACGCACCAATCGGCGGGGAGTCGAGACTCTAGCCCGTTGCCTGCGGCGCCGCGAGACGTCCTTCAAGACTCTGATGGTGGTCGAGCTGCCGTCCAGACGGTCTTACATGCACCTCGATACCGTATTGACCTTCATCGATCACGGTTTGGGTTTGGCTTATTTGCCGGTCATCCCCCCGGGGGGAGCGGAAGCCGGGGACGTGTATCGCATCGATCTCGAGGCTCGCGAGCTGTCTTACACCCTGTGTGATGGTCTGCGCAGCGGCCTGGCGGGAGTTGGGATCGATGTCGAGCTGGTGCCGTGTGGCGGGTCGCGAAGTCTGATCGACCAGCAACGTGAACAGTGGACGGACGGCGCCAATGCGTTTGCGATCGCTCCCGGGGTGATAGCGACCTATCGCCGCAACCGCCGCACCACCGAAGAGCTGGCGCGCCGTGGCTGGAGGGTGGTGGCGGCAACGGATGTCATTGCTGGACGCGAACAGCTGCTCGATCAAGGGCCAACCGTGGTGACACTGCTCGACAACGAGCTGTCGCGGGCGCGCGGAGGGCCGCGCTGCATGACGATGCCTCTGGAGCGGGATCCTCTCCCGTCGTCGGTTTGAGCCGGGCGGCCTGGGACGCGGAGTGACCTCGATGTTGCAGCTACGTTTCAGCGTCGAAGGCGAAGACAAGCTGGTGGCCTTGTCGGGGACCGAAATTCGTTTCGGACGCAGTGGCGACAACGAAGTGGTGCTGCCAGACTACTCGGTGTCCCGCCGTCATGCGGCGTTGCGCCGCGAGAACGAGGACTGGGTGCTTTATGACCTGAAGAGCACCAATGGAGTCCAGGTCAACGGTGCCACGGTTCAGCGCTCTCGCGTACAACTGCGGGATCGGCTCAAGATAGGGGTTTTCGAGCTGGTGATCGAGAGCTCTGTGTCCGTTCTCGACGAGATGGCTCCGACCGAGGTCGACACCGCGATTCCGTCGGACGTCAAGGAGCAGCTGCGGGCTGTGACCGCGTCGGGGCAGCGTCAAGGTCCAGATGGGTCGCCAGCTCTGGAGACCGTCAGACCGCCGCCGCTGGGCGGTGAATCGGCAATCTCCAACGCGACGATTGTCCGTTCGATCTCCGATCTTTCGGCCGACTACGGGCTCGATGTGGCGGGCACCCCGGGTATCTCTTCGGCGGTTCGCAAGAGTAAGCGGGAGGCGTTGGATGAAGCCTATGGCAGCAAGATCTTTGGCTTTTTGACCCGTCTTGCCCGGCTGCTGATCACCACCGAGGACGATGACGAAATTCTCAAGCATGTGTTGGAGATCGCATTCGAGGCGTTGCCTGTCGATCGCGGCTTCATCTTGCTTCGGGATGAGGAAACCGGTGAGCTCGAGTGTGAGTTGGTGCGGGTCAACGAGCACCTCGAGCTGCGGCCCGAGAGCGAAGTGCCGATCTCGAAAACGATGCTCGAGTCAGTGATTCAAGAGCGCGTTGCGCTCCTGACCTACGATGCGCTTTCCGACCAACGGCTGGCGGGAACCGAGTCGGTGCGTATCCATCAGATCCGGGCAGCGATGTGCGCACCGCTATGGTCCGGTGAGAAGATCATCGGGGTGATGCAGGTGGATACGCCCCATCACACTGGCAGCTTCAAGGGGCCGGATGTCGACCTCCTGGCCGCTCTTTCGAACTACTGTGCGGTGGCGATCGAGCGTAATCGGAACGCCCGCGAGGCAGAGTTCCAGCGGCAGATCCGAGGCCGACTCGAGCGTTACCATTCACCGGCGGTGATCGAAGAGGTCATGCAGCAAGGGACCGCGGTGGGTGACGAAGCTCTGCGTCGCCTCAAGCAGGCCGAGGTCTCAGTGCTCTTCGCTGACATCGTAGGCTTTACCGCGTATTCCGAAAAAGCAGCGCCGGAGGAAGTCGCCGAGCTCATGGAGGGCTACTTCACTTTGGCGGTGGACGCCATCTTCAGACATGGCGGCACCCTCGACAAGTTCATCGGTGACTGTGTGATGGCCTTTTTCGGCGCGCCGATGAGCCAGCCGGATCATGCCTATCGCGCTGTGCAGGCCGCGGTAGAGTTCAGTGAGGGGCTCGACGCCTGGAACGCTGAGCGAGAGCGCCAGGGGCAGCGCCGGATCGCGTCGCGCATCGGCATCAACTCCGGGCCGGTTGTAGTGGGGGATATCGGTTCCAAACTGCGGGTCGATTACACAGTGCTCGGCAACACCGTCAATGTTGCCGCACGTCTCGAAGAGAAAGTCGCAACCCCCGGGGACATCGTGTTAGGGGACACGACCTATCGGCAGCTCGCGGATCGTATCCCGACCGTCAGCCTGGGTGAGATTCAGCTCAAGGGATTGAGTCAGCCGATCGTCGCTCACCGCGTGGTGCGCTCGTGAAACCTAGTGCGCTTGTGAAACCTGGTGCGGCCGTGAAGCCCAGCGTGGTTACAAGACCCAGACCGCCGTTCACTCTTGTCACCGGCAATCGCAACAAGCTGATCGAGGCCGAAAGGGCTTTGGGATGTCGCTTGGAGTGCGAACCCCTCGACTTGCCGGAGATTCAGTCGCTAGATCTATTGGAAGTTTTACGCGCCAAGGGTGACGAAGCATGGCGCCGTCTACAGCGGCCGGTGGTGGTCGAGGAGACGGGTTTGTCGCTACCCGCCATGGGTGGTTTTCCGGGACCCCTCGTCAAGTGGATGCTCGAAGCCATCGGCCCTGAAGGGATTGCCCGCACCGTCCATGCGTTGGGGGATCCGAAGGCGATCGCCCAGTGCGCACTACTTTACCGAGCGGACGATGTCATCTTGATCGGTGAAGCTGAAGCGCGAGGCGAGCTCGTCGTTGAGCCCCGAGGCGCAGGCGGCTTTGGTTGGGACCCTGTTTTTGTGCCAGAGGGCCATCAACAGACCTGCGCGGAGCTCGACCCTGAAGTCAAAGACGAGCTGGCCCACCGGGGGAGGGCTTGGCGCAACTTCCAGCAAGTCTTGAGCTCCGCGGGAGTGCTTTGAAGACATTGGCGTGGGTGTCGCCAAGAGGTCCGTTTGAATCTTTTGACTGGCCAGTGAGGGGCTAAGTCTTGCCATTCAAGAGCTTACAGAACCTCTAAAGTAGCGCATGAGGCTTTTCTGTGGAAAACTGATTGACAACGCATCCAATCGAGGCGTCCAGTGCCGAAAACGTCTTGACTAAAGCTTTTAAAATCAGGTGTTTAAATGGCATTGCACATTTTGTTGTGCAATGTGGTTAGAGGCCTGTGGATCCGGGCTTTTAGAGTCTTTTCCGGCGCTTTTTCCACAGGCTTTTCCGCGTCTGCTGTTGATCCTTTTGTGGACCGCCAATTTTCGGTGGGCGTAAGCCTCTACTTTGTGCGATTTAAGTCAGAATCGTCTGACGTCAGACTGGCTTGACCCTCCTTCTGATGACCAGGGGTGGTCACAGTCGGGGGGCGTAATCATCATAGTTAGGGGTAACATACGGTTTTAGCTTGAAGCCGTGAGCTCGGTCCCGAACTGGAGCTAGCAGGGGGGCAGCCGAAAAGGATTCCCGTGAGCGAAAAAGCCTCCCAATCTAGAACTTGCGTCTCGAGCTTGTCCCCGGGCGTCTCCCGGGGGAGTACTTCTTGGTTGAGGCGCCAGCTGAGGGCCCGGAGTGTTGTTGCCGCGGCCGTAGTGGCTGTCTTGGGGTTTGCGGACGAGGTCCAAACTGAGCAGATCGTCGAGATTGGGGCACTCGACTATCGTCTGAGCAGTCTCGAGGGCAGGTGGAAGACTCGACCCGGCGACGAGCTCGCATGGGCCGCCCCAGACTATGACGATTCGGACTGGCTTGAAGTGATGGTACCGACCGGCTTCGTGTCGAGTGACGATATCGGCATGGCCTGGTACCGGCGAACGGTCAGGCTCGACGCCAGGGGGAGCTCCCTCTCGCTTGAAGATCGCGGTGCCTTGCGGCTCGGGGTGACGATCGGCAAGGTCGATAGCGCCTATGAGATTTTTGTCGGCGGCGTTCGTCTTGGCGGTGTTGGGAGTTTGCCGCCAAACCCGAGCATCGACTACGACCGCCACCGATCCTATGCCATTCCGCCACGCGCCATCGATGCAAATGGCCGCCTGGTCATCGCACTGCGAGTCTGGAAGTCACCCGATACCGCGAGGGATATGGACGGACCCCATGGTGGACCGTTTCTGCTCGGGCATATCGAGGACCTGGCCAGGCACGAGCTGCGTTCGGAGCAGCTGCAGGTTTTCCTCGCAGGTCTTTTTGTCCTCCTCGGGCTATTCCACTTGGAGCTCTACCGGCGTCGACCTCAGCTCAATGGTTATTTGTGGTTCGGCGTCTGCTCTCTGGCATTTGGCGGGTACTCGTTGCTCCGTACGCAATGGAAGTACAACCTGAGCGACAGCTTCCTATTGCTCAAGGAGATGGAGTACCTCCTGCTCTTTACCCTGGTGGCGGTTTTCGTGCAACTGGTGTGGCCACTTCTCGGCCTACACATCGGGCGCGGATGGCGAGCCTACCAAGGGCTCACTGTGGCGACCGGTTTGCTCGTCGCGGTGACCCCGGGACTCGCGCTCAATATCTGGGTGCTGCCCTATTGGGAAGTGACCCTGGTGATCATGGTCGGTTACTCGTTGTGGACGATCTTTCGCGAAGCTTGGAGGCACAACCCGGAAGCTCGGATCCTGGCGATCGGAACCGTTCTCGCGATCGCTGTTTTTCTGCGTGACGTCGCCGTCGATCGTGGGCTGATCGCCGGCCCTCGGTGGATCGCTTTTGGTTTCGCGTTCCTGGTACTGGCGTTGGCGGCTTCGCTGGCGAATCAGTTTCTGCGCACCCATGTCGAGCTCGAGGGATTGCAGCAGGATCTTGAGCGGCGGGTCGACGAGCGCACCCGCCAGCTGGTCGAAGCGAGCGAGGCCAAAACTCGGTTTCTGGCCAACATGAGTCACGAGATCCGGACACCACTCAACGGTGTGATCGGGGTAGCGGATCTGCTACTCGATACGGACTTGACACCAGAGCAACAAGAGTACGCAACTCTGTCGCGCTCGAGCGGTGATGCCGTGCTTGCGCTGATCGATGACATCCTCGATTTTTCCAAGATCGAAGCGGGCAAGTTGACTGTGGAGACCCGACCTTTTCGTCTGCTCGACGTGGTTGAAGAGTCGTTGGCGCTGGTTGCCTCGAAAGCAGCAGAGAAGGGCCTGGATCTAGCCTATTCCGTCGATCGGCGGCTGGCAGCCTCCTTCGAGGGTGACGCCCAACGGGTGCGGCAGATCCTAATCAACCTGCTGAGCAATGCGGTCAAGTTTTCGGACCGCGGGGGAGTTCTGCTCGATGTGACGTTTGCGGAGAGCCGTAAGGGAGATCGCGCGAAAGAGACCAACGAGGTGATCTTCAAAGTGACCGATACCGGTATCGGGATACCGCAGGATCAGCTGGGGCAGCTCTTCGAAGTCTTCAGCCAGCTTGATGTCTCGAATAGTCGACGTTACGGTGGCTCAGGATTGGGGCTTGCGATCAGTCGCCGGTTGTGCCGGCTGATGGGTGGAGAAATGGGAGTTGAGAGCGAGGTCGGAAGAGGTTCTGTTTTTCACTGTCGACTGCCGCTGCAGCCGGTTTCGTCGTCTTTAGATCTCCATCTGCAAGTGTCTCAAGCCGAGCTCGAGGGGCGCCGAGCTCTGATTCTCGAGCAAGGCATCTTCACGCAGCGCATTTTGGTCGACGATCTCACCGCCTGGCGTATGGTTCCGAGGCTCGCGGATTCGCCGGATCAAGCGTTGGCTTGGCTGCGTAGTCGTGAGGATTTCGACGTGATGATTCTCGGTGATTGGGGCGGAGAGGGACGGCAATGGCTACATCGCGCACTCCTTCCCGAGCTGAGTCGGCGTCAGATGCCCTGGATTACGATCCGTAGGATCAACGCTCGAGACGAAGCCGAGCTGGAGCCCTCACAGCAACCGGCGGGCCGGTTGATCTTGCCGGTGAGATCTCGGGAGCTCCTCAAACGTCTGGTTGCGGTCTTCGGGACCCCTAGTCAGAGTATCCGTGTGCGGCGCAACATTACCGGGCTCTCATTGTTGCAGCGGGATAAGGCGCTGCGGATTCTTCTGGCTGAGGATGATCCGGTCAACCAAATTGTCACCGTGAGAATGTTGCAACGATTGGGATGTTTGGTTGATGTGGCGTCCAACGGTTTGGAAGCCCTCGCGGCGCTCGATCGTAAGACCTACGATGTGGTTCTTCTCGACGTGCAGATGCCGGAGCTGGACGGTCTCGAGACTGCTCGTCGGATCCGGCAGCGGTGGACGGCTCCGGCGGGGCCACGATTGATCGCCTTGACCGCCAACGCGGTGCGAGGAGATCGCGAGCACTGTCTAGCTGCTGGAATGGATGACTACGTGAGTAAGCCAGTCAAGATTGCGGATTTGAGGGCTGCTCTCGAGCATTGTTGACGAGGAGTTTGTCGGATATGCCTTCTAATCTTTTTACCTGGCATCTTGAGTCCTAAGCTTCGCCACAGCAGGGCTTACGAAAACCCTCAAGTAGCGCATGAGAAAATTGCTGTGGAAAACGGACGAGATCTTGCAGACGTGTGTTTCGGGCGTTGCGGGCCACTATTGCTAAACCATTGATAAATAGACCTTTGTCGGCCTTGCACAGTTCTTTGTGCAAAGTGCATTTGGATCTATGAATCCAGGCTTCAGACGAGTTTTCCGGTGGTTTTTCCACAGGGTTTTCCAGTTCATCTGTTGATCGCCTGCGACGGGCTCCTTCCAGGTCGAAAATGGCCGCCTTGCGGCGCCAACTTGCTTCGAGGTGAGAAATTCTGTGGAAAACTCGCTCGGCGTCGATGTATGACGCTCATAGGAGTCGTGCTATTTTTTGTAAGTAATGGTTAGAAAGGTGCTTATTAGCTTTCTGTGGATCGATGAGGCATTTGCTCTGGGAGTAGAAATAACTGACGCTGGGGTATAGGCCGTTGTTTATCCACAAATTTTCCGCAGGCTGACAACAACCAGGACTTGCGGCCCAAACGTCAGCAAATCAATCACTTAGTGGGATAGACTCCGGGGATCAAATCCATTGGGTTTCAGAGGAGAGCCAGATGTCCACCCGAGCTTTCGGCCAACGTCTCCGTCGCAACGAAGATCCGCGTCTGCTGACGGGACAGGCTCTTTTTGTCGATGACGTCAATCTTCCTGGAACAGGACATGTGGCGTTTGTTCGTAGTCCTTATGCGCACGCCCGAATTGCCTCGATCGACGTTTCAGCGGCTGTCGCGCGCGATGGCGTGCTGGCGGTCTACACTGCCGCCGACCTCGGAGACTATTGGCAGCCCGGCCCTTTGCTGGTGCCGCCTCCGCCAACGATCGAGCGTTGTGAGTTCACTCAGCGGACACAGGTACCGTTGGCCAAGGGTAAAGTGCGACATATGCGTGAAGCGGTCGCCGTCGTGGTGGCTGAGAGTCGTTACCTGGCTGAAGACGCGGCGGAAGAGGTTTGGGTTGAATATGAGCCGATCGATGCGGTGGTCGATCTCGAAAAAGCGGTGGCAGACGGCGCGGCGCGGGTGCATGACGATGTTGAAGCCAACATCGCGGCCCATGTGATCCAAGAGAAAGGAGACTATCGAGCCGCCCGGGAGAGGGCTGATCTAGTGCTCGATCGTCGTCTTCTCTACGACCGTGGCACCGCTGCTGCGATGGAGAACCGAGGGGTCGTTGCCGACTGGGACCGACGTGCCCAGCGTCTGACGGTGTGGGATACCACTCAGGCACCAATTCCGATTCGCAACGGCCTTGCGGGGATGCTGGGGCTGTCCGAGAATCAAGTCCGTGTCATTGCACCGTTTCTCGGTGGTGGGTTCGGTCCCAAGATCATGATGTTCTACCCGGAAGAAGTTGTTATTCCCTGGTTGTCGATGCTACTCGGTCGGCCGATCAAGTGGATCGAGGATCGGGAAGAGAACTTCTTCGCCACCACACAGGAGCGCGGCCAAGTCCATGACTCTGAGATCGCGCTTAGCCGCGATGGCCAAATCTTGGGCGTCAGCGACATCTTCCTACACGACAACGGCGCCTACAATCCCTATGGGCTGACGGTGCCGATCAACAGCCAGTGCACGTTACTTGGACCTTACCGCGTTCCGAACTACTACAGCGAGTTCCGAGCCGTCTTCACCAACAAGCCGATCGTGACGCCGTACCGTGGCGCGGGGCGCCAGCACGGCGTTTTTGTCATCGAGCGTTTGTTGGACTTCGCAGCGCGCGAGCTAGGTCTCGATCGTGCCGAAATCCGGCGCCGTAACTTCATTCCAGCGGACGCTTTTCCATTCGATCACGAAATCATCTTTCAAGACTTTGAACCGCTGGTGTACGACAGCGGCAATTACGAGCCTGTACTCGATCAAGCGTTGCAGAAAATCGGTTACCACGACTTCATCGAGCGCGAGCAGCCGCGCTTGCGGGCTGAAGGAAAAGCGGTGGGTGTGGGATTGGCGGCTTACGTCGAAGGCACGGGGATCGGACCCTATGAAGGGGCTCGGGTGCAGGTCCAAGCGAGCGGCAAGGTGAGTGTCGCCACCGGTGTCGGCACTCAAGGACAAGGGCACATGACTTCGTTTGCTCAAGTGGTCGCCGACCAGGTTGGCGTCGATGTTCGGGATGTCGAAGTCGTGACTGGTGATACTGACCAATTCCATTGGGGAGCGGGGACGTTCGCTAGCCGGGGCGCGGTGGTAGCGGGCAATGCGATCCATGCCGCCGCGGTGGGTGTACGAAAAAAGATCCTGCGGCTAGCGAGCGAAGAGTTGGAGGTGTCGGAAGAGGATCTCGAGCTGGCAGACGGCGAAGTGCGGGTACGCGGTGTGCCAGGGAAGGCCATTCCGTTAGGGGAGTTGGCGCTGCGGGCCAATCCCATGCGGGGCGCTGTCAAACCCGGCACCGAACCCGGCCTCGAGTCGACCGACTATTTCGGACCTGAACGCGGAGCCACTGCCGCGGGCGTCCACGCGATGATTGTCGAGGTTGATCCGGAGACCCTACAGGTCGAGATCCTACGTTACGTCGTCGTGCACGACTGCGGCACGGTCATCAATCCCCTGATCCTCGACGGTCAAATCCACGGCGGTGTTGCCCAGGGCATCGGCAATGCGTTCTACGAACAACTCCACTTCGACGACGATGGGCAGCTACTCAATGCCTCGTTCATGGATTACCTATTGCCGACCTCCCTCGACGTGCCACGAATCGAGATCGGTCACCAAGTCACCGAGTCACCGCTGAATCCGCTGGGGGTCAAGGGAGCGGGTGAAGCTGGCGCGATTCCGGTCGGGCCGCTTTTTGCCCAAGCGGTGGAGGATGCCCTCGGCGATCCCGGCTTTGAGATTCGAGAGATTCCCCTCAGCCCCAGTCGATTGTGGGAGCTCCGCAAGCTCAGGGCGAGTGACGTCAGCACCTAAGCCGCTTTGGGTTGATCGCGAAGACGCTTCAGAGAGAGCGAGCTCTTCATGACGCCTTGAGGAGATCAGTCGTCCTCCGCCCCTCGGCCAGCGCCGTGACGGGCGGCGACGACAGCTGCGGTGGCCAGACCGATCACAGCGCCGAAGATGACCAAGCCGAGGAGGCTGAGCCAGCCGGTGATTCCGTTGGGCTGTAGCAAGGACACGATGGCGGCGCCATAGTCGAAGACTGCGTCGTCCCCGCGAGCGGCCTTGAGGGCAGCAAGCAAGGCAGAGGATAGTGTTGCGAAGATAAAACCTGCCACGCCGCCGGCTACGCCACGAGCAGTAAGAGCGGCATTGGACAACGGCGCCAGAGCGTGCGGCGCTTCGACCGCGATTTGTGGCTCGCGAGTCCCCAGGGGTGAGAAGCGCTGCAACATGAGCAATCCAGGGATACCCGCGGCAATGCTTGCCCAGAAGAAAATTTCCCAGCCGACGGCGTCGACAGTGAAGCCAGCGATGGGGCCAGAGACGATTCGCGGCAGGCTGAAGAGGCTCGAAAATAGTGCGTATTGGGTGGCTGAGAAGCGTTTGTGGGTCATTCGCAGCAACAACACCGAAAAGGCGCCGGTGCCGAGGCCGGTGGTGAACTTCTCGAAGCTCAGTGCGCTGTACATCAGCAGCTGATGGGTCTCGGCGCGGGCGACGAAGACGTAGCCGATGTTGGAGAAGATCTGCAGGAAACCGAAGAGCCACAGCGCATTGCCGAGACCAATGACGTTGGTCCACAATCCGCCCACGAACGTGCCGCCAACGATGCCGAGCAAGCCTATGGTAGCGAGTGAGAAGCCGCGGTCGAAGGTCGAATAACCCATGTCGAAGAGAAATGGGCGCAGCAGGCCGTCCGCCAGGTTGTCGGCGATTTTGTAGAGGAAGACAAAGGCGAGGATTTCGAGGGCTCGGTGGCGAGCGAGAAACTCGAGGAAAGGCTTCCATACCGCGTCGCGTAGAGTCTTGGGCTGGATAAGGATGTCGGGCGGCGCCGGAGCCTTGCAGGTGACGAGCATCATCGGTAGGAAGACCGCCGCCAGCAGGGCGTTGGTCAAGGGCCAGGAGGTGGCCCCGGCCAGGGTGATGCTGAGTCCTCCTGCGACGTACATTGCGGCGCGATAGGCCGCGATGCGAGCTCCTACGACTGCCCCTTGCTCGTCTTTCTTCAGCACTTCGACGGCATAGGCGTCGATCGCGATGTCTTGACTCGCGGAGGCGAAAGCGATCGCCAGTGCGAGGGCGGCAACTACCCAAGGAGTTTCCGGGTGGTCACCGACGCCGGCCAGCAGCAAAATCAGAAGACTGAGCGCGATCTGGGCGACCAGTGCCCAGCCGCGGCGCCGGCCAAGGAAAGGCGGCGCGTAACGGTCCATGAAGGGCGCCCAGATCAGCTTGAAGGTCCAGGGGGCTTGGGCCAGCGTAAAGAGCCCGACGATGCGAATATCGACGCCCGCGCTGCGCATCCAGTCCGGAATCGCAATCCACACCAGGCCGAGGGGCAATCCGGAAGCGAAGGAAAGTAACGAAACCGAGCCGGTGCGCCAAGAGGCTACGGCCTGGACGATGCTCTGCCGCATCGTCGGTCGAGGCACCACCGAGTCGCTGCTCATGGTGAGCTGTCAGGGGCGATGGGGGGTTCCGATTCTGCGCTACCGTCGTCGTTTGTGAGTTCACTGGGGGACGGCGGATCGGCCGATGGTAGCGCGGGTGCCGGCTCCTCGGGTGCCGGTGGCTCGAATGCCAAGCGTGTTCCCGGCGGTAGTGCTTCGATCACGGTGATCTCGAGGGGATGATCGCCGTCCCAGCGTACGTCGAATTGCATCTCGATCCGATCGCCGACCTCGAGCCCGCTGATCAGCTCGGGACTAGCGAGCGGAAAGGGCATCGTCATCGAGTCCATTCCGACAACTTTGCCATCGGCGTCCTTGAACTCGGAGATCGCCTCGTGCCGCACCGAAAGCTCCTGTGGGCTGCGGTTCGCAACTGGAAGTTTCCGGATCAACCCGCGTACTCGGTAGGTTTCTGGCGGTGCTTCAGGCTGGCGGTCGCCGCAGGCTGCGGCGAGAAGCAAGATCAGGGCGAGAAGAGTAACCTCGGTGAGGTGGTACCGGCGGCAAAGGTGATGGCAAGAGGTCTTCGCAGCCGGTGTTTTTCTGGTGTCCATAGGCGGCGCGCAGTCTAGCAGACGACGTCGAGGGGGACACAAGCTGAAGGGTAGCGCACGAACCGTTGGCCTGTTGCGGCTCAGTGCGGCGTGTGCCGAACTCGAGGCGGAGTGCGCCAAGCCCGAAAGACGGCTAGTCGGGGCCGACTGGAATTCAGCCTCGAATCTGGTAGCGATGATCGAGATTGAGTATGTGCAGGCGACGGCGGCGCTGCATACCTATTTGGACGGCTGAGGCCGGGCACTGAAGCGCGGTCTACTCGGCCCTTCAGTGATGAGGTTCTGAATCCGTTTGCCCATCGAATCGGGGGAGGCAATCTCGTTCACCGCGCCGAGGGCCAGGGCCGCGCGGGGCATACCGAAGACCACGCAGGAGGCTTCGTCCTGGCACAGCGTGTAGCCGCCGCGGTACTTGAGCGCTGCCATACCCTGAGCCCCATCACGTCCCATGCCGGTCAACAACGCTCCGATCGCACGGCGTCCTAGAACCTCGGCGGTCGAGTCGAACAGCACGTCGATCGATGGCACGTGAACCATCCCCTGGGGAAACGAGCTGAGGTCAGCGATAAGGTCATTGCCTTGACGTTCGATTCTGAGGTGTAATCCTGCGGGTGCGATATACACCGTGTCGGGCAGCAAATGCTCCATCGAATGCGCCTCACCGACCTGTAAGGGTAGGTATGCGTTCAAGCGCTCGGCGAATGCTTGTGTGAAGCCGACGGGCATATGCTGCACAACAACCACCGGAACTGAAATCGAATCCCCTAGATCTTCCAAAATTCGTTGCAGTGTCGGCGGTCCCCCGGTGGAGGCGCCGATGACGATCAGATCGTAGGCTGTCGGCTCGGTGATCTCGGGGAGATTGACGACAGGTTCAAAAACCGGCGAGAGTGGCCGCGTACTCTCCAACTCTTCTACCGCCTCGGGTGGCGTGCGGTTGGTGACTTGGAAGATCCTCTCGATCAACACTGCACGTAATGCCTCGAAGTCGACGAGAGAGTACTGTTGTTTGTCGATGAAATCGGTAGCGCCGCGATGTAATGCCTCGATGGTGAGCGGAGCGCCTTTGCCACTGTGGGTCGACAGAATGATGACCGGCGTCGGTCGTCGCAACATGATGCGGTCGAGAGTTGCCAAGCCTCCCATGCCAGGCATGTCGAGGTCGAGGGTGATGACGTCGGGACTCCAGTCCTCGAGATGGGTCAACAGCTCTTCGCCCGACCCTGCCGAACCCACGACGCGGAGCAAGGGCTCGTCGCTCAGCATGCGCAGAATGGCCTTGCGGATAAACGTCGAATCGTCAACGACCGCGACGCGAATCCGGGGCTCAGAGCTTCCTGTCACGCTTCTTTCCTTCGATAGGCAATACTAGGGCCGAGGCGCTCAGCTTGGAAGGCTGTGGTCAGGCCGATGATCGACTCCGAGTGTCCGAGGAAGAGCAGGCCACCTACGCGGAGTGCCTTGGCGAATTGTTCGATGGCATTCTTGAGCGCAGGCTCCGAGAAGTAGATTAATACGTTGCGGCAGAAGATGGCGTCGCAGGGGTCGTTCTTGGTGACCGATTCCAGGTCCATGATATTGCCGCGCGAAAACTCGACGCC
>JAJCXQ010000837.1 GCA_029263355.1 Acidobacteriota bacterium | reverse complement strand
GTCGACGATTGGTCACCCGTCCCGCGGTCGAAGGAGCGTCCTTTTCTCGATTGGCCGTCAGGTCCACGGTCTGGATAGCGTACTTTCTTGAATCGGACGTTCCTACCGTGGTCAAAATAGCGAGCCGGCAGCCTCAGACCGTCACTGAAGCCGAGGTCATCGCGTCCTTTCGTCGTCTTGACGCGACGTCCCACCAGGGACGGACGCTAGACCCTCTCAGAACGCATTCGCCGACGCAGTAACAACGGCTTGGACCTCTCAGGATGCGATCGACGCCGCGGTAAGGACGTTCGAATCGCCATCCCTCGCCACCAATGGCGCAATGTGCGCGATCGGAGTCCGCCTGGAGGAGGCAAATTTCCATCACAGCCCCTCGAAAAGCCCTAAAGTACGGGGTTTTCAGCAAGTGGAGGGTGAAATTGCGGTCGCTCGCGCGCACGCACCGGTCCAACTCGTTGACGGTGGCGCGCGCGTTGGCCAGGCCTCGAGCTCAAGCAGCGTCAATTAGACTGCTGGAATCATCCAGCGGCCCGTGCCCTGGTGCGGCACGCTCGAACCAAATTCCTACCTCGGCCTCAGGCCGAGCGAACCAGGCCCGCAGCACCGCGATGAGCAGCAGATCGAGCAAGCGATCCAGCACCGCCGCCTGACCGGGCTGGTCCTTGACGACTTCGTCGCAGAGCAGGGCGACGAGCGGGGAATCCCACTGATCGTTTGACACCGGAGGTAGCCTACTGGACGACCTATCTCCAAGAGTGGGTGAAGATGAACCACGTGCGCACCATCGCCCCGCTCGTAGCCGCTATCCTGTACACGCTCTCGCTGGTATCGGAATGACCACCGAGACCCCGGAGCGAGCTCTGCCCTCTCCAGCGGCCAACTCCAAATCACTCGAGCCGTCGATGAGAAAAACCGACGGAGGCTCACATCAGCCATCTGGCTGCGATCGCGCCGCACCCCAGGTTGACAACGCAAGCCAGCGAGGATTACTCTATTGACAGAAAGGTAATACCGCTAAGGACGTCCAACGATGAAGACTCTATCTATCAAGGTTCCCGAGGCACTCTACGGAGACCTAACCGCGCTCGCAGAGCACAAACGGGTGAGCAAGTCGTCGTTGGTTCGCGATGCTCTGGCTGAGCTCTTCCGACGACAGAGTGCTCCAGGCCGCGACTCCGCACTCGCCCTGCTCCAGGATCTCGCCGGATCGGTCCAGGGCCCGGAGGACCTGTCGTTCAATAAGGCCCACCTCGACGACCTCGGCCATTGAGGCACGGATTACGACGGCTTGGAAAGGCACCGCGGAGAGAGTGACTTGAAACGCCAAATCATTCTCGATACCGGTCCGCTGATAGCAATGCTCAACCACCGCGACCGCTACCACGCGTGGGCGTGTGATCAATTTGCTGAGATCGAGCCGCCGCTCGCCACCTGCGAGGCCGTTATCGTCGAGGCTTGCCACCTGTTGCGCCAACAGCCTGGAGGAGAGCGGGTAGTTCTCGACGTTCTTCGGAGAAACGCCGTCGCGATTGAATTCGCACTCCGTGATGAAATCGTACCGGTACAGCAACTCCGGACGCGCTATTCCGACGTGCCGATGGATCTGGCCGACGCTTGTTTGGTCCGTATGGCGGAACTTTCGAACGGCAGCACCATCCTGACGCTAGACTCGGATTTTGCAGTCTACCGAATGCACGGTCGCCGGGTCATTCCCACAATCTCACCGTGAGCCACAAGCCAGCGTGGTGTTTGCCCGCTAGAGTTCGTCGACTAGCCAGCACCCTCGAGCTCCGCCGCCAGCAGCTGCTCGGCCTCTTCCCCGGAAACTCCCTCGATCTCGGCCAACAGGGCTTCGATGTCGGCCGCCTCGTCGCGCAGACGATCGATCTCGGCGGCTAAGAGGGCGACGGTGGGGAACTCGAAGAATGCCCCGATGGCCAGTTCCATCTCGAAGGCCGAGCGCAGCCGGGTGACGATCTGAATTGCCAGCAGAGAGTTACCGTCGAGCTCGAAGAAGTTGTCGTCGACGCCGATCTCGATGCCGAGTGCCTCCTGCCATAGGGCAAGCAGTGTCGCTTCGGTTTCGGTGCTCGGCTCGCGGTAGGTGGTCGTCAACTCGGGTCGCGGATGGTGCTCGGCGTCGGTGTTGGCCACCATCTCGCCAAGCGAACCGTCGTCGAACGCTCCGACGCCGCGCACCATTGCCGGTAACGGACGCCCGGAAGCGTAGACGTGCGACAATCGGCTGTCCAAGGCGCGACCGAAGATCTCGACACATTCGTCAGCATCAACACCAAAACGCTCCAGGTCGTCTTCGATCTGTTGCAGGTAGTCGGCCGAGAGCCCGACGCTCATCGCCGCATTCGGGGCCGACCACCGGAAGGCATCCCAGCCGATGGCGACGGTGACTGACGCCTGGGTGGCGGCGCGATAATGGGAGAACGCATCGACGAACGAGTTGGCGACACAAGCGTCAACTTGGCCGATGCCCCCCAACACCGTCGAGGTCGACGAAAAGAGCGCCAGGAAATCGAGCTCGACGCCACTCAAGGCCTTGGCCAAAGCCAAGGTTCCGGCAACCTTCGGAGCCAACACCGGCGCGCTGTCCACTGGTTGTTTGAATTGAATCAACCCCGCCGCTGGCGCCGACGCCGCATGCACGACGCCGTGCAGCTCGCCGAAGCGCTCGACAGCACAGGTGACGACCCTCGACATCGCCTCGAGATCGCTAATTTCGGCCGCCTGGACCAGCAGATCGACACCCTGTGACCGTAGGCTATCGAGCCGCGGGATCACTTCGGCCATGGCCTGAGCATCATCGTTTTGGGGACGCCAGGTGCTCCAAGCCTCGACCGGCGGAAAGCCCGGTGGGACGACCAACACTAAGCGAGCTTGTACGACGTTCGCCAGATGTTCGGCGAGCACCAGGCCGGCGATGGTCTCGGCTCCGGTGATCAGGTAGACGCCGCTTTGCCGGAGACCAGACTGGGGCGACGCTTCCAGCGGCACCACCTCCAACGGTACCGCCTCCAACGGCACCTCTTCCAAGACCTGCACCCAACGGTGTCGCCCACGGTACGCCACCATCGGCTGGGTCGCCTCACCCGCGACTTCCGCAACCAGATCGCCCGCCAGACGATCTAGGGGTTGCCGACCACGAGACCCGGCGGCGGTCAGCGCCGCCCAATCGACGTCGATCGCGCGGCAGCGGAGGGACGGGAATTCCTGTGGAATCACCCGACAAAGACCAAGCATTGCGGCCTTGGGCGGACACAGACCTTCCTGCCCCGTCACGTCTTGCGCTTGGCTCGAGATCACACAGATCTCGACCGGTGACGCCAAGGAATGTTCACCCAGTGCCTGGGTCAGGTAGAGCACACTGAACAGCCCGCGCGCCAACAGCTCGTCGAGATCGTCCCACAGCGCGTCGAGGGTCCACGCCTCGGCCGGCGCTGGGACCGACCACAGATGGACCACCCCAATCGGCATTCCGACCGTCGCTTCGAGGGTTCGCAAGAGCTCGCTGTAGTCGTCGCGGCTGCGAGGGGCAACCCGGTAGGAGCCTTCGGCATCGACGGGCGCCACGAAGCCGTCTCCGCTCTCTACCGTAACTACCGGCTGGCCAGCCCGCCGCAATCGATCCGCCATCGCCTGGCCGAGCCCGGTATCATCGACGAACAACAGCCACGGGCCGGCGGTTTCGTCAGACGGCAGCGTCGACGACCGACGGAGCGGCTCGCCGCGCTGCCAACTCGAACGGTAGAACCACTGTGCGAGATCCGCGGGTTTATCTTCGGTGACGTCTGCAGCTGACGCTTCAGCCGCGACGCCGGGCTCGACCCAATACCGTCGACGCTCGAAAGGATAGGTCGGCAACGGCACGCGGCGACGATCCTCGTGGCGGTAGAAACCTTGCCTGTTGAGCTCCACGCCCGCCACCCACAACCGGCCCAACATCATTAAGAGGCCAGCCTGCTCGCCTGCCGGGCCACGATCGGGCAGGGTCGACAACACCACGGGCACGTGGCGCGCCGCCTCATGCTGTCGGACCAGGGTCGCCAGGGATGCACCCGGCCCAACCTCGACCACCGCCAAGTTACCTCGAGCCAGGATTTGGCCAACCCCATCGGCGAAGCGCACGGTGTCGATCAGATGACGCCCCCAATAGGCCGGATCGGTAGCTTGATCGTCGCGGATCCAGGTGCCGGTCACGTTGGAGACAAAAGGGATTTTCGGCGCCTGCGCCTCCACCCGGGCGACGGTCTCGACGAAGGACTGACGAATCGGCTCCATCATCGCGGTGTGGAACGCATGGCTCGACTGGACGAAACGACAAGCCACGCCGGTCGACTCCAGTCGCTCAGCCAGGGCTTCGACCGCCTCCGGTGGCCCGCCGACCACGGTTAATGCGGCGCCGTTGGCGGCCGAAAGCTCGAGCCCCTGATCCTGATAGGGATCGATCAGCTGCTGTGTCTCCTCGGTGGACAGCGGTACCGCGAGCAGTGAACCGGCGTCCAGGCTTTGGATCAACCGCGCCCGCTCAGCGACGAGCCCAAGAGCGTCGGGTAAGGAGAACACCCCTGCCAGGCATGCCGCGACGATCTCCCCCAAGCTGTAGCCGAGCATCACTCGCGGTTGAATACCCCACTCATCCAAAAGCTGGGCGAGGGCATATTCGACGACAAAAATGGCCGGGTGCGCCAGCCATGTTTCACCCAGTCGACGCGCTTCCTCGCTTTGATCAGGTTTAGCGCCCGACAACATCTGTCGCAAGCTGTTCCGCGGAACTGGCAGGTCGTTGGCGCCGGTAGCGTCGTCGGTATTGTCGACGTCAGCCTCGGTGCCCGACGGGTAGATCACCTCCCGCAGATCGAGCCCTAACGTCGGCTGCAGGATCTCAGCGCAGCGATCAACCGCCTCGCGGAACGTCGGCTCGTGGCGGTATAGGCCGAGGGTCATATTCGGATGCTGATCGCCGAGCCCCGACAGTAGAAACGCGACGCCAACCGCCGGCTCGTCAGAGCGGGGTGCAACACCCACCGCACGCCGGGAGGTCTGGCCACCTTCGAGAATCTCCAACGCTTGCTCACGGCTGCGACAAACCGCACTCCACCGCCTTCGAAACGGTCGCCGGCCCACTTTCAAGGTATAAGCCACATCAGCCAAGGCTGTTTGTTGGCCGGCGTCGGAGCGTAAGTAGGCCAGCAAGTCCACCCGGGCCGCTTCGAGAGCAGATTCGCTGCGAGCTGACAGCACCAGATGTTGCCAAGGTCGCGAAAGGGCACTCGCCGGTACCGGCGGAGCTTCCTCGAGCACCGCGTGAACGTTGGTGCCGCCGATGCCGAAGGAGCTCACTCCGGCGCGTCGAGGTGTGTCAGCCTCCGTCGGCCACGGGCTGGCTTTGGTGTTGACGTAGAACGGCCCGGCCGAAAAATCGATCGCTTCGTTCGGTCGCTCAAAGTTCAGGCTCGGGGGCAATGTCTTGTGCTGCAGACCGCAGACCGTCCGAATCAGACCTGCAACCCCTGCCGCACTATCCAGATGCCCGATCGCGGATTTGATCGACGCCACCGCGCAGTGATTGCGCGACGGAGCATCGCGTCCGAAGACCCGGTTCAATGCCGCCATCTCGATCGGATCACCGAGGGACGTGCCGCTACCGTGGGCCTCCACAAAACGCACCGTCTCCGGTGGTACGTCAGCCAGCGCCAGCGCCTCGGCGATCACTTGCACCTGGCCTTCGACACCTGGGGCAGTGAAGCCAACTCGTTGCGCGCCGTCGTTGCTGATTGCGGTGGCGCGGATCACCGCCCGAATATCGTCACCGTCCGCCAGCGCGTCACCGAGCCCCTTGAGCACCACCACCCCGACTCCGCTGCCAGGTACCGAGCCCCTGGCCTCGGCGTCGAAAGTCCGACAATGGCCATCCGGGGAGGCGACACCACCCTCTTGATAGGGATAACCGCCAACCAGCGGTACAGGGATCGAAACACCGCCGGCCAGCGCCAAGCTGCACTCGCCGTCGAGCACCGCCTGACAGGCGAAATGAACGGCGGCGAGTGACGTCGAGCAGGCGGTCTGGACAGCGACGGCCGGGCCTTTGAGGTTCAGTTTGTAAGCCGCCCAAGTGGGGAGGAAATCAGCACTGTTGCCGAGCCGGATCTGCATCGCACCCACCCGCTGCGCAAGATCGGGACGATGCTGAAGATTGGAAAGAAAATAGGTGCTCATCCCTGAGCCGGCATACACACCAACCCGATCCGGGGTGGCTTGAATGTCGTAGCCAGCATCTTCGCAGGCGTGCCAGGCACACTCCAAGAAGTGTCGGATCTGAGGATCCATCACTTCCGCTTCTCGCGGTGACAGTCCAAAAAAATCCGCATCGAAGAGCTCGGGATGCTCCAGAGCTCCGCGGGCTGGAACATAGTCAGGGCTCGTGATGAGCGATTTCGGAATCCCCGCCGCCGCCAGTTCTTCGTCGGTGAAAAAGGTGATCGACTCAATGCCGGCAAGCTGGTTCCGCCAGAGCTCCGCAACGCTCGATGCGCCGGGAAACCGACCAGCCATTCCGATCACAGCGACAGCGTCGAGATCGAGGGGTGCAGAGCGAGTCATTCTCCAAGTCTCCTGCTGAGTTGATAACTACCTAGTTCCCGTCCAGTTTTGCCATTTTCGGCCCAGCGAGGGAGAACTCGTGGAGCGAGCAAGCAGCGAGCGTGTTCGAGCTAAACGAATCTTGGCTTCTCGTATCGAGTTGTAATACATGGACTTATGCGTCTCGCAAGAGGACCGGCGAGTTCGGAGCTGCTGCGCAGCCCAAGAGGTCGACCGAGCCCTCGATGCTTTCCTGGATGGAAACTACCTAGTTTCCATCCAAGAATGACTGTCTGCCGGTCGCGCTGATGGGCTGCGCGCAGCGCTGCGTAACTCGTCTTGGCAGAATAGATTCTTCCAACTTCATTGTTTACAATGCTTTGTGGGCTATCTACTTGTGTTTTGCTCAAACATACTCGCCTGTGCTCGCTCCACCAGCGCGACCTCACTGACTCGAAACTGCTGTTTCTGGATGCGATCTGTACTCCGATCATTGGCGCTGGCCACGATGCCGACGCCGCTTTGCGTCCATTTTCTGACGGCGAAGCCTGGCCTGGTCCTCGATCTGCCGAACCGCCTCGATCTCTGCAAGATCACCCACCTCCGTTGGCTCTTCGAGATGTTGCGCCAGACTGCGTACCGTGGGGTGATGAAACATTGCAACCAGCGGCACCTTGCGCGACAACTCGGCTTCCAGGTCCCCTGCAACCTTCGCCACCAGCAACGAGTTGCCGCCGAGATCGAAGAACGGATCGTCGAGTCCAACCCGTTCGAGCCCAAGGGCGCGACGCCAGACGTCGGCAATGATCTCTTGGGTTCGGGTCTCTGGCGCCTGGAACGGCAAGTCTGCCGACCCCACACTACGGTCACCCGAAGCACTGTCCCTCAAAACACTGTCTCTTAGGACACCGGCTGGCGACGGCAGCCCTCGGCGGTCGACTTTGCCATTGGGGCTCAGAGGTAGTGATTCCAACCAGGCGATCGCGGTGGGCACCATGTAGTTTGGCAGCTGCCGGCCGAGTTGGCGACGCAGCTCCATCTCCGAAGGGGGCTCCGACGCAGCCTCAGAGTCCGCGACGACATAAGCGACCAGGCGCTGGACCTGAGGAGCCTCAGCCGTCGCGTGGACCAGAACCGCGGCCGCGGACACCTCGGGTTGAGCGACCAAAACCGATTCGATCTCGCCCAATTCGACCCGGAAACCGCGAATCTTCACTTGATGGTCTCGACGCCCGAGGAACTCGATGGCGCCTTCACGGCCGAAACGCACGATATCTCCAGTGCTATAAAGCCTTGTTCCCGGCGCTCCGTAAGTCGAAGGAACAAACCGCTCCGCCGTCATCGCAGCTCGATTCAGATATCCTCGGGCCAGACCGCCACCGCCGACGAAGAGCTCTCCAGCCACCCCAACCGGCACCGGCCTCGAGCAGCGATCTAAAACACGGGCCTCGCTGGAGGAAATCGGATAGCCGATCGGAACCGTCATAGCTTCAGTATGAATCGACGCGACACGAAACTGCGTCGAAACCACGGTGTTTTCCGTCGGGCCGTAGAGATTGAAGAGGCGACTGGGCGGTCCACTCTCCAAGACGCGGCGCACCCATGATGGGTCAGCAGCTTCACCGCCGATAAACACCCGCTCAACCAATCGCAAAGCCTCCGGTTGCTGGCTGGCAAGCTGGTGAAACACAGCCGTGGTCAGGAACAATCGGTTGATCCTCTCTGACCTCACGAGGTCGGCCAAAGCGATCGGCGAGATCAGGACTTGTCGCGGAATTCCGATCAGGCTGGCTCCGTTGAGCAAGGCGCCCCACACTTCGAAGGTCGCGGCGTCAAACGACAGGCTCGAGCCCTGAGACATGCGGTCGCCCGGGGCAACATCCAAATAGTTTGTCCCCAACACCAGACACCCCACACCCCGATGCGCGAGTGCAACACCTTTAGGAAACCCGGTGGAGCCCGAGGTGTAAAGGACGTTTGCCAGTCGATCGGCAGAAGAGTGGTGGCGCGGCGCGGTCGACGGCCGGTCGTTGATCCGTCCTGCTTCTCTATCCAAGCAGACGATCGCTGGCCCATTCGTTGGCAACACGTCAAGCCATCGCGCCTCGGTCAAAACGACGTCGACTCCGGCGTCAGCAGCAAGAAACGCCAGCCGCTCAGGCGGCGTGTCGGGATCCAGTGGGACGTATGCACACCCCACCTCGAGGATTCCGATCAAGGTGACAACCATCTGAACCGAGCGTTCGACACACACTCCGACCAAGCCCTCCGGCTCAACCTCCAATTCTCCAAGATAGCTCGCCAACTGATTTGCACGGCGACCGAGCTCACCGTAGGTCACGTGCTCATCCCCGAACACCACCGCGATCGCTTGTGGCCGCCGGTTGACTTGCCTTGCAAACAGGACCGGAATTGAAACGTCGGGTGGCGAGCTCGAAGCCGCGTCGTTCCACTCATTGAGAATCTGGTGACGCTCGCTCGCAGCCAAGAGCGTAAGTTCGGCAATCTTCTGCCGTGGATTTTCCAAGGCCTGGACGACGAGAGACTGAAAATGAAGCAACAGACGCTGAATACTGGACGGGTCGAACAGATCTCGATTGTACTCGACCCCGAGCTCGAGCCCATCTTGCCCTTCGAACATGACCAGTGACAGATCAAATTTGGATTCGCCAAGCCCCACGTCGGTGAAAGGCGTCACCTGCAGGTCCCACAAGACGAGATCTTGGGCAGACGTGTTCTGCAAGGCGAACAGGACCTGAAAGAGAGGTGAGTGCCCTAAAGTTCGTTCCGGATGCAAGGCTTCAACAACCTGATCAAACGGCACATCCTGATGAGCAAAAGCCTCGAGGGAATGTTGCCGGACGCGCCCCACAACATCAATAAAACGAGGTTCTCCGGACATGTCGGTCCGCATCACGAGAGTGTTGATAAAACAACCGATGAGCTGCTCTGTCTCAATTCGGTTGCGGTTCGCGATTGGAGTTCCCACAACAACATCCGTCTCGTCGGCATAACGCGAAAGCACAACCTGAAACGACGCCATTAATGCCATGAAGAGCGTCACGTCGGCGTCTCTGGCGAAGGCGTTGAGAGCCTCCTGGAGCTCTCGCGACCAAAGATCCTGCTGCAACGCACCGCGGTGGCGAGCCACCGTCTGGCGTGGCCGATCGGTTGGGATGTCCAAGATCGGCGGTGCACCCGCCAGGCGCTGCTGCCAATAGGCGAGTTGTTTCTGGAGCCCCTCTTGGCCAAGCTGTTGTCGATGCCAAGAAGCAAAATCGACATATTGAATGGGAAGCTCGGTCAGTGTCGATGGGCGCCCGGTACAGCAAGCGGAATAGAGCTCGGTCAACTCACGGAAAAAGACTCCGATCGACCAACCATCCGAAACAACGTGATGCATCGTCACAACCAAAACATGGTCGTCGGCCCGGCAGCGAATCAACAGACACCGCAGGACTGGGCCAGATTCCAGGTCGAACGGACGTGATACTTCTCGTCTCACCAGGCTGCGCACCAAGCTTCGTGCGCTTGGCCCGCTAACATCAACCTCGGGCAGATGGAGCAGAAACCCTTCCTGTACTCGTTGCACGGGCTGCCCCTGCTGTTTCGGAAAATGGGTGCGCAACGTCTCGTGACGGCGAACGATTTTCTGCAAACTGGCCTTCAATGCCGGGACCAGCAGGTCACCGCCGAGTCGAAAAGCCACCGGTAAGTTGTAGGTGTGGCTCTCAGGCTCGAGATGGTGCAGAAACCACAGGCGCTGTTGCGCAAACGATAGGGGCAAGGGCTGATCTCGGGAGATTCTGACCGGCCCCTCGACGGTCTGGTCTCCAGCGTGCTCGCCACCGTGATCCCCGAGTTCCTCCAAGTCGGTATCAATGATGGTAGCGATTTCGCCAACCGTTGCAGACTCGAAGAAAGCATGCGGAACCACCTCGACACCAAACACTTTGCGAATTCGTGAAATCACCTGAGTTGCGAGTAAAGAGTGCCCGCCGAGCACAAAAAAATCATCCTCGCGATCAATCTCTGACACCTCGAGCACCTCTTCGAAAATCGAGGCAAGGCGTTGTTCGGTCGGAGTCCAGGAAGCAACGTCTCGTTCAGCGGCTGGTTGACTCGAGACTGGCGTCGGAGGAGGCATTGCCGCCAAAGCCCGACGATCGATCTTGCCGCTGCGATTCAACGGCATCGAGGATAAAAACATGACGGCTCTTGGCACCATGGTTTCCGGCAGATGGCGAGCTAGAAATGTTCGTAGCTCTTCCTCCGATGGGGCGGGATCTACCAGTGAAGTGCAGTAAGCCACCAGACTCGTCGAAGCGTCGTCACGCTCGGAGTCGGTTTGCGCCAAAACCGCTGCATCGCGAATTTCCGGATGGGAGCCCAAAGTCGCCTCGATCTCTCCCAACTCGATACGAAAGCCACGGATCTTGACCTGCTGGTCGACTCGGCCCAGGAACTCGACGCTTCCATGGTGGCGAAAGCGAGAGAGATCGCCGGTGAGGTACAAACGTCCTCCGGGATGTCCGGCAAAAGGATTCGGGACAAACTGACTCGCAGTCAGCCCTCT
>JAJCXQ010000836.1 GCA_029263355.1 Acidobacteriota bacterium | reverse complement strand
GTCGCGATGTCTTTTCGCGACTTGGGTTAGCATTGAAACGCTCTCCCTATTTGGCGTCAAGACCTGCTTGCTGTCAAGACCTGCCTGCTGTCAAGACCTGCCTGCTTCAGGATTTTACGTCGTATGACTCCGCCAGCCATTATTCTTGTCCGTCCCCGGGAGGAAGGTAACGTCGGTGCGGTGGCGCGGGCGATGGCGAATATGGGCCTCGGTCGCCTGATCTTGGTTGAGCCAGCGCCTGAGCTTGCAGGGGTCGCACGTGGTTTCGGTGTTGGCGGCTGGGACGTCTTGGATCGTGTGGAGCGTGCGCCGTCTCTGGTGGCAGCGATTGCGGACTTCGGCCGTGTTGTCGCCACCGCCTCGCTCCGTCAACGGCCGCTGCGTCACCATCAGGTGATTTCTCCGCGTCGATTACCGGAAATCCTGGCGGAGGACCCGGTCGGCACCGAGACGGCACTGGTGTTCGGCTCCGAGAGTACCGGGCTCGGGCGTCGTGAGCTCGACCTCTGCAGTCCGGTGGTCGCAATACCCAGCGCCCAACAGCACCCCACCCTCAACCTGTCCCAGGCGGTTCTGATCCTCGCTTATGAGTTGTTCGTTGCGCCCTCTTCCCTGGGTAGCCATGGCGGTCCGTCGTCGATCGACACTGGCGAGCCCCAGACGCTGGCTACCGCAGGTCAGGTCGACGTCCTGCGTCATCAAGTCGACGACGTGTTGCTCGGGATCGGTTTCGATCACGCCCCGATCCGGTCCGGCTTGCTCCGTGATCTGCTGCGTCTGGTAATCCAGGCCAGCCCGAGCGACCGGGACCTACGGATCTTGCGGCGTCTGTGCAACCGGGTCGGGAGTGCTCTTGGCCGTCGCCCGACGCGTCGCCCCGCAGAATGACGCCCTTTGGAGTGTTAGCCCTCTTAGAATAGGTCTAGGCCTGGATGATAGGTCTAGGCGCGGATGATAGGTCTGGGCGCGGATGATAGAGTGCCGCTGAAGCGAGTCGAAACCGTCCTACCCATCCGGCCTCGGACAGAGTGGGACGGCGCTACGCCCATCTCAAGTATCCATCAGCTGATTGCTGTGAAGGAGTTTTCTGCAGGATGAGTCGCGACACCCAGCCGCGCCAGATCATCTTCGATCCGACGCCCGAGATCTTTGCCACCGACAGCGCGGGCGCCTTCCACTACCCCCTACTCAACCAGGCGGAGGCACTCCTCGACACGGATATCTACGACGAAGCGAGGTTTGTTTTCTCGCTGTGGAGCCCCTCCAGCAAGAGCACGATCGATCTCGATCGCGCCTATGCCGAGTTGCGGGGCTTGTTCAATCCTAGTGAGGACCATTGGGTCAAGCTGGCCGAAGTCGAGCCAGTGGTACCGCCCTACGCTCCTGGAGACAGCTTCGACGGCTGGATCGTATTGCCGATACTGGCAGCGAAAAGCGCCTTTTCCCTGTTCGGTAGCGGCTTCGAGCCCCGCAAGCGGTTACAGATCCGAGCCAGCGTTTATCTGGTGGCCTGAGGAACACGGTCGCGATGGGGATCGACGTCGATATCAGTACCCAAGTCCGGGCCGATCCGGAAGTCATTTGGGGTCTACTCGAAGATCCGTCAACTTGGAGCACCTGGTGGAGGGGTTGTATCACTGCCAGGACCGGGGATGGCCAACTCGCACGCGAAGGGTCGCAGCTCGAGGTGGTCTTACAGCCCAAGCTACAGAAATTCACGTTTCGACCGATCGTCGATCTGTTGACCGAGAACAGGACCTTCAGTCTGACTCAGCGATCACTTACGGTTCAAACAACCACTGTCTGGTATCTGGCTGAAAAGCCCGACCGCACCCTGGTCAACGTACAGACCGTCTTCAACGGTGTGCTGCCGTTCGCCATGAGCATCCTGCAGCAACGCGGCGCGGTGCAGATGAGCCTGAAGGCGAACCTTCAGGGTTTGCGGCGGGCGGCGGAACGAAAGGTCTTCGATTAAGATCTTGATCCGCTCTAGCGAAATCCTCGGCGAAGCTCCCGCTTGAAGATCTCGAAGGTATCGTCGCCCCTTAGCGATACGACGACACGTTCGATCTTGGTGCCACCCTGTAGGTAGCGGTAGACCTCGGTCAATAGGATCCTGGCGCAACGGTCCATTGGGAAACCGAAATTGCCGGTTGAAATTGCTGGCAATGCAATCGATTTCAGGCCGTGGCGATCTGCCAGGGCCAGCGAAGAACGGATCGCGGATTGCAATTTGCGATCCTCATCCCCTTCACCCATTTTTGGACCCACCGCATGGATCACGTGTTTGGCCTTCAGGTCTCCGCCGCCGGTGAGTACCGCGGTGCCGACCGGCGTGCCGCCGATGCGATCACATTCCTCTTGGATGGACGGGCCACCTTTCTCACGTATGGCGCCTGCCACTCCCGAACCAAGTTTCAACTCTTCGTTGGCGGCGTTGACGACGGCGTCAACGTCCAGCTCAACGATATCCCCCTCGGCCAGCTCGAGCTGGGTCCCTTCCAGTTGGATAGACAGTTTTCTGCGTTCCATTCGTATCGATCTCCCCGAGGTCTAGTTGCTTCGAGAGGTTAGTGCTCGACCGGAAGAGCATCCGATCTCTCGAAACACCGATGCGGGTGTCGCTGCCCGCGGCGAAGCATCTTAAGAAGCTTTGCGCATATCTTATCAGGTTGCGAAAAATGTGGCTTCGTTTTGGCGATTGGGCAAGCAGGTCGGACAAGTTTGCCGAAGGCTTACCGAAGCGGTATCGGGCCTCGAAAGTTGTCCCGAATCGTGAACATACGATGGTATACACTCCCCGGACTATGCTCAAGCTGTCCCTGTTTCAAGAGCTCAAGAATGAGCTGTCCAACAACCTCCGACAACACATCGAAGAGGTCTTCGGTGTCGATCACGACCCGGTTGTGCAGATGCCGCCGCGCCGTGACTTGGGGGATCTCGCCTTTCCCGCAGCCCTTCATTTGGCCAAGGTGTTGCGTCGTAAACCTCGTGAGATCGCGGGCGAGCTGGCCGAAGGTCTCCGCTTCCCTACATCGGTAAGCCGGGTGAGTGTCGAGGGTGCGGGTTATCTCAACGTCTTTCTCGAGCGCAGCTCGTTGACCGCGCGGATCCTCGAGGCTCCGGTGTTCGGTGAACGCCAGGGCTCGGGAGAGAAGATCATCGTCGAGCACACCAACATCAATCCCAACAAGGCTGCCCACATCGGCCATCTGAGAAACGCGGTTCTGGGTGACGTTCTGGTGCGTTGCTTGCGCCAACTCGGCCATCCGGTCGAGATTCAGAACTACATCGACGACACTGGCGTCCAGCTGGCTGACGCAGTGGTCGGTTTCATAGATATGCGCGGCATGAGTCTCGACGAGGTTGAAGCCTTGCCGGAGCCTTTCGATTACACCTGCTGGGATCTCTATAGCGAGGTCGGACGCTGGTATGAGGAGGACGCTGATCGCAAAGCAGTGCGTCGTGCGACGCTGCATGAGCTCGAGTCCGACGAAGGTCCTCGCGCCGAAATGGGCAAACTCGTTGCTCGTCGGATCGTCGGCCGACATCTCGCCACCATGAAGCGACTCGGCATTGGCTACGACCTGTTGACCCGTGAGAGCGATATCCTGGGGCTCAATTTCTTCGCCAGCGCCTTCGAGAAGCTCAAAGCCAGCGGCGCAATCTGCCTGGAAGAGACCGGCAAAAACGCCGGTTGTTGGGTGATGCCATTGGCCCAGAGCGCCGAGTTCGCGGGCCTCGAAGATCCTGACAAAGTGATCGTGCGATCCGACGGCACTGTGACCTATGTGGGCAAAGACATCGCCTATCAGCTCTGGAAGTTCGGCCTTTTGGGTCGAGACTTCGACTATGTGAGGTGGGAAGGTGAGGATCTGTGGGAGACGACATCGTCCGGCGGTATCTCCTCGCACCCGGAGTTTGGTGTCGGCAAGAAGGTCATCAACGTCATCGATGCTCGCCAGAGCTATCTGCAGAAAATCGTGCGGGTTGGCCTCGAAGCTCTGGGCCACACGGAGGAGGCGAGTCGTTCGGTTCATTTTGCCTACGAGATGGTGTCGTTGTCCCAAGCTGCCGCCAGGCACCTCGGTTACCTGTCCGGCGCCGGGGATGAGAAGAAATCGTTCGAGATGTCGGGGCGCAAGGGCATCGGTGTCAAAGCGGACGATTTGTTGGATCAGGCGGAGGCCAAGCTGCGGGAGATGGTTGCCGAGCGTTATCCTGAGCTCGACGCCGATTCCCTGGACGATCTGGCGCGCCAACTGGCGACCGCCGCTCTGCGCTTCTTCATGGTCAAGGCGACAACCACCCGGGTCATCGCGTTCGACTTTCAGGAGGCCTTGAGTTTCAAAGGCGAGACCGGACCGTATCTGCAGTATTCGATGGTGCGCGAGCGCAAGATTCGTCGCAAATTGCAGGAAGCCGGCATGGCTACCGAGGTTGATGCCGCCACGGTCGCCGGATTGGACGCCGAGTTGTGGGCCGATGATCTGTGGGATCTGGTGCTCACCGCCGCCCAGACACCTGAAGTGGTGGCGGACGCGTCCGAGAGCCTCGAATTGTCGCTGGTTGCCCGTCAGGCCCTCGAGTTGGCCGGCAAGTTCCACGCGGTTTACCATCGTCACCGCATTCTCGACGAAACCGACGAGCGCCTGCGCCATGCTCGGATGGCGGCGATACAAGTCTTCCGCAAGAGCTCATTAGCGCTCCTGGATCTGTTGGGAGTGCCGGTGCCCGAGAAGATGTAGTGCGGGGCACGTTCGGTCAGCATTTCGACGTGGGGCGCCGACCTGTCGGAGCGTCGCTTCAGGTCATACGGCAGCGAGCGATACGGCAGCGAGCTATCGGCACAGAGCGGCGAATCATCTTCGTAGGACAAACGTACTGAGGCTATGGCGAACCCGAAGCAAGGGACACAGTGGTGGGTCATGGCCGGCTGTGGTTGCTGCGGCCTGGTGCTGGTGCTGATCGGAGCGGTGGTCGCGGCGGGTTTTTTTGGCGCGTCGGCGGTCAAAGACTACGTCGAGGATTTGAAGGATCCGGCCTCACGGGCGGTCAAGGCCAAAGAGATCCTCGGCGCCTCGCAGCTGCCCGCAGGTTACACGGCTCAGATTTATGTGCGGATCCCCTGGGTGTTTGACCTAGTGGTTCTCAGCGACGGCGAACCGGCGGTCATGGAGGGTGATTCCATGGAGCTCGAGCCTGAGAACTTCGGCGAGCATGCTTTTATCTTTTTCACTTTACGTCGCGGCAATATGGACGAGGACGATATCGACGACATGTTGCAAGGTCGGCGCACCTCTGGTGGGGTCGAGGCCGATGTCGGACTCGAGGTCGATATCGACGAAGAGCTCGGGTCAGGTGCTTTCGACATCGGGCCGCAGCGTCTGAGCTACGTTGCGTACCGTGGCGAGGTGGCGTTCGATGACGACCCCGAGGAAGGGATTTTCAGCCGAATCCTCTTCGATTGTGAAGACGATGAGCTGACGCGGGCTGCTGTCTGGTTTGAGCGAACCTCTGAGGAGACGGCGTTTAAAGAGACGACGGGAGAAGCACGCGACATCAGCGGCTCACCCGCCGATGAAGCGGCACTGCGCGATTTCTTGGGTCATTTCAACGTGTGCAACGGTTGAGCCGTTTCACCCACAGCAGCTTCTTCCCGTGCCGCTTGCTGGCCACCATCTCTTCAGAGACGGCGGCTTTTCGACGATAATGCCCCCTCCCATGCGACCATTGACTCTTCTCGGACCGCAACGCCATCCCACCCTCGTCGCCACCTTTGATCGCCTCGAGATTACGGGCCAGGTTGCCGCCATCACTGCCGGCTGGCAAGAACGGGAGGCTGAAGTCGACGAGATGCGCGAACATCTGGGCCGTCCGGTGGTCGATTTGATGTTGCACCAGAGGTGCGAGAAGGCTTTTGCGTCGGAACCCAGTCTCTTTCAGGCTCATCGCCAGCGCCAAGATCGACTACGGAAGATGCAATGGCTCTATCGCTATCGGCTCGATTTCATGATCCAGCCGGCTCGGGAACTCTTGACCCGCACTGAAGATCCCGAGATGCTCGCGGCTGAGCAGGAGGCTGCAATCGCCGCACTCCGTCGGCTTGACGACGAACACTTGGAACGCATTGCAGCGGTTCACCGCGATTTCGATGAACGCATCGCGAGCCAACACTTGCCCGGCCTCGAGCAGCAACGCGCCGAGATCAGAGAGATTCTGGAGAGTTCCTCAGCGTTGGCGATCGCTGGTGGCCATGTCGCAGTGTTGCTCAATCGCCTGCGGCTCCTCGGCTTGATGGAGCTCGCTGGCGACCTGCCAGTGATTGCCTGGTCGGCTGGCGCCATGGCGTTGGGTGGAAGGATCGTGCTGTTTCACGATAGTCCACCCCAAGGGGCTGGTAATGCCGAGGTGCTGGATCATGGACTCGGCATCTTTCGAGACCTCTTGCCCTTACCCCATGCTCGTCGCCGGTTGCGCTTGGACGACCCTTTTCGGGTGCAGCTCTTTGCGCGCCGCTTCGCTCCTGTCCGCTGTGTCCCCCTCGATGAAGGAGACTCGATCTCCTGGGACGGTGACCATTGGCGGCCGGACACGCCCGCGCATATCCTGAATCCCGATGGCCATCTCAGACGACTGGAGGTCGCCTGAGATGGCCACTCGCACACCGGCGCCGGAAGTCAAGAAAGCGAGTGAGAGTCCGTCGATCGATGTTGAGCCGCTGGCTATCGACCGGCTGATCGGCCAACAAGATTTCTCTGATGATCGAATCCAGCGCTTTTTTGCAGAGCACAAGTTTCCGATCCTGGAAGGCAAATCGGTGACCTTTGCCTACCGTGGTCAGGCCGATCGTGTCTTGCTCCAACATTTCATTTACGGACTCGAGACCTCCCAGCCGTTTCAACGGATCAAGGGCACCGATGTCTGGTATCTGGTGCTGGAGCTGCCGGCAAAGTCTCATCTGCAGTACAAGATCAACGTCATTCTCGGCGAAGATCAGAATTGGATTCTCGATCCACAGAACCCGCAGCGCGCCCTCGATCCCTTCGGGGCCAATTCTGTGGTTCGCACCCACGGCACCGGGCGTGCCGACTGGACTTTTCCCGATCCGGAAACCCGTCCCGGTGAAATCGTCGAGCATTGGGTTGCGAGTCAGGCCCTCGGGGGTCGCCGTCGAGTTCAGGTGTACTTGCCGGCACGCTACCGGCCGACCCGACGCTACCCACTGCTGGTGGTCCACGACGGCCACGACTATCTACGCTTCTCATCTTTGAAGACTGTGCTCGACAACCTGATCGAGCGTCTCGAAGTGGCGCCGATGATCGTTGCCTTGACCGATGCCGAAGAACGGCTATCAGAATACCCAGATCATCCACCACACGCTCAATTCCTCACCGAGGAGCTGGTGCCTTGGCTGGAGGAGGAGTATCCGATTCGGCGGGAGCCAGCGGCTCGCGGGTTGATGGGCGCCAGCTTCGGCGCCGTCGCAGCCCTGTCCTGTGCGTGGCGTTACCCCGGCTTCTACGGCCAGTTGCTGCTGCAGTCGGGCTCGTTCGCCTTCACGGATATCGGCGAGCACCAACGCGGCCCGTTGTTCGATCCGGTGGTCAAGTTCGTCAATGCCTTCCGCAAGAATCCGGGACGCCCGAGCGACAAAGTTTTCGTCAGCTGTGGCACCTACGAGTCGCTGATTTACGAGAACCGTTCGATGGTTCCCGTTCTCCAAGACACCGGCATGGATGTGCGTTACGTCGAAGCCCGTGACGGCCACAATTGGGAGAATTGGCGCGATCG
>JAJCXQ010000835.1 GCA_029263355.1 Acidobacteriota bacterium | reverse complement strand
GCCGAGAAATTTTTCGATATCAAATGTAGATACGCTGGTCTCGACACCGCCGCAGTGGTCCTGGTAGCAACGGTCAGAGCCTTGAAACGTCACGGTGGCGTGCTCAAGAAGAAACTTGGTGTGGTCGATCCAGCCGCCGTCGAGCGCGGGCTCCTCAATCTCGAGAAGCACATCGAGAACGTCCGTCATTTCAACCAATCGCCGGTCGTCGCCCTCAACCGCTTCGCCACCGATACGCCGGAAGAGATCGATGTCGTGCGCGCTTGGTGCAACGAGAACGATATCCCTTTCGCCATTTGCGATGGCTTCGAGCGTGGTGGCGAAGGGGCCACTGAGCTCGCCGAATTGGTCATGGAACAAGCCAAGGTCGACCCTACCCCTTATCAGCCACTCTACGACTTGGACGAGCCCGTGAAGGCGAAACTGGACAAGATCGCCACTAAAATTTATGGCGCCAAGGGTGTGTTGTGGACCAAGAGTGCGGACAGCGATCTACGAATGATCCGTAAGCTGGGCTACAGCAACCTACCGATTTGTGTCGCCAAGACGCCAGCCTCATTGTCCGACAACCCCAGGCTCCTTGGCCGACCCACCGACTTCGAGATTACCGTACGCAACGTGGTGCTAGCTGCTGGCGCCGGCTTCCTGGTGGCCATGCTGGGCGACATTATGCGTATGCCCGGCCTGCGTTCCACCCCCCAGTCGGATCACATGGATCTTGTTGACGGAGAGGTAATAGGCCTAGCGTGAACGCTCTTCGCCTCGCCGTCGAGATCTGGTGAAGATCTTTTAGCTACACCACCCCAAGAACACGACGTGGCGCGCGCCTTTGCCGACATCTCGCGCCGCCACCGGCTTCGCCTTCGCTTCGAAGCCAGCCTTGCGCAGCCGCGGCACGAAGCTATGATCGGAGTGGGCGGACCACAGCCCCAAAACGCCCCCCGGCGCCAGGGCTTGACGTAGACCCTGCAGACCAGTTCTCGTGTACAGCGATTGATTTGCGGCCAAGGTCAGAGCATCTGGGCCGTTGTCGACGTCAAGCAGGATCGCATCCCAAGCACCGGGACTTTTGACGCAGGCTCGAACATCTTCGACCCGGACGCGGGTCCGCGGGTCGTCCAAGGGTTGACCAGCCAAATAGCCGAGATGTTCACGATTCCAATCCACCACCGCTCGATAGATCTCTGCCACGGTCACCAGTGAGCCCGGGCGGTCTTCAACCGCGTCGAGCGCCGCCCGCAAGGTGAAACCCATTCCGAGGCCACCGACGAGGATCTTCAACGGTCCTCGACGTTGGATCTGATCTACGGCGAGTCGCGCCAGTGCATCCTCCGAACCGTGCAGCCGGCTCAACATCAAGCCATGACGGTCGATCTCGATTATGAAGTCTTGGTCGTGGCGATGAAGAGTCAACTCGCCGTCGGAGGTGGACACCGACCCTAGAAGCTCGCGCATTTTCATCCAGCGGACTTTGTCAGCTCGCCGAGCTTTGGAGCAAGAGGAGAACTCGAGAATCTTCCAGGGAACACGAACGTATCAACTCCTTGGGTCGGTTTGCTGCTTCGACCAAGCCGGCGAGACGCCGGCGCTCCCAGCTGGTGGCCTCTTAGAGTCGCGTTAGATCCATTCCACCCAACCGGGAGGTCCAGCGCTCCCAGCAAGGTGGCTTCTTAGCAGCAGTGCCGAGGTTAGGGCCGAAATGGCTAGATACCGATTTCAACGGACGAGCCGTGAGGAGTCTATTGCGGTAATTTTTCACCAGGCCCGCTGCTAGCCCGGTTCTGACTTCATTTTCTCTGCCGTTGATTCACGGGCCAGGCGAATCTCGTATTCAAGAGTAGTAAGTAGTCGCACTATCTATCTGCCGCCCATGGCTCCGTCGCCACCACTCGCAGATCGGTAACGCATCGCCCCGGCCAAGAGGAGCACCATGACTGTCGATCAGACGACCCCAAGCACCAGCCTCGACCACCGTCACCACGAGCAAGTCAACAAAGACAAGGCTTACTTCCACTCCGAGCAAGCTTCCGAGGAATTCGAAGAAGATACACACCTGGAAACCCTCATCTTCAGCCAACTTCGCTCTGACGACCCGACCGACGCTGCCGACTTTGCCGCCAGGCTGGTCGATGGCTTGTCGACCATCGGCTTCGTTTACCTGACGGATCACGGTATCGACCCGGCTCTCTTCGACCAAGTCCACCGCCACACCATCAGCTTGTTCGAGGAAACATCCGAGGCCGAGAAACTACGGTTCAAGGCGCAGCGGCACGGCTCGGTCAATCAGGGCTACTTCCCATTCAAGGAAAGCACCGCCATTCACCCTGACTTGGTCGAGGGTTGGGTCTTCGCCAACCGTGCATTCGATCTTGACGGCCAAGACGACGAAACCGACCTCTCAGCATTCTGGCCACATCTTGACGACGAACGGCTCTTCCGCCAGCTGTTCACCGCCTTGGAACCGCTGGCGCTGCCGCTGATGCGCTCGATCCTGAGTCACTTGGGGTGTCCGCCGAACCTCTATGACGAGCGGCTGACCGACACCCTCTGCGCCCTGCGGCTCAATCACTACCCTGCCATGAGCCGCGACGATGAGGAGCTCGGTGCAGCAAGGCTGCTCGGACATGAAGACGTGACGCTCTTCACTCTGCTGCCCGCCAGCCCGGTCGAAGGCCTGCAGGTGTTCAACCACCAAACCGGACGCTGGATACGACTGATGCCGAAACCCGGAACCGTGATCCTCAATGCTGGCGACTACCTGCAGCGCATCACCAACGATGTGCTCAGGTCGTCGACCCACCGTGTCAGTCCGCCGCGGAATCCGCAACAGAGGTTGGCGCCACGGGCGTCTTGTCCGCTGTTCGTCTACCTGCGTGAGCACGAAACCCTGGAAGTGCTGCCTTGTTTCGACGACCCACACTACGAGCCGATCCAGGCGCTGACGTTCCATACCAACATCACGAGGAAGTTCTATGGCGATGCTCATCCCGACTCCGGATCCGATGATTGACGGGCTCGCGGTCCACGGGCGAGCGATAGCAGACCGCACCTGGACCGACCGAACAGTGGTGGTGACTGGCGCAAGCCGTGGCATCGGCGCCGAGATGGCTCGCCGATGGCTGGCGCTCGGAGCAACAGTCATCGCCCACTGTCGTCATCCCAGCTTGGATGCCGAGCTCAGCCCACCGGCTGCACTTCAGGCACGCATCGGCCACCTCGCAGACGGGCTTCACGGAGCCGAGGATCGACTCTTGGGCTTTGCCGCTGATGCCGCGGTGCCGGGCCAAATGGGTGAAGCCTTCAGACAGCTGCTCGCCAGCGCTCCAGGCATTGACGCCGTTCTTTTCAACCACGGCAGCACCACGTTCACCGCCGACGGGGAGAACATTCTGATCGGACCACCGTCGAGTTACGACGGTGAGCAAATGCGTCACCTGGTGCAGATCAACGCCTTGAGTGTGTGGGAAGCTCTGCACGAGCTTGGACGAGCTTGGGGACGGGATTCCCAGACTGCGGACAATGCTCGCAGGCGCCGCAGCATTGTCCTCGAATCGAGCTCGGGGGCGCTGAATCCCAACGTCTTCGATCCCGCGCCCTACAAGACATCCAAAGCCATGTTGCTGCATTTTGTGCGCGATCTCGCTCCCGAGCTGGCCCGTTACCGAGTCAGCATCAACGCCATTTCTCCAGGCATGATCGACGCCGGTCTGACTCATCTCCCCTGCGTCGAAGCCATGCGGCCACAGATCTTGAAAGGTATTCCTATGGGGCGGTATGGAGACCCCGAAGAGCTCTTCGAGACGGTGGATCTTTTTCTCTCCGGTCGGGCTGCTTTCTCCACCGGTAACAACTTGACGCTCAACGGCGGCGCCTACGTGATCAGTCAGTGACCGAGCCAGAATCAAACCTGACTGTGGTCGCGCAATCTCTGGCGACCGCCTGGCAAGACGTTCTCAGGATTCCACAGATCGATCCCGGAGCCGACTTTCTGTCCCTGGGTGGCGACTCTGTCCAGGCCGGCCAGGTAGTGGCTCGGGTGCGCGATCGCTTGGGCATCGAGCTGCCACTGCACCTCTTCGTCACCCGAACGTCTTTTGGGGTTCTCGCCCGAGAAATCGAGCGCCGAGTTGAACGAAGAATCGCGGCCGAGGAAGATACACGACAGATCACAAAGGAGAACTCGACCGAGGAGAGCGCCGAAGAGAGAGCCAGCCGCAAGGAATGGCCCTCGCCGCACCGTTTACCCCGCAATCGCCCGCTACCACTGGCGGCGCCTCAACGACGGCTGTGGTATCTCGATCAACTCCACCGCCGGGACGACAACGGGAACCAAAAGTGGACGGCAACCGGCGAGACCGGCGATTCCAGTTACAACATGGCGGTCGCCGTGCGCTTCGAAGGTACGTTCGACAGCCTCGCGCTGCAACGCAGCCTCGATGAGATCGTACGCCGCCACGAAGTGCTCCGAACCCGCCTGATCGCGATCGATGGCACCCCGTGGCAGCGGATCGACGCCCCGCGGCCAGTGCCGATAGAGGTCGTTGACTTGACCGGTACCCCAGCCACGATTCGGAGCCGATGCGGCCAAGAGCAGGCAGAGGCTCGGCTCCGCCAACCCTTCGATCTCGCACAGGATCTCATGCTGCGGGCCGTCGACCTCCAGTTCGACGACAAGGACCATCTCGTCGTCCTGATCATGCACCACATTGCCTCGGATGGCTGGTCGATCGGGATCGTCTTGCGGGAGCTCGCAGCTCTCTACGCCGCATTCACCCAACAGCCCGAGAGTATGAGCCCACTGCCAGACCTCGAGCTTCAGTACGCGGATATGGCACACTGGCAGGAGGCGGCGGTCGCTCGTCGAGAGAACCAGCTGCTCAACTTCTGGCGCCACGAGCTGGCCGGAGCACCCCAGACCCTGGAGCTGCCCTTGGATCATCCACGGCCGACCCGTCTGACGGACCGTGGCGCCGTGGCTGGATTCTCATTGGACAACCGGCAGCGAACCGGCCTGAAGACTCTGAGCTACAACACCGAAACGACCCTGTTCAATACTCTGGTTGCTGCCTTCGGAGTCTTGCTCTTACGCCTGACCGGCCAGGGAGATGTGCTGCTCAGTGTACCGGCAGCCAACCGCCTGCATCCAGCCAGTGAGCCACTGATCGGTTTCTTCACCAACATGCTGGTGATCAGGCTGCGGATGGACGCCACACAAGACTTCACGCGGCTCCTGTCAGAAACCCACCGAGTCTGTTGTAATGCGCTGCAACATCAAGACCTACCCTTCGATCGCCTGGTGGCGGACTTGCAGCCCGACCGTCAGCAAGGGCAGACACCCTTCGTGCAGAACGGTTTCGCCTTGCAGAATGCTTTCGGCCCCGGCACCACCCTGCCGGGCTTGGAGGTCGAGTCTCTACCCATCCATACCGGGATCTCTCACTTCGACCTCAGCCTGTCGATGGCCGAAATGCTGGACGGCATTGAAGGCAGTATCGAATACCGGACAGAGCTCTTCGACGCCACCACTATCAGTCGATGGGCCGCGAGCTTCCAAGTGGTGATTGACAGTATCCTAGCGGGAACTACAAGGCCGATCGGCGATCTACCGACCCTATCACCTGCCAGCCGACACCAGCTGCTGGTCGAATGGAACGCGACTCAGCAAGCTTTTGACCGGGAATGTTGCATTCATCACCTGGTTCAAGCACAAGCGGCTCGCACACCGCACGCGGTGTGCGTCCACTTTGCGGACCAGTTCTTGACCTTTAAACAGCTCGAAGAACAGGCGAACCGGCTCGCTTGGCGACTGCGCGCCCTCGGCGTCGATCGAGAGGTCACCGTAGGCGTCCTTCTGGAGCGTAGTCTCGAGCTGCCTACGACTCTGTTGGCGGTGCTCAAAGCGGGCGGTGCCTGTGTGCCGCTGGCTCCCGACCTTCCACCACAGCGCCTCGGTTTGATTCTAGAAGACACAGCGGCTGCTATCGTGGCGACCACGGACGATCTGAAACATCACCTTGCCGCGGATTT
>JAJCXQ010000834.1 GCA_029263355.1 Acidobacteriota bacterium | reverse complement strand
AGCGCGGCGAAGATTCCTTGTCATCACCGGCGTTGAGTTTACGATGGTTCGAGCCGTCGGCGTTGATGATCCACAGACTGGACTGTCTGCGATCCTTCATCACGCTCATGGAATTGCGCACGTAGACGACCTGCTGGCCGTCCGGTGAGACTTGGGGATCGGAGGCATATTCGAGCTGAAAGATGTCGAGCTCGGTCAGGGCGTTGGAAGCTGGACCAAGGTCCTTTTGCTCAGACGTGTCTTGCCCAGACGTGTCTAGCCCAGACCTGTCTTGCCCGAAGGCCGTCGTCGGGATCGTCAACAGGATCGTCGTCAAGAGCAGATTGGCGAGTTGAGTTTTCATCGAGTTGTCTCCGTTCCTGTTCCTGCTCTGTAAACGACTTTGCCGGCGACAATTGTCGCCAAGATTTTGCCATCCAAGAGGCTGCCGGGGTCGGTTTCGCCGAGGGCTAGCGGATCGATATCCATGATGGTGACGTCACCCCAGCGGCCCACCGCCAGGACGCCGGTGTGGCTTTCCCAATGGGCGGCGTAGGCCGACCAAGAAGTGTAACCGCGCACCGCCTCTTCTGGCGTCATGTTCTGTTCGGGATACCAACCGGCCGTCGGTTGTTGTTGTTTGTCACGGCGGCTGATCGCTGCATGCAGGCCGTAAAAGATGTTGTGGTCCGAGCCGCTGAGATCGGAGTTGAAGGTCAGCCGGGCGCCGGCTTGGCGTAACGTCCGCCAGGCGTAGGCTCCCTGGATGCGCTCCGTTCCGACGCGGTCCTCGGCCCAGGTCATATCCTCCACCGCATGGGGTGGCTCCATCGAGGCGATGATGTCGAGCGGGGCGAAACGCTGGAAGTCGTCGGGGTGGATCACCTGGGCATGCTCGATGCGATGGCGATGTTGCTGGGCGGCCGGATCCTCGGTCAGGACGCGCTCGAAGAAGTCGAGGGTCTCGCGATTGCCAGCGTCACCGATGGCGTGGACGCCAACCTGAAAACCGCCGCGCATCATGTCGGCGACCAGTGCTTCGTCGAAGCCGTAATCGTCACCGCTGGTGCCGCGGTGGCCGGGCCGGTCGGAGTAGTCGGCGAGCAGCCGAGCGCCACGGGAGCCGAGAGCGGCGTCGTAATACGCTTTCACCGAGCGCACCGCCAACATCCCGTTGACGCCGGCCCGCGGTCCCTTGGCGAGCCACTCTCGGCACAGCTTTTCATCCCGTGCCGACAACATCGCGTAGACCCGAATCGGCAGCTCCCCAGTTTGCTCTAAAGCTTCCAAAGCGGCCATGTGTTGGCTGCCCGAGCCCGCTTCGTGTACCGCGACATAGCCGTCTCGCGCCATCTGCTGCAGGCCTGCCAACATGTAGCCTTGAAATTGTTTTGCGGTCGCTTCCGGCACCGCCGATGTCAGCAGCGAGCCGGCCCGGTTGAGCACGATCCCAGAGGGTTCGCCCTTACCGTCACGCAAAATCTCGCCGCCGTCCGGGTCCGGCGTGTCGCGGGTGATGCCCGCTTGCTCGAACGCCAGGCGATTACCCCACACCGCGAAGCCATGCAGCGATTCGAGCACTACGGGATGGTCAGGTACCTGCTCGCTGAGCAGCGCCATCGTCGGGTAACGGTTGGCCCACGCCCCCTCGTCCCAGCCCCGGCCCAGGACCCACTCGCCCGCCGGCACCTGAGCCGCCCGCTCCATCACCTTGGCGACGGCTTCCTCCTCAGTGTCGACGCCGATCAGGTTGACTTGCACCGCCAACTCGCCGAGTCCCGCGACGTGGGTGTGCGAATCCACCAGTCCTGGGAGCACCGTCGCGCCGCCGACATCCAACAGCTCGGTGCCATCGCCAACATAGGCCTTGGCGTCTTCCGCGCTGCCGACAAACACAATCTCCCCATCCTTGATCGCCACCGCCTCAGCGTCCGGATGCCAACCGTTGCCGTCCCGCGGTGCATCGTCTGCCGGTGTACCGTCGAGCCCGGGCTCTCCCCATGCGAAGGTGTAGACCCGGCCCTGAGTGATGACGATGTCCGCCGCGGTCGAGGATCCACCGCCGTCTGATCCACTGCTGCTCGATCCATCGTCCGGTGTCGTGCAGCCGATTGTTGCCAGCAGTAGGGCGGTGACGAAGACGCGCCCGCGGAGCCCGCCTCCTGCAGTCGATCCGGTCTGACGATCCATCATCTTGGCTTCCTTTCAAAATCCGTCCTCGCCTGGCAAAGAAGGATCGCCAGAGGACGCGCTGGGCTGGGCTGGGGTCGACGGCTGGGCGCGAAAATACCACAGCGATTGGCCGCGGTCTTGAATCTCGGTCAGGATCGGTCTGATCGCCAGCTCCGCCAGCGGTTCGATCGAGCCTAGCGAGACTCGAAGAAGCCACCTGCTGGGAGCGCCCGCGTCTCGCCGGCTCCGTTCAGGTCAGTTCCTGCTTGCCTGGCTGCCACCTGCCGGGAGCGCCGGCGTCTCGCCGGCTCCGAGGCTATCTTTCCGTTTCCGTCTCGCCTTCTTGCAATTTCTTGAACCTCATCGCCGCAGACCGGTTCTCAGGATCGAGCTCGACCGCTTTAGTGAGATATTCGAGCGCCTGGGCACTGTCACCCTGTTCAAAGCGAGCTCGCCCCAATGCCTCCCAAGCCTCGGACGACTCCGGAAACAAGCGAGTATCGAGGGCGAAGATCTCCTCGGAGAGCTCCGGTCGCTCGATCCGCAAGAATTGATAGCCGGCGGCTCGGATCCCACGCTCGACTTCACTGGCCTCGGCCGATGCCAGCCAGCGGCGGGCCGCCTTCTCACCCTTCTTACGGTTGTCGAACAAGTCGACCACCACGCCAGCTGTCTTGGTCATTCGCGGATCTTCGTCACCGAGCAGTGCAAGCAACTTCTTGGCGCCGGCGCGATTTTTGGCCACCGACGCGAGCACGGCCCCCCGAGCTACGGCCGACGGATCCGAGATGCCGGCGACGGCGCCGTCATCGTCGCGGATCAGCAGGTAGCGCTCCAGGCTGTCTTCCTCGATCAGCGAGCCGTCAGGCTGAAGAGTGTGAACGAAGGTGCCGGAGACTTCCGAGAAGGTCACCAGTTCGCCGTCTTCGAGGGTGATTTTTACCCGAGTCAACTCGGGCTGGCCGAGAGGCGTCGGCGGGTAGGGCCAGTCGCCCACCAGTTCCGCCTTCAATGCGGCAGCTTCTGCTTGCGGCATCTCGGCGGGGGGCGTGGAGCTTGCCGCAGCGAGAGCCTCGAGGTTGGGTGCGCCCACCGGCTCCGAGGTGCGGGCTGCGAGGACACTCTCGATCAGGTCCAGCAAACCCTCCATTGGCGTCCGCTCGCCGCGGTAGGTGTTGGCGCGATTGACAATCACCAGGTCGCTGTCCGGCAGCGCCGCAATCATCTGGTTGCCGACGCCGAGAGCAGCAACCAAGCCATGGCGGGTGAACCGTGGCTCGCGGGCGACCCACCACATGAAGCCGTAGCCGAAGGCATCACTGTCGTCGGAATACAGCGCCGTACTGCGCCGTACCCAGTGTCGCGACAGGATCTGTTCGTCACCCCACATACCTTCGCGGGCGAACAGCAGGCCAAAACGCGCCGCGTCGCGGGCCGACATGCGGAACGGGTAGGCGGGATACGCCGACTTGTCGCGCTCGTAGTGGAAGTAGCCGTCCGAGACCCGCCAGTCTTCCATCGCCAAGGGACGGCCGAAGTGTTCGTCGAAAGCCTTGAACACCGTGTCTCCGGTCTCCTTCTCGAGGACCGCGGCGAGGGTGTTGAAATCCCAGTTGTTGTAGGCGAAGAAACGCCCCGGTCCCTCGCTGCCGCGAGGCCGCGAGTCGGTGCGCCCGGCGTAAGCCGCCGGATGAAAAACGCCGGAACGTGCCTTCAGAAGATCTAGGATCCGCGCCTGTTTCTCACTCTCCAGCAGCCCGTCGCCTGCCTCGTCAATGCCGACGTCGGCCATCGTCTTGTTGAGCTCGATCTCGCCCCGATCCCAGTAGATGCCAAACAATGCTGACAGGAAACTCTTGCGCACCGAGTGGCACATGAAGCGGCGATCCGTCTCGCCCCAATTCGCCACCACCGCGCCGTCAGCGATGACCATGAAAGCCGATGAGGGCAACTCCTTCCACTGCGCCTCCGCCGCGGCCAGCTTGGTGGCGTCGAAGCCGGCGTCAGCGGGATCAACGTAACGCATCCACTGTTTGCCGGGAACGCGCTCGCCGGGGCTGTGCTCGCTGGGGTCGTGCTCGCCTACCTTGGGTTCTGATGTGGCGCCGGGAACGATCAAGAACAAGAGGGCAAGGCCCAGGATCCACCGTTTCATATCGAGTCTCCTTCGTCACGTGTTTGGGTATGTCTACGGGGCCTGATGGGCTTTGTTCGATCCTAGCGACGAGTGCCTCCGTTCACCTCACGTTGTACACTGACCGGTGTGTCGAGAAGTGTCCATACTCGTCCGCGCAGGATTCGCGCCGCGGATCGCCTGAGGAGCCCGAGGAAACCACGCGGCGCAGACGATCTGTCACGGAACCGCGACCAGGCCCGAAGGCTCAAAGACCTAGGATTGCCAGCGGTGGAGTCGCCCGAGGCGGAGGCGGTCGACTCGTGGAGCCTGCCACCGATCGTGGAAACCCCACCGCGGCCCGGCTACCACCATCCCGCAACCCGCGTCGAAATCGCTGAAGTATTAGCCTTTTTTGGCGAAGAGGTTGTCTACGGTCTGCGCTCCATCGAGCTGCGTCAAGCCGACCCACGCTCCTCGGGGCTGCAACTCGGGCGGCTCGTGATTCCCGGCCAGATTGTGCTCTACGAGCAACGCCCTTCGCCCTGGACGCTTCCGGGGCATCTCGAAGGTGACGAGGCTCAGCGTCTCGAAATCGCCGGGGCGCAGCTCGAACCGTTGGAAGCAGCAACGATCATCGAATGGCCGGGCGACACGCTCAAAGACTTCATGTTGATCGAGGTGCTGATGCACGAAGTTGGGCATCACCTGCTTCAGCATCACAAGGGTAAACGCCTCGAACGCATCGCGCGGACCCGCGATCACGAGCTGTTTGCCGACGCAATGGCCCGTCGCTGTCGAGAGGTTTATTTGGATCACGGAGGCAGCTTCAGATGACCGCCTCTCCGACTCTGATCGGCGATGGCATCGAGAACGCCTGGAACGCGTTGACCCTCCACCATGCCGCCGACATGTTCGGTTGGGGCTGCGCCTTCCGGGATCGCAAAGATCTGCGAGCCGACTGGCAGCGCAAGCAAATCGCGGGTGACCCGGTGTGCCTGTCCCTGGCCGAGATCTGCCAGCAGCATGAGCCGATTGTCGCGTTCGACAACGGTGATGGCGCAGTACCCCTCTATGGTTACCAACCAGGTCGACTCGACCGCTTGGCCTTGGTGGTCGGCAACGAGCGTCGGGGCATCTCTGGCGACCTGGTGCGGGAGGCCAAGCGCCGGGTCCAAGTGCCGATGGTGTCGCGCCGGGTCAACTGTCTCAACGTGGCGGCCTCGGCGGCGGTGGCCTTGTTCTATCTGTCGAAGGGCGGCGGTGGTAAGCAGTACACCCGCGTGGATCCTCACCGCAACCGCCCCGAGTTGCTATTGGTCGGCGCCGGTGATCACGTTGAGCTCGGCAGTACAATCCGGTCCGCGGCCGCCTTCGGTTGGAATCGTGCCTTCGTCGAAGATCGCGGCGAGGTCTGGTTTGGTGGTGATCGCCTTGCCCAGTCCGAGGGACGAGCGGCGGCACGACGCGCCAAGAACGCCATCCGACTGGTGAAGGCGGCCTCGGATCGACGTTATGCCTTCGACGAAGTCTGCGTCGTCAGCCTAACTCCCGGTGGCCAGCCCCTCACCCGAGCCAACCTGGCCCGCGGACCACGCCAGCTCGTCGTGCTGGTGGACGACGACCACGTCGACATCGATCGCGAAGACTGGAACCGGCTCGCCAGGGCGGTGCGACAGGTCACGATCGACCTTCCGGCCACCGGCTCGGACTTCGTTTACCACTACCGCCTGACGTCGACCGTGGCATTGGCCGAAGTGGCGCGTCAGGTAGGCGTCCGTACTCCCAAAACCCGCAAGAGACCGCGTCCACCGGTTTATGACCGCCTGCTCAGGACGCTGCTGGAAGACGACGGCGAAACGGTTTATCTCGAAGATCTCGAGGAGTACTAAGCGTCAACCGACAAGGCGCCCCGGAGCACTTCATTCATCCATCGTCCGATATCTTGAATCTCAGGCAGGCAAACCTGGTGCTGCATCGGGTAGTCCTTCCACAGCACGGAATACCCATTGGACCGTAGACCGTCTCGTGTCTCTTCGCCGAGTTGGAAAGGAACCACTGGGTCCTGGGCGCCATGAGCCTGGAAGATCGGTGCGTCTCGATTGACCGGGGCGCTCTCTGCAAACACGGTGTCGGCGATCGGTAGATACCCGGACAAGGCCATGAGGCCGGCCAATTTGTGCGGGTAGCGCAACCCTGTAAACAAAGTCATGGCCGCACCTTGGGAGAAACCGGCAAGGATGATGCGATGGGTCGGAACCCCACGGGTCACTTCTCGCTCAATCAGGGTTTCGATCTGTTCGGCCGAGGCGCGAATGCCCGGTTCGTCCTGGCCTCGTTTGTCGAAGGAGCGGATGTCGTACCACGCTGGCATCGACATGCCCATATTGATGGTCACAGGGATTTTGGGTGCATGGGGGAAAACGAAGCGCACTCCCAGGTCTGGCTCGAGGCCCAACTCGGGAGTGATCGGGGCGAAGTCATGTCCATCCGCCCCCAAGCCGTGGAGCCAGATGACGGCGGTTTTGGCGTCTCCGGAAAGAGGGGTTTGTTCGACGCAAGGAAGTGTTTCAGGCATGGGGTGTAGGATAGCTTTCCAGCTCGTCTGAGGGCAATCGGGGGTGGCTGGACAGCGCTGTGACTGCTCCAAACGGACTTTGTTGCCTGGGAACACCAACGCCAGCACAACCCTCAACCGCTCCGAATCCGACCACAGCACGCCTCTGGCGACCGACAAGAGGCTCGATCATCGGCTGTCTAGTCCAGCCTCAACTATCCAGTTCCGCCCGTTCCCGCAACGCAACCGCCGCCTTGGTCAACGGCGCATGGGTCAAGATCTGCTGGATGCGATCCAACGCTTTGATGTGATCACCGACGCCCTGGTAAAGCACCACCTCGCCATAAAGGTTTTGGGCCAAGGTTTCGAGGTGCTCCTGGACCTTTTCGGCGTGGTCGCCATCGGGGAAGCGGCGCAGGTATTCAGCGCCGTCGGCTAGATCTTTGTATTCGGAGGCGACCTTGTCGAGGCGTTCCTGGGCGAGCTTACGGAGTTTGGGATCATCGATCCTGTCGCTCAGCTGCTGGAGGGCGGCGGGGTTCTCCAGGTAGGGGGCGAGGTTGCGTAGGCCTTCTAAGGCTTGGCGGCCGGCTTCGGTGGTGTCGCCGGTTTCGGCGGCGCGTAAGTATTGGTCGACGCCGTCAGCTTGACGGCCGAGACGACTGTAGGCGTTGCCGAGGGCGAGGGCGACGTCGGGGACGGCGTCGACGGTGGGGTAGTTGCTGAGGAAGATTTCGAGGAAGGGGGTTTGGTAAATGCCTTCCTTCCAGATCTCGAGGGCTTTGGGCAGCAATTCGTCGGCGCTGTCGCGCAGCTCGTGGAGCTCGTTCTCGAGGGTAGCGAGGACGGCGCTTTCGGGGGTGAGGGCCCGCACTTCTTCGATTTGCAGATGATAAGCGCGCACTAGTTCGCCGTAGTCACGGGACATCTCTTCGTTCTCGAGCTCGGCGTCACGCTGGCGGTGGAGGGTGCCGAGGCGGAGCTCTTCGGCCCGTGGCCCCTTGGGCCAGGCGTTGAGGGCCGAGGTGTCGATGAAGGTGCGCAGCTCTTCGTTGTCGTGCTTTGAGCGGGGCTCGTAGGCGAGCAGCGTCTTCTGAGTCTGGGCTCGGTAATCTTCGGGAGGCTTGGGGTTTTCTTGAATCTTGAGCTCGGCGGCGCGCACTTCGGCGGCGCGCATGCGCTGATCGGAGAACGGGTGGGTGTTCCAGTAACCGTAGGCGTTCGATTGTGGGATGCGCTGGTTCATCAGCTCCCAGAGCTGACGTGCGCCGTCGGGATCGTAGCCCGCTGCCGCTGCCAGGCGCTGGCCTTCGACGTCGGATTCGTCTTCGAACTCACGACTGTAGTTACGCAGCAGCAGCTCGGAGATCACCATACCGGTGGCGGCGGCGCCTTGCACCAGGCTGCCTTTGCGGTTGCCGGGACGGCCGTAGGGATCGTCGGGATTCTCAGCTTCGTTGTCGACACCCACTAGGACGCCGACCAGCAGCGCTTGGCTCAGGACGTTGAGCAAGGTGGCCCGTTTCTGGATGCGTGTGCCGTGACGTTCGGTGACGTGGGCGATCTCGTGGCCCAACAGGCAGGCCAACATGTCGTCGGTCAAACCTAGGTCGAGCATGCCCTGGGTGACAAAAATCTGGCCTCCGGGCAAAGCGAAGGCGTTGGGCACCGGCATGTCGACGAGGTAGAAGGTAAAGGGGAAGTCACGGAACTCGGACTGGACGGCGAGCTCGTAGGCGATGTCGGTGACCCGTCGCAGGGCCTCTGGATCTTCGACGGCACCATAATGCTCGAGCGCTTGCACCGCGGCGCCCAGACTCTTGGCGAAAAGCTCCGGCTTGCTGATGGTTTGCGCTTTAGCGGTTGGGCCGAGTACTAAGGCGAGTAGTACGATGCTGGCGACGATCCGGCGGACGACGGGGTGGGAGCAGTGGCGGCTCATACCGGAATTGTATAAGCAGATCTCGTGCCACGGTGGTTGAGCAGGCCAGTCTGCCCGCGGCAGCGCTGTGATAAGTTGCTGGCCATGGCTAAAATTGTGATCGAAGCGGAGACCGGAAAGTCGAGTATGGACGAGCTGCGCGCCGATATCGAAAGCAGTCTCGATCGTCATTTTCCGCCCTTTCTTCAGCGTACTTGGGAAGGTGAGGTTCTGCGCATTTCGGGCCCCGGCGCCGAGGGCACGATGATCCTGGTGGCCGGAACGTTAAAGGTCCAAGCGAAGCTGCGGCCTCCAGCCAGCATGCTGCGGCAGGTGATCGAGCACAAGATCAAGAGTGCGTTTGAAGATGCCTTGGGTGCCGAGTCCTTGACGGGTGGCTCGGGCGGCGCGGTCGTGTCGGTCGGTTCTAGCGAGTCCTGAACGTGCCGGTCAGTGCAGAGCCCACCGCGGTCGCCGCGTTGGCTGCGCGGGCGCGACTCACTCCCAGAGAACCGTGGCTGTTTTACCGCGAAGGTTGGGATTGGCGTTGGCGGTCTTGGGCTCGTGTCGCTGATCAGGTGGTGCGAAGCTTGTTGGCGCAACCTGGCGTCGATATCAACCGCATCGGTTTTGACGCCCGTCTCGATCCCGACGCGATCGTCTCGGGTTTGGTCGCCCAGATGGCAGGGGTGACCGCGATACCGATCGATTTGGACTCGGCAGGGCTCGCCAAGGCGACGGCCATGGGCTGCTCGGCGTGGTTGGAGGTCGAGGGCTCTCATTTTGTGCCGCGTTCGGATCGAGACCCTGAGCGAATCGTGCTGCCGGCGTCCCTGTCGGCGGTCGATCCAACCCCCCGCCGACCATTGCAGCTCGACCGACGAGCAGCCCTTGGCGATCTCGAACTGAATACGGGTTTGCAGCCCGTTACCGCGCTGATGTCGGCGGCGCGGCGGCTCGACAGCCGACTACCGATGGCTACCGGCAAAGATGCATCCAAGCAGGTCATTTTCAGCCTTGCTCCCAGGCTCGAAACGGGAGTGGCGCAGCTGCTGCAAGCCTGGACCCTGGTGCAGGGGGCAGCTTGGGTACTGGAACCGGATCTCGAGGCTTGGGTTGAAGCGGTCTTATGGGCGCGGCCGCACATCGTTTGTGCAGGCGCTCCCGAGCTTGCCGAGTTGGCATCGCAACTGCGGCAACGCAAGTATCGGCGCCATCGTCGGCTGACGGCGATCGTGGTGGCGGCTGGCGAGATCGCGGACGTCGGGGTGTGGCGGGATCAAGGTGTTCGTGTCGTCGCGTTGACGGAGAAGCCGATACAATGAGTTTTCGGGGTGTGCTCCATGCCCCGCACCCACTCAAAGCATTCGTGACGTTCGAGAGTTACGTTAAGGAGAATACCCATGTCCAATCCCTTGCCGCCAGCCCCTCAAGCCGGCCTCGAGGCGACGCAGCGCGAGATCACCGAGTCTGCCGATTCGGTCTGGACCCGTGGCGAAGGCCACGCCCCGGCCATCGCCAAACATCGTAAGCAGGCGCTCAAGAGCTCCCGTGGCCGTATTGCCATTGTCGACGGCTGCCGTACTCCGTTCGTCAAAGCTGGCGCCGAGTTCACCGACATGGATGTTGTCGACCTCGCCAGTGTGCCGGTATCCGAGTTGCTGAATCGCACCGAGATCGATCCGCGGGAAATCGACTTGTCGGTGTTCGGTGTGGTGATACCGGCACTCTATGCTCCGAATCTGGGTCGCGAGGTCATCCTGCGGTTGAATTTGCCGCGGACGATCTCAGGATTCACGGTGAATCTGGCGTGTGCGTCGTCGAATCGCGCCATCACCGCCGGGGCGGAAGCCATTCTGGCAGGCCAGGCCGAGGTGGTGCTGGCGGGTGGGGCCGAGTCGTTGTCGACAGTGCCGATCACTTACTCGCGCAACGCCTCGCAGCGTTTCATCGACGCCAGTCGCGCCAAGACGCTGCCCAAGAAGATGGCGATCCTCAGTCAGCTGCGGCCCAAGGACTTGGCGCCGGTGGCGCCGGCCATTGCGGAGTACACCACCGGCCAAACCATGGGACAGTCGTGCGAGAAGATGGCCAAGGAGAACGGTATCTCGCGCCGAGCACAGGACGAAATCGCGTTGCATTCCCACGCTTGCGCAGCCGACGCGACGGCCGAGGGGCGCTTCGCTGATCAGATTGTTCCGACCTTCACGCAGCCGGACTTCAAGAAAGTTGTGAGCGAGGACACCGGCATTCGCTCCGATAGCAACCTCGAGGCTCTCGGCAAGTTGCGGCCGGTGTTCGATCGCAACTACGGTACGATCACCGCCGGCAACGCGAGCCCGCTGACCGACGGTGCGTCGGCAGTGCTGCTGATGAGCGAGAAGAAGGCCAAGGAACTGGGCTACGAACCGCTGGGGTACATCCGTTCCTATGCCTATGCTGCGCTCGATCCCGCGACCCAGCTGCTTCAGGGGCCAGCTTATGCTGCGCCTCAGGCTCTCGATCGCGCCGGTTTGCAGCTCAAGCACATGGGGCTGATCGAGATGCACGAGGCGTTTGCGGCGCAGATCCTGTCGAATATGAAGGCGTTTGCCTCGAAGAAATTCGCCAAAGACGAACTGGGGCGGGCCAAACCTCTCGGCGAGATTGATCTCGATCGCTTCAACGTCAACGGCGGTTCGATCTCGATCGGGCATCCGTTCGGCGCCACCGGTGCACGCGTGACGATGCAGTTGCTGAACGAGCTCAAGCGTCGTGACCTCGAGTACGGTTTGATGACCGTCTGTGCCGCGGGCGGCAGCGGCTTCTCGATGGTTGTCGAACGTTAGAGCGAGAGCCGGAAATGAGCGGACCGAGCCTGCTCGACGACCTGTTGGTCGTGGACCTCAGTCGTAACCTCCCCGGTCCGTTGGTCTCTCGGCTTTTAGGAGATCTCGGGGCACGGGTGATCAAAGTCGAGGAGCCGACCCTGGGTGATCCCTCGCGGCATATGCCGGGAGGTAAGGGCGGCACGTCGAGCCTGTCGGCGATGTTGCTCGCCGGGCACCAGAGCCTTGCGTTGAATCTAAAGAAGGATACGGCGCGGGAGTGTCTCGAAGAGATGCTGATCACCGCCGATGTGCTGGTCGAGAGTTTTCGGCCTGGCACTCTGGAGCGCTTCGGTCTGTCGCCGACCGCGCTACGGCAGCGTTATCCGCGGTTGATCATCTGTTCGGTGAGTGGCTGGGGGCAGGACGGCCCGGACGCCCAGCGCGCCGGTCATGATCTGACCTATCAGGCGATTGGGGGTAGTCTGGCGGGTGGCAGAGGCATGCCGGCGGCTCAGACCGCGGACATTGTTGGCGCCTGGAGCGCCACGACCTCGGTGTTGGCGGCATTACATCGCCGTCATCGCGACGGCCAGGGATGCTGGATTGATAGTGCCTTGCTCGACGCTGCAGGCCATGCCTCGGTCATGGCCTGGGCTGCGGAGACCGAAAGTCCACGGGCGGATGGTGAGCCCTTGCTGCTCACCGGGGCGGTGCCCTGTTACAACCTCTATCCCACCAAGGACGGCGGGCGCCTGGCATTGGCGGCTCTCGAGCCGCGGTTCTGGAAGCGGTTCTGCGCTGCAGTCGGTCGACGAGACTGGCTGTTGCGTCAGTACGAAACCGACGGCGCCGTGCATCGCGAGGTGGCTGAGCTGGTGGCTGGGCGAACCCGCGAAGAGTGGGTTGGGTTGTTTGCCGAGCACGATATCCCGGCCGACCCGGTGCTGAGTGCCGCCGAAGCCCGTGCGCATCCGCAAGTGAAAGTCCGTGACTTGATTCGAGAGGGTGACGACGGGTTGCCACAGTTGGGATTTCCGGCGCGGTTCGACGGCGAGCGACCGCGGGTCGATGCGTCCACGCCAGGGCTCGGTGAGCACACCGGCAAGGTGGCTCGCGAGTTCGGCTTGGCGCCGGAGCTCTCGGCTCGCCAGCGGCGAGTGGGTGGCATCGGGCGGCGGTTCAGCTTCAAACGTTGGGTCATGGCACTGGCCGGCAGGGCGGCGCCCCGAGGTCTCGGCAAACGATCGGTCAAAGAAGACGAATCATGACGTCACAGCTTCTCGGGCATGGGGGCGCCGCGGCCTGGATTTTGCCGATGGCTTCGAGTCGGGCGATACGACCGCTTGGTCGAGTTAAGGCGGGATCTCCTTGGCGAAGACGACGCCTCCGTCTTCGATGCGAAAGATGTAGAGACTCTTGGCGGGGTCGCTGGTGCCCCGGAACGAGAAGGAGCCGGTGACACCGCGATAGTTCGTCAGATTGGTGAGCCCCTGGCGAATAAGGTCTGGGTCACGGCTGTCCTGGCGTTTGATGGCTTCGAAAAGCAGGCCGAAAGAATCGTAGACGATAGCCGCGACACTCTTCGGTTGGCGATCGAAGGTCTGACGATAAAGCTGCTCGAAGGCTCGGGAGGCGTCGCTCTCGAGGCCCTGAGCACTGACCTGCCAGTCGTCGATGAAGTACGCACCAGCAAACTCGGCCTGTTGCGGGTAAACATCTCCATCCCATGAGTCGGTTCCGAGAAAGGTTGTTTCGATACCGAGCTCACGGGCCTGTTGGACTTGTTTTGGAACCTCGTCAGCGTAGTTGGGCAGCAGCAACACGTCCGGTGTGGCAGCTCGTATGCGTTCGAGAGGCGCCCGAAAGTCTCTTTCGCCGGTGGTAAAAGTTTCGAACGCGACGGTTGCGCCGCCGTATTCTCCGAAGGCCTGGCGAAAGATCTCTGCGACGTCGCGGTTATAAGGACTGGCGATGTCGTAAAGCACGGCGGCTGTTTTGGCCTGGAGCTCTTGGGCGGCGAATCGAGCCAGGGCGCGGCCTTGAGCGTCGTCTGTGAAGGTGCCGCGGAAGACAAACCGTTTGTCGCGGGTGACCTCGGGGGCGCTGGCGGTCGGGCTGATCATCGGCAAACCCTGTTGTTCAGCGACTGCGGCGGCGCGGATCGCGTTGCGACTGAGGATCGGACCGATCAGCCCGTCGACCCGTTCTTGATTGATCAGGCGTCTCGCGACTTGGATCGCGACCTCGGGGCTGTCTTGGCTGTCTTCGAGCAACAGCACGACCTGGTGACGCCGGCCCTTGATGTCGAGACCACGCTGGTTGATCAAAGTGACTGCGAGTTGGGCTCCCTCGCGTGCCGGTTCGCCGAGGTTCTCGGACAAGGCGCCGGTCAACGGCGCGATGAGTCCAACCCTGAGTTCGGCCTCTTCTGGGCTGGCGCCCGAGCAGCCGCTTGCGATGGCCGACAGCAGCCCGAGAACAAACGAAATCTGTCCCCGCGTCCCACATGACAGTGAATGCAGCATCAGTGCCCTATTGTAGCTGCCGAAATTTGTAGTGGGCGAACTCCTTGGACGTCCGACTGCGGAATCTTACGTCCCACAATCGAACACTCTACGAGGCGAGAGCGTCGGAAAGCCCCCTGATCCCACTTAAGTCAAATGGGGAAGCCAGAATCCTCTGCCCTCCTTTGACCAGGAGGGCAGGGGGATTGCTGATATCGCGAGGGCTTGAAAATTCCTTGGTATGGACTTTGCTGTTAGGACGAGCAGGAGGAATCTCATGTCGGCATTTCTGCGGGATATCCAATTCGCGATTCGTACCTTACTTCGGGCGCCTGGCTTCACTGTTGTCGCGGTATTGACTCTGGCCTTGGGCATTGGCGCCAATACTGCGATTTTCAGCGTGTTCAATGGTGTGCTGTTGCGCCCACTGGATTATCCCGAGCCGGATCGACTGGTGGCGATTTTCAGGGGTGAGCGTCAGCCGACGTCGCCTGCCAATTTCTTGGACGTGGCGAAGGACGCCCAGCTTTTCGAAGAGATCGTCGCCGCCCATCCTTGGTCTCCGGTGTTGAGGGGATCCGATCGTCCGGAGCAAATCGAAGGACTCAAGGCTTCCCAGGGACTCTTCAAACTGCTGGGTGTCGAGGCGGTGGTCGGAAGAGCTTTTTCCCCGCCGGCTGTCGGGGATGATTCCTCTCACGTGGTCGTTTTGGGAAATCAACTGTGGCAACGGCGCTTCGGGAGCGATCGCGACGTCGTCGGGCGGTCCCTCTCTTTGGATGGCGAGGACTACACCGTCATCGGTGTCATGCCGGAAGGCTTCGAGTTTCCACCGTTTTGGGCCACCGGAGCAGAGCTCTGGGTTCCCCTCGAATTCGACCCTGAGCAGGCGAGCGACCGCGGAAGGAACATGTTGCGCCTCTTCGGGCGACTGAGGCCAGGGATCGACTTGGAGCAAGGGCGCACCGAGCTCGCAGCTTTGGCGAGTCGTTTGGTGTCCGACTATCCAGACGTCAACGACGGCCTGACCTTGACGGTCGAGGCCCTGCGCGAGCCGGTGGTCGGTGGCGTTCGTGGCGCTCTAGTGATGCTGCTGGGCACTGTTGGGCTGGTGCTGTTGATCGCGTGTGTCAATGTCGCCAATCTTTTCTTGGTACGGGCTTCGGGGCGGCGGGCAGAAATTGCTATCCGCCGTGCGCTCGGTGCTGGGCGCGCTAGTCTGATTCGGCAATTGGTCGCCGAGAGCATGGTGCTCGCCTTGGTGGCTAGTGTTTTGGGGCTCCTGCTGGGCATGTGGGGCATCGAGGCTCTGATCGCCCTGAGTCCTGAGAACGTACCTCGTATCGAACAGATATCGCTTGATGGTCGGGTACTCGGCTTTACCATCGGCGTCGCACTGTTGACGGGTTGCCTATTCGGGATCTTCCCGGCATTGGCCACCCTCGGATGGGATCTTAGGGACGCTTTACGCGAGGGCACCCGCCAAGTCGGGAGCCGTGGCCGCGACCGTGCCAAGAGCGTGTTGGTGGTTGCCGAAATTTCACTGTCGCTGGTGCTGTTGGTCGGCGCCGGTCTGACGCTGCAGAGTCTGTTGCACCTCTGGCGCCTAGACCCTGGCTTCCGGACGACCAATCTTCTAACTCTCGATCTGTCGCTCGCCGGATCCCGGCACGCGGCTCCCGAATTGCAGAACCCGTTCTTCGATCAACTGCTCGAGGACGTCAGAAGCGCACCAGGAGTCTCGTCGGTAGGTTTGATCAACCACCTACCCATCGGCGGCGACATCTGGAGCAACTTATTCCAGATCGAAGGTCGCCGGGCGTCGTCCCTCAGCGAATCGCCAGGAGCCTCCTTTCGCACGGTCTCTCCCGGGCTTCTCGAGACGATGAATGTGCCGCTTGTCCAGGGGCGTCTATTCGATGGTCGAGATCGGGAAGAATCCCAACCGGTGGTGATTGTGTCCCAGGCTTTCGCCGAGCGCCATTGGCCCGATGGGGATGCGGTTGGACGGCGCATTCAACCCGGAGGGCCGGACTCCGATGCGCCGTGGGAGACCATCGTCGGGGTTGTCGGTGACGTGCGCCAATGGCAACTGACCAATGACCTGACGCCCGGGATCTATTACCCATATCGGCAAAATCCGGTAGATTTTTGGCAGAAGACCTCCCTGGTCATCCACACCGAAGCTGACCCCGAGAGTTTGCGGGTCTCGATAGCGGAGCGCATTTGGGAGATTGAACCAGACCTGTCGATCGCCGCCGCTCGGACGATGGCCGAGATTTTGTCGCAAGCGGTCTGGCGACAACGTTTCAACGCTTCGCTGTCCGCACTGTTCGCGTGCTTGGCGGTGATCCTCGCTGCGGTAGGCATCTACGGCGTCATGAGTTTCACGGTCAGCAAGCGGCAGTCCGAGATCGGAGTGCGTATGGCGCTTGGGGCCGGTCGACGCCAGATTCTGAAATTAGTCGTCGGTCAGGGTATGTGGCTGACAATCGTAGGATTGGTGGTGGGTTTGGCCGGGGCGGTGGCGTTCAGCCGGTTGCTGGAGAGCCTGTTGTTCGGAGTTGGCGCTGTCGACGTGCCGACCTTCCTCGCCGTGTCCGTTCTCTTGGCGCTGGTGGCGCTAGCGGCGTGTTACCTGCCGGCCCGCCGAGCAAGCCGATTCGATCCTCTGGCCAGCCTGCGCAATGAATAGAGGGTTCTTGTTGACATCCCCCGCGAAGAGGGTTGAGGCGCACGGTTTTCGGGGCGCGTTCTCGGTGGGAGCTGGAAATGTTTTCTCTACACCCACCACCGGCAGGGATGCCTTGCCGATTCGACGGGAAAAAATCCCACCCAATCGTCGGTGGTGCGTGAATGAGCCTGGGACCGAGTCACAACCCAGTAACGCAGTCGTTTGAGCCATAGCTGCGTCACGTTCGTCAGGCCTTTGTGCGCCCAGCCTTGACGCTCTAACTGTCCCTCGGTACAGTCGGGCCATGGTTTTGTTCGGTTTGGCATCCTCCAAGGGGGGATCTGCGCATTGGATGCGCTTTGGTGTTGTAGTGACCACCGTGCTCTGCCTGTCGGGTTGCTCAGTCCGAAAACTGGCCGTCAACAGCTTGGCGAAAGCGTTGGCTTCCGGCACGTCGTCGGTGTTCGCCTCTGACGAGGATCCCGAATTGGTGCGGGACGCTCTGCCTTTTGCGCTCAAGACCCTCGAGACTCTGCTGGCGGAGGCGCCGGATAACACCGGATTGCTGCTGGCAACCTGTCAGGGTTTTGTGCTCTATGGTGCTGGCTTTGTCGATTTCGAAGCGGATCGTCTCGAGGCGACGAGCTATCGCGAGTCCAAGCGTCAACATGAGCGGGCTCTCAAGCTCTTCTTGCGAGCTCGAGGCTATTGTCTTTGCGCTCTCGAGCTACGCTATCCGGGTGCCAGCTTGGCACTTGTTCAGTCGCCAAACGAGGCGCTAACCAACGCACGGGTGGAGGACGTCCCTCTCTTGTACTGGACGGCAGGAGCGTGGGGCTCGGCGATCGCTGGTGGCCTGGATCGTCCCGAGTTGCTGGCCGACCTGCCTGTTGTTCGGGCTTTGGTGGAGCGAGCTCTCGAGCTTGATTCCGATCATGACCGCGGTGCGCTGCACGACGCGATGATGCGGGTGGAGATCGCCAGTGTGGTGACTGGCTCGGGTTCGATCGATCGGGCACGGCAGCATTTCGAGCGTGCATTGGAGCTTAATGGCGGTCACCGCGCCAACCTCTATGTCGCCTGGGCGGAGAGCGTCTCAGTGCAAAACCAGGACCGCCAAGAGTTCGAGCAGTTGCTGAATCGCGCGTTGGAGGTTGACCCCGATCACGAACCGCGGGATCGGCTGATGAACATCGTTGGTCACGAACGAGCCCGGTGGTTGCTCGATCAGGTTGATGAGCTCTTCTTGGATGATCTCGAGGTAATCGAAGATCTCGAAGATTCTGACGGCTAGCAGGCTGCTTGGTCACGAGCCCGGCTCGCAACTTGCATTCCTAAATTCATGACACGATACGGAGTCCTCCCCAGAGAGGGTCCGTCATAGTGCTGAGACCGAGCCCGTTTCGATTTCACCCAGCGAGGAGATCATGAACCCACATCACACGATTCGTTTCCGATCCCTGTGGATCGTTGTCTTAGTTTTTGTTCTCCTGGCGCCGTCGGCTGGCGCCCGGACTGTGATCAAGATGGCCTCGCTAGTGCCTGATGGCTCGGTGTGGGGCAAGATCCTCAAAGATATGGGCGCCGAGTGGCAGGAGGAGACCGACGGCGAGGTGTCCTTGCGTCTCTATGGCGGCGGCGTCGCAGGCAATGAATCCGATGTCGTGCGAAAAATGCGGGTTGGCCAGTTGCAAGCTGCCGCACTCTCGGTGTCTGGCTTGACAGCGATCGACGAGGGCTTCGAGATTTTTGAGATTCCGATGTTTTTCGAGAGCTACGACGAGCTTTTCCATGTTTTGGAAAAGACCCGTCCTGCCCTAGAGAAGCGTCTCTTGGACAAAGGTTACGTGATGCTCAATTGGGGCCAGGCGGGCTGGGTGCACATCTTTTCCAAGCAGCCGGTACGGGCGGTGGATGACTTGCGCAAGCTCAAGATCTTCTCGGTGGCCGACAACGAGGGCATGCTTCAGTTATGGCGCCGAAATGGCTTCCAACCGGTCTCTCTGGCAGTTACCGACATGTTGACCGGTCTCCAAACCGGCATGATCGAGGCGATGCCGACAACGCCATTGGCGGCGCTTTCGTTGCAGTGGTTTCGGCAGACGCCCTATATGCAGAACCTCGGCCTGGCGCCGCTGGTGGGCGCCACAGTGATCACCGAGCGGACCTGGAAGCGCCTCTCCCCGGAACAGCAAACCAAGTTGCGGACCGCCGCCCTCAACACCGAGAAGCGGCTGATGAAAGAGATTCCCGAACAGGATCGGCAGGCCGTCGAGCAGATGCAGCAGCGCGGTATGACGGTGATCGACGTCACCCCCGAGCAAGAGAAGGAGTGGCGTCAGACCGCGGAGCAGCTGATCGACTACAAGCTCGAGACGATGAAGGCCAAAGATCTTCTCGAATTGGCCCGTCGTGAGCGCGACGCGTATCGCGGCAGTAAGAAGTAGTTGTCGTCGCCTGAGGTGTCGACGCGTGGATCTCGGGCGGCTTGCCCACTACAATAGCCGCCGTGAGTTTCCTCGAGACTTGGAGCCGGCGCTTCGATCGCGCCGAAGGAGCCTTCGCCAGCCTGACACTTGTCGCCATTATGGTGCTGCTGCCAGCGGAGATGGTGGCGCGGTTTTTTGATACTGCAGTGCCGGGGGCGCTGCCGATCGTCCAGCACTTGACGCTGTGGGTTGGCTTCCTGGGCGCTGCTTTGGCGGCCAGCGAGGGCAAGATGTTGGCGTTGGCTACCGGCACCTTCTTGCCTGAAGGTGGTTGGCGTCACGGGACGCAGGTTTTTGCTGCCACCGTGGCCGCAGCCGTCACTGCGCTCTTGGGGCGCGCGGGGCTCGAGTTTCTATTGTCTGAAAAGGAATTCGGCGACACCGTCGCGCTTGGACTACCTGTGTGGGTCACTCTCCTGGTACTGCCGGTGGCGTTTGGGTTGATTGCTTTGCGCCTCGTGTGGCGGGCCAGTCCGGGCTGGACAGGACGTGGGATCGCGGCTGGAGGAATCGCCTTTGGCTTATGGTTGGGGCAACACCCCGAAGTCCTAGAATTTCGGCCGGTATGGCCCGGTCTGGTGTTGATCGTGCTTGCGATGCTTTTTGGAGCGCCGATTTTCGCGGTCCTCGGCGGCGCGGCGACGCTGTTATTCATGGCCGAGGCAGTACCGATCGGCGCGGTACCGGTGGAAACCTATCGGTTGGCGGTGTCACCGACGTTGCCGGCGATCCCTCTGTTCACGCTCACCGGCTTTTTGTTGGCGGAAGGCCGCAGCTCCGAGCGACTGATCGGGGTGTTTCGCGGCTTCTTCGGCTGGATCCCCGGCGGCACAGCGATCGTGGCCGCGGTGGTCTGTGCCTTCTTTACGATCTTCACGGGCGGTTCGGGGGTGACCATCCTGGCTCTCGGCGGTCTGCTTTTCCAAGCGTTGCAGGCGGACCGCTATCGGGAGCGCTTTTCGCTTGGTTTATTGACCGCATCGGGGTCGCTGGGCCTGTTGTTGCCACCCGCTTTGCCGTTGATCCTCTACGGCATCGTGGCGTCTGTCCCAATCCCCGATCTTTTCCTCGGCGGTATTATCCCTGGCTTACTGCTGGTGGCGTTGATTGCCGCCTGGGGCTTCCGGGAGGGGTTGATCAGCGGCGCGGGACGCGCCCCCTTCGACCGGGCAGCTTCCCTGAGCGCCTTGTGGGTTGCCAAATGGGAGCTGCTGCTGCCGGTGTTCTTGATTGTGGTGATTCTCGGCGGTTTTGCGACGGTGGTCGAGGCTGCGGCGTTGTCGGCGGTCTACGCGTTGGTCGTTCAGCGCTTCGTGCACCGTGATCTGACCCTTAAGGGTGATCTACCGCGGGTGTTGCGGGAATGTGTTGTGCTGGTCGGTGGGGTGTTGATTATCCTCAGCGTCGCCATGGGGTTGACCAATTATCTGGTGGATGCCCAAGTTCCCGATCAGCTGGTGGGCTGGGCCCAGTCTCACATTCAGTCGCCGTTGGTGTTTCTGTTGGTGCTCAACGTCTTTCTGCTCTTGGTGGGTTGTTTGATGGATATCTTCTCGGCGATCGTGGTGGTGGTGCCATTGATCGTGCCGCTGGGAGTCGCCTTTGGTATCGATCCGATCCACCTCGGCATTATCTTCGTCGCCAATCTGGAGCTCGGTTATCTGACCCCTCCGGTAGGACTCAATCTTTTCCTCGCGTCCTATCGATTCGATCGGCCTTTGCTCGAGATCTATCGGGCGGCGGTGCCGATGTTGATCATCCTGGGCATCGGGGTGCTGCTCATCACCTACGTGCCGTGGCTCACCACCGGAATCTTCAGCCTGCTCGGTCGCTGATTGGCCTTGCTGCGCTGACGGCAGCAGGGCTCGCGCTGCGACTCGTCCATCTGACTCGTTTTGAGCTTTTTGTCGACGAGGCGGCGACGTGGTGGTTCGCGCAGATGACCGCCAGCGGTCGATTGGCGGAGCAGATGAGCCTCGAACCGACACCGCCGCTTTATTACGCGTTGGTGGGTCTGCTGATCAAGCTCTTCGGTGACAGCGATTTTGTGTTGCGGTTGCCGAGTGTGGTGTTTGGCGCTGCGGGCATCCCGACGGTTTATGTGTTGGGTCGCGTACTCTTCAGCGGTCGGGTCGGGTGGATTGCAGCATGTCTGCTGACCATTCATCCCTTACATGTGTTCTACAGTCGTGAAGCTCGGGTCTATCCCCTGTTGTTGTGTCTCACGATGTGGACGCTGTGGGCTCTGTGGCGGGCGCTGGATCGCGATACGACGAGGGCGTGGGTGATCTTTGGCGCCCTGCTGGTCGCGACCTGCTATAGCCACTTCTATGGCCTTTTCCTGGCGGCGACAGCCGGAGTGGCGATTGTTTTCTGGGGGCGCGATAACAAGACACGGGGTCGGGGTGTGATCGCGGTCGCGTTGGCTCTCTTGGGCTTCGCACCTTACGTTGCGATGACGTTCCCGCATCTTCAGCAGAGTGGTGCAGCATGGTCGATCGAGTCGTTCTATCGGGACTATCCCGAGGAACGGAGGCTCGGGAAGGTGCTCGAGACCCAGCTCATCGGAGCCGATTACCATCCTTACTTGCGACAGCTCGATCGGCCATCTACTCCGCCTTGGCTGAGGGTGTCGAGCCTGTTGGCGCAACTGGTTCTGTTGCTCGCGGCATTGGCGGCGGCACTGCGGAGCGGTCGTCTGCGCGCGTTCGGTTTCCTCGCGGTGGGTTGGCTGGTGCCGATCCTGATCCCTTGGGGGGTCACCCTGCTCGGTCGAGCGATCTTCCATGCCGGGCGTCATGACGTTTATGCCCTGGGTGGACTGTGTGTGATGCTCGCGGTGGGTCTCGACCTATTGCTGTTCGTGCCCGCGGTTGGCTTTCGGCGAGGATTGCGGGTCGCGGTGACCGTGGGGGTGGTGGCAGCCCTTGTCTGGGGCGCGTTCTTCCGCCTGCTGGCGCTGCATCTGGTCCCGCCACAAGACCGTCATCGGTCGACGGGAGCTTGGATCGCCGAACATGCGACGGCCGGCGATCGGGTGTTTGCGATGGGCATTCGACGTCTGATCACCCAGCACTATACTCAAATCGCCGGCAGTGACGTTGTTTTCGAATCGTTTCCCAGCAGCACCGACCGTCATCCCGGATGGTCCGACGTGCTGGAGTTGATGAAGGATCAGGAGGCATTACACGCCGAAGCCCGCAGGCGAGTCGAAGAGCTAGGCAAACAGAACGCCGCCGCTACAATCTTTCTGCTACTGAGACCGTATGAACACACAGACGATGCGGTGTCGTCGACCTGGTTGGTCGACCGGCACCTGTTGGAGAATCTCTGGGCAGCGGGCTGGATCAGGATGTCAGAGCTCGAATCACCCAACCTCCAGATCGGCGCTTATCGACGGCCAGAGACCCAGCCTGTAGAAGGCCCGGGCGCAGCGCCCGAGTCCGGGGGAGAACCGAGTCCATGAGTAACCGCAAACTACGACCCACCGATCGCACGCGACTGGTTCTACTGGTCAGCGTCGCATTCACGGTGGCGCTTTACGTCGTACCTTATGGCCAATATCTGGCCTATCCTCTGATGTTGCTGTCGACCCTCGCCCACGAGATGGGGCACGGTGTGGCCGCGCTGTTGGTGGGCGGTAGCTTTCATCGTTTCGAGATGTGGGCTGATGGTTCGGGGGTCGCACAATGGAGCGGGCGAGTTGGCCCGCTGGGGCACGCCGTCGTAGCGGCGGGTGGCCTGGTGGGGCCGGCGGTTGCCGCGGGCGCAGGTTTCGCCATCGGCCGCACGGTGCGCGGCGCCCGGGGGGCGCTGATCGGTCTGTCGGTCA
>JAJCXQ010000833.1 GCA_029263355.1 Acidobacteriota bacterium | reverse complement strand
GGCCGGGCCGGATCCGCGGCGCTACTGGTTACCGCGATCGAGCGCCAGCCTGAAACGAATCGTCCGATTCGTATCGAGGATCCCCGCCACAGTGTCACTGAGATCGAGCGCACGTCATCAGGTCTGCCGGTCCGTATCGTCCAGGCTAGCGGTGAGCCGGAAGAGACCGTGACGACGATGGAGTACAACGCCTATGGCCAGGTTGCCTCCGTAACCAACCCGAATGGCAACCTGACTTTGTACTACTACTACCAAGGCGAGGCAGGAGGAGCTCCGGGGGCCCTGCGGGAGGTCCGGGTGGACCCGTTCGACCTCGATCTCATCACGCGGTTCGAGACCGATACCCGCGGCAATGTCACTGCCACCATCGATCCGCGTGGCGTCCGTCACGAACAGGTCTACAACGCCCTCGATTGGCCCATCGAGAGCCGGCAAGCCGTCTCCGTCAGTTACGACGGCGCGCCGCCGCTCGCCTACCTCAGCCGCTCGATCTACGATCGCAACGGCAATCTGGCCGAGAGCGAAATCCCGTTCGGCGACGGTGGTCAATCGACCCTCGTACGCTACGAGTATGGCGAGCTCGACGAGCTTCTCGTGACCCGCCGCCAGATCATGCCCAGCGATGATGAGGCCGACTGGGTCGTCGAGGCGGCCGAATACGATGCCAACCTCAATGTGATCCGTGCCATCGACCCCGAGGGCCACATCCAAGAAGTGGACTACGACTCCCGCAATCTGGCCGTCCAGACTCGCCGCGGTCTCGGCGTCGGCGCCCTCCCGATGCCGATCTTAGAAGTGACGGTCTACGATCCAGAGCGTCAACCGACAACTCGGCGCGACGGCCGGGGTAACCCATGGCAGACGATCTACGACGGCTACGGGCGAGTCAAGGCAGCGCTCGATCCACTTTCTAACCGCCAGGAAGTGTCCTACGACAACAACGGCAACCCGGTCACCCAGCGTGCCTTCGACAGCGCCGGCATCTTGATGGCGGACAGCGCGAGTGTGTTCGACCGGCTGGATCGACCGATCGAGTCTCGGCAGTGGCTGTGGCAGCCCGATCCGGAGGAACCACCGTCGGCGGAACGTCCCGAGTCGGCTCGCCAGCTAGTGACCAAGACGACCTACGATGCGGCATCCAACGTGGTTGCGGTAGAAGATCCTTTGCAGCGCACGAGCTCCGCTTTTTTTGATTCGGCAGAGCGGCTGATCAAGACCCTTGATGCCGCCGGTAACGAGCAAGTTCTGACCCTCGACGCGTCAGGCAATGCGACGACGGTGCGTTCCCGTGAACTCGATTCGAACGGGCTGCTGACCACTGTGGTTCACACCGCGACCTTCGATGCATAAATCGATTGACGCACCAAAGCGATGCGTTCTTGAATACGACGGAGCTGAGATATGACGCCCGTGGTCAAGTTACGCAGACAACGGACCCGGAAGGGTACGTCACCAGCCATCTCTACGATGGGCTGAATCGCCGGATTCAGGAGTTCAAGCCGGCAGGCATCAAGGTCGACTTCGACTACGACCGGGACTCGCAGCTGACTCAGTAACGAGACAACCTTGGCTATACCACGTCCTACAGTTATGACGCCGCTCACCGACGGGCTTCAACACTCTTCCCCGACTCAAAGACCGAGCTGTACAGCTACGACGCAGCCAGCAACCTGACGAAGCGAACGGACCAGCGCCAAACCAAGATCACTCAATCTTTCGACCTTGTCAATCGGCTGACGGGTCGATTGATGACTTCGCTGTCTGGGCAACCTCTGGAGGGTCCGGTCTTCGAGACGTACCACTACGATGGCTTACATCGGATGGTGCGAGCGCAATCTGGTGGGGATGTGGAGACCAAGATCACTCACGATTCGTTGTCGCGGGTGGTGCAGGAGAAGACCTTCGGGCGCACTGCGATTTTCACCCATGACGATGTTGGCAACGTCACCGGAGTCGGTTATCCCTCAGGCTTGGTGACTAGCCGGCAGATCGATTCACTCAATCGACCCGGCCAGATTTCAGCCGGCGGTCAGTCCATGGCGAATTATAACTACCGGGGGCCAGCGCTGGTTACGGGCGGTGGTCGGAGCAACGGCCTGACGACATTGAATACCTACGACGAGGCCCGTCGCCTGCGGATCCAGGCAACGTTTGGGACGACGAGCCACGTCGTCCTAGAAGAGACCATCGCGTGGACCCCAAGATCCCTTAAGTCGGCGGTAACGCGGAAGGATAGGCATAACCGCAGCTGGGCGATGATGCACGACGGCGCGATGCGTCTGCAGCAGCTCGGTGACGGAACCTGTTGGCGCAACGAAGACGGCGATTGTGCCTCAGCGACCGCCATCGTCGCCAACAACTCGGTGGCTTCGGTTGAAATGCTGGATGGGGCAGCAAACCGCTACGACTTGGGGTACGACACGACACAGAACCTTTGACGTCGCTGGAAATTCACTTTATTCTTTCCGCTTGACCGGCGCGGCCGATTATAAAGTCAAGCGAAAAGGCTGCTTGACCGATGCGGGCGTCTTCCACATCAAAAAGTGATGCTGTTTAACCGATGAAGCGCATGGGAGCATCAAGCGGAAAGACCGCTTGACCGACGCGGCCGATTATAAAGTCAAGCGGAAAGACCGCTTGACCGACGCGACTGCCGTTGAAGTCAAGCAGTAGAACCGCTTGACCGACGCGGGCGATTCTGATGTCAAGCAGAGATCTCCCAAGGTCCGAGCCAGCCCTTACTCGTCTTGCCCGACGACGCGCAGCTGATCAATCGGTCGATAGAGTGATGCTGGATCGCGTCTGCTCCTAGGCTCAGCGTCGGGAGACTTCAACAGTTTCCCTCATTTTTACCTGGTCGCTTTGTTTGATGATGCAAGTTGTGCGAAGCTCCGCCCTGTGAAGACCTGTGCCGCGTGCGGGCATCAAGCTCCGGAGACCAGTCGCTTTTGTCCACTCTGTGCGGCAGCGCTGAATACCGAGTCAGTAGACGCCACACCTGCGCCCCCAGCCGAAGCGCCTCCAGACGACGCCACTCCGGCAGCGCCGCCGGGCGCGCTGGCCCCCGCGATGTCGCCGCCGGTTTCCGCGCTGCCGTCTTCAAGTACCCCTGGGGATGAGCCGCGCTTCGTACCGGGCACCGTGTTGGCTGGACGTTACCGGGTGGTTGGACTGCTCGGGCGCGGTGGGATGGGGGAGGTCTACCGGGCCGACGATTTGAAACTCGGGCAGTCGATCGCCCTCAAGTTCTTGCCGCCTGGCCTCGATCACGACCCGGAGAGATTGCAACGTTTCCTTGGCGAGGTCAAGGTTGCGCTCAAGATCACCCATCCCAACGTCTGCCGGGTCTACGACATCGGCGAGGTCGACGGTGCCCACTACCTGTCGATGGAATACATCGACGGTGAGGACCTCTCGTCCTTGTTACGCCGCATCGGTCGGCTACCGGAAGACAAGGCGATCCAGATCGCACGCCAGTTGTGCGCCGGGCTGGCGGCAGCCCACGACCAAGGCATCCTGCATCGCGATCTGAAACCAGCCAACATCATGCTCGATGGCCGGGGCGACGTGCGGATTACCGATTTTGGCCTCGCTGGCCTGGCGGATGGCTTTACCGGTTTAGAGATCCGCGCTGGAACGCCAGCGTTCATGGCTCCTGAGCAGCTGTCCGGCAAAGAGGTGACCGTCCGTAGCGATATTTATGCCCTCGGCTTGGTGCTCTATCAGCTGTTCACTGGCAAGAGGGCCTTCGCGGGTGAGTCGCTCGAGGAGCTGAGCGCCTTGCAGCACTCGGGGCCGGTGAGTCCGACCAGCCACGTGCAGCTGCTCGATCCGACCGTCGAGCAGGTGATCTTGCGCTGTCTGGCGCCGGATCCTGCAGATCGTCCGGCGTCGGTGGTCAAGGTGGCTTTGGGGCTGCCGGGGGCTGACCCGTTGGCAGCGGCATTGGCCGCTGGCGAGACACCCTCGCCAGACATGGTTGCCGAGGCGGGGGACGACTCGGGGTTGGAGCCGAACATCGCAGTCCCGATCATGGTGCTGACGCTCCTCGGTCTGCTGATGGTGTCGTGGATCGTCGGTCGTTATAGCTTGCTGGGCCTGTCGACCGTGGACTTGCCACCCCAAGTGCTGGCTCACCGTGCGCAAGAAATCGCCGAGGACCTGGGGTATACCGAGGCGCCGGTCGACCGCGCCTTCCGCTTTCAGGCCAGCAGATCCCTTCTCAGGCATCTGGCCAAAGACACCTCGCCCGATCGCTGGGGAGGACTCGCGAATGAGCGGCCGACACCCATCTACATGTGGTACCGGCAAAGCCCGCGGACGCTGCTTCCGGTCAACAACTACAGTCACGTCTTGTTCAACGATCCGCCCTTCCAAGTGACAGGCATGGTGAGCTTGTTTCTCGATACAGCGGGTCGACTGCGTTTTTTTGAGGCGGTTCCACCGCAACGCGACGAATCATCACCGACGGAGCCTGCTGAGACCGATTGGAACGTGGCGTTTGCCGCCGCCGATCTCGACCTTGCTGCCTTCGAGACGACCGATCCCCGATGGCTGCCGGATACCTACTGCGATCAGCGCTCCGCCTGGCTGGGGTCTTATCCGGAGCAACCGGACTTGAGGATCAGAGTCGAAGCCTGCTCCTATCGCGGCAAGCCGGTCTTCTTCTCGATCGTTCATGATTGGGCGCGTGCTTTCAATCAAACAGAGCGAGAGCGGAGTACCACCGAGAAGCTCCAGAACATTGTGGGTGGTTTCGCCTCTCTTGCATTCATGCTGGGCGCGGCGCTACTGGTACGTCGTAACCTGCGGCTCGGCCGTGGCGATCGCCGAGGCGCCGCACACCTGGCGGGCTGGGTGGTTTTGGCCAATACGGGCGCCTGGTTGTTCCAGGCCAGCCACGTTGCTGACCCGCAGAACGAGCTCAACCTTTTTGGTCAGAGCATGGGAAGGGCGTTGTTCGACGGTGGGATGACCTGGGTGTTGTACATCGCCCTCGAACCGTTCGTACGGCGCCGCTGGCCGGAGTCGCTGGTGTCCTGGAATCGATTGTTGGCCGGCCGGTTTCGAGATCCCTTGGTCGGTCGGCATATGCTCTACGGTGCGGCTCTGGGAGTCGGCATGGAGTTGCTGCAGCAGCTTGGCTCGCTGGCTCCGATGCTCTTTGGCGCTGCCGCCCAGATTCCTACCATCACCGACCTCGATACCCTGCTGGGCACCCGCTGGGTGATCGGTGAAGTGTTTCATTCCCTGCGTCATGTTGCGGTGACGCCGATGTCGTTCGTGTTCCTGCTGGTTCTCTTTCGGGTCGTGTTGCGCAACTCCTGGCTCGCTTTGGCCGCCTTTGTCGGTTTTGCGACGTTCGCCAGTATCCCGGATACCGAGTTTGCCTGGATCATGGCGATCACCTATGGGCTGACCGCGACCGCTGTCGGCCTGTTCTTGATGCGCTTCGGCTTGGTTCCGGTTGTTGTGGCCTACTTCTTCGGCAGCGAACTGTTCGGTAATCAACCGATGACCCTCGATTTTTCGACCTGGTACGCGGGCTCGACCCTCACCGCCCTCGGCGCCGGGGTAGCTTTGATCGTCTTTGCCTTCCGAACCTCCCTCGGCGACCGCGCTTTGTTGGACGACCGCGACTAAGCTCGGTCAACCCTTGCCGAGACTCTGCTGGAAGCGACGCATACCGCCGAGCCAGCGGTCGTAATCGTTCGCCTTACGCTGGAAGAAGTCCGCAACCTCGGGGTGGGGGAGGACTAAGAAGTGGCCCTCGGCCATTGCCTCGATCACCGCTGCGGCCACGTCTTCCGGCTCCACGGCGACTTTGGCGAGATAGTCGCCGATTGCCGACTCGTCTTCGAATTGCGCCATCATCGCGGTGCGGACCCCTTGTGGACACAGGCAGAAGACTTCGAGGCCCTGGTCGCCATGGGTCACGGAGAGCCACTCGGCGAAGGCGACGGCGGCGTGTTTGGTGACGGCGTAGGGAGCCGAGCCGATCTGGGTCAGGAGTCCGGCGGCGGAAGAGGTGACGAGGAAGCCTCCGTCGCCGCGCTCCAGCATCTCCGGTAAGACCGCCCGCGCGGCGTAAACATGAGCCATGAAGTTGACCTGCATGATCCGGTGCCACTGGTCGTCCGGAACCTCGAAGCTACCCTCGGTCGCGATGCCGGCATTACAACAGAAGAGATCGATTGCGCCGTAGGCAGCTCGCGCCTCGGCGACCAATCGCTGGACGTCAGCCTCGACGGCTACATCAGCAGCGACCGCCAAGCCGCCGATGTCGGCGGCGACTTGTGCGGCGCGGTCGCCATCGATATCTGAGACCACGACGCCGCGGGCGCCTTCCGCTGCGAAAGCCTGACACAACGCCCGTCCGATTCCGCTGCCACCGCCAGTGACGACCACCGTTTTGTTCTTGACGCGCAAGACGTTCCCTCCGGTTGGTGACCGCGGAAGCACCGGCTGCGTGAGCACCGAGGTCAGATTCGACTCACAAAGACTTGAACAGCATTGTAGCAACGCGTAGATTCGCCGAACACTCACGACTTTTGATGTTCATCGAGCGATCTGCTCTGGAGCCACTTGACCAGCACCCTGCTTGACCAGCACCCTGCTTGACCCAGCACCCTGCTTAGGAGAGCTATGAGCCAGCAGCCGACGTCGACCTTGTTGTACTTGGAATGCTCAATCTGTGGCGAGCGCCACGATGATCGTATTCCTCAGACCACGTGTACCGCTTGTGGAAGAGTGCTGCTGGCTCGTTACGATTTAGAAGCGGCACAGCGCACCTTCAGTCGTGAGTCTCTGGCCGGTCGAGTTGCCAGCATTTGGCGATATTGGGAAGTCATGCCGATCCGGGACTGTGCCTCCGTTGTGACTCTGGGTGAGGGGATGACGCCGTTGCTGCTCACCGAACGGCTCGGCAAGACCCTTGGGATGGAGCAGCTCTTCATCAAGGATGAAGGCTCCAACCCGACGGGTTCGTTCAAGGCCAGAGGGTTGGCCGCGACGGCATCGAAGGCGGTGGAGATCGGCACCCGTAAACTGGCTCTACCGACCGCCGGCAACGCGGGCGGAGCGGCCGCGGCCTATGGGGCTCGTGGTGGCCTCGAGATTTATGTCGCGATGCCTGCCGATGCTCCGCGCACCATGAAGGACGAGGTCCGGGCTTATGGCGCTACACTCGATTTGGTCGACGGGCTGATCTCGGACGCCGGCAAAAGAGTCGCCGCACTGTGCCGTGATTCGGATTGGCTCGACATCGCGACGCTGAAAGAGCCCTATCGCGCGGAAGGCAAGAAGACGATGGGTTACGAGCTTTGGGAGCAATTCGACGGTGAACTCCCGGACGCGATTCTTTATCCGATTGGGGGCGGTACCGGACTGGTGGGGATGTGGAAGGCGTTCGATGAGCTCGAGACGATGGGGCTGATCGATTCTCGCCGTCCGCGGATGATCGTGGTTCAGGCCACCGGGTGCGCGCCGATCGTGCGAGCCTTCGAGGCCGGGGCAACGCGCGCTGAGCCTTGGGTTGATGCCGCTACCCTGGCTCCAGGGATCCGAGTCCCCACACCCTTTGCGGACGATTTGATCCTCGATGTGCTGCGTCAGAGTGACGGTGACGCTATTACCGTCGATGAGGATGCCATCCTCGCCGGTATGCGGGAGATCACAGCCACCGAAGGTATCGATGCGTGTCCGGAAGGTGGAGCGTTGCTCGCCGGTTTGCGAGAGTTGGTGGCGAGTGGGCGCCTGGATCGGTCGGCGCGGACCATTCTTTTCAACACCGGTAGTGGGCTCAAACATCCGGAGTTACGCCTGGAGGAAGACTGAGGTGACCGGGTTGCGTGATACGATCGCGGGGTGTCGAAGTCAGATATTTTGGCGATTGACTGCGCCTACGAAGCGTACTTCCAGAGTCTGTCAAACGCCGTGGCGGAATGCCGGGTCGCAGTGGAGTGGCAAGGCAAAAATGACGTGGCAAGGTTGCAATAGGTGAGAATATTTCTCGCGGCGCCGATCGACGTCGCCAATTATAAAGAGGCGACGAAACGAGTCGCTGACCGTCTCAATCAAGAGAGCGGCGCCAAGCTGGGCTCGAAGCCGTTTCTCGAGGTGGTTGATTGGAATAGCCACATCGCGGCTCTGATGAGCCTGCCGGAAAGTGCGGTGCTCGAAGAAGTCGAAGTTGACGAACACGACGTTTTTGTTGGTATCGCGTGGCTAGGTTTCGACGACTTGGCGGTTGGGCAGGGGGGACACGACACCGGCCCCAGTACCGAACGAAATTTTGGTCTGGCTTACTCTTTCTGGAAGAAGCATCGCGCCTCGGCTTGTTTGCTGTACCGCTGTATGCGGCTGCCTGAAAAGCTGACCGATATCAACGGTCGGGCTTTCGATCGTGTCAGTCAGTTTTTCTCGCGCTTCTCGCTGACGGGCAACAATCCGGTTCCGTACTCGGAATTCAGCTCTGCGACCGATCTCGAGGAGCAGCTGGCCAGTCGCTTGTCAGAGGTCCTGAACGAGCTTGACGATGGCGCCAGGACCGACGATGCGAAGGCCGACAGCGGCCCAGCCGCCACTGCCGAACCGGCGCCCGCGGTCGAGAGCTCCCCGGACCCACCGGCTGGGGCCGCCGAATTCGAAAAACGGATGCAACCGGGCAAAGCCTACGAGGTGTCGTTCCTATCGATCGAAATCGCCGACACCGACCAGATCGCGAAGGCCCGCGGCACCAGCCCAGCGGGTATCGAGACGCTGTATAGCTCGTTCAAGGAGCTGGTCAGCGGCACCGCGTCGAACTATGGCGGCGAGATCTTTTCGTGGCATTCCAACCGCGGCCTACTGATCTTTTGGTCGAACCGTAGTTTCGACCACGCCATCATGACCGGCCTGAAGGTGCTCCACAACCTGCCGGTATTCAATCTTGATCCGGCACAAAACCCGCTTGCCGTCAGCGTCAAGACCCGTGCAGCGGCCCACGACGCGGTGATCATCTTCAAACTTCCGTCCTCGGAAATCTCGTCCGAAGACCTCGACTTCGTTGTCGAATTACAGAGCAAGAACACCGATCCTGGTGAGCTGTCGATTACCCGTCGATTGTTGGAGCGGGTTGACGCTCGTCTCAAACCGCACTTCAAGTACAAAGAACGTTTTGAAGGTGAGCCGGTTTACGTCTGCAGCTTGCCGTCGTCGAATGGTGGAGCGCGTGAGGCCAATCTTGCGGAACTCACCCGCAAGCTCAAAGAGCAGACGGCGCAGGTGCGAGAGATTCTCGCCGTCCCCAGTACGGCCCTCGATATCTCGGGGT
>JAJCXQ010000832.1 GCA_029263355.1 Acidobacteriota bacterium | reverse complement strand
CTGGCCGTGAAGCTGGCCGCCGTCGGCGCGGCCGAGGAGATATAGTCGAACCGAGCTTCGGTATCGGAGCCGCCGAGCATGTTGGTCGCCGTCAAGGTGACCGAGTAGACACCCTCCGACGCATAGAGGTGGCTCGGATTCTGCTGCGTGGAGCTACTGCCGTCCCCGAAATGCCAGAGCCACGAGCTGACGTCGCCGAGCGACTGGTCTGTGAAGTCCACCGCCAGCGGCGAGCATCCGCCGGTGGGTGTGCCGCTGAACGACACGTTCGGCGGATCGGTGAACGACCCGGTCGCGTGGAACAGCCCCAGCCGGTAGGAGGTCATCGCCACGTCATCCCTGAAGATCGAGGCTGCAAGCAGCGTGTCGCCGCCCGCGCTGGCCAGTGCGGGCTGCCACTCGGGAGCCGCATCGGTCGCGACCGCGACGCCGAGAGGATCGAGCACTGTTCCGTCCACGCTGACCCGCGCGCCGTACAGGTCGGTCCGCTTGTCGAAGTAATCCCCGGCGTTGCGCATGTCCTCCCAGACGACGATGAAGTCGAGTCCGTCAAAGGCGACGGCCGGCGAGCGCTGCTGCTCGACGGCGCCCGAGATCTCGAAGGCGGCCCCGGGGGTCTCGTCCGGCAGGATCAGCCCGCCGTTGACGTCGTTCAAGAAATGGTCCCAGGCGCCCTCGCGGCAGACGACGAGCGCGCTCTCCGCCGCGGCGGCGACCACCGGTCTGCCGCCACCGCAAGCAGGCTGGGTTCCCAGCACGGGTTCGAACTTCACCGCACCGTCGGCGCTGACGAAGTTGTAACGGCTCGCCCCCCAGCTCTGGTCGTGCGACGCCTTCTGCTCCCAGACCACCAGCCACTTGCCCGCGAAGGTCGTCACGCGGGGGTGGACCGCGAAGTTCCCGCCCAGCAGCAGCGGCTCGGGATCCAGCACCTCACCGGTGTTCCCGTCGATCCGCACGCCGAAGGGGAAGACAAAGTGCGCGGCGCCCGGGAAATGGCGGCCGACGACGAGGAAGACGTCGCCGAGCGCCGCGACGTCGCCGTCCCAGGCCGGCATGACGACAATCGGCTCCGGGTCGATGACCGTGCCGTCCGGCAGCATCCGCACGGCGTGGACGAAATTGCCGCACGGCGGCCAATCCCCGCCCACGCAGTAGTAGAACTCGTCCCAGGTGATCATGTACACCTCGCCGTTCCAGGCCGCCTCCGGGTTCGTCGCGTACGAGCCTGCTGCGATCTCGATCGGTTGCTCGTCCAGCGCGTCGCCCAGCGGGCCGAGTCGCCGGGCCATGATCCGTTGGACGTCGTCGACCTCGCTGACGTAGAGCGCGAGGAACCCGTCCGGCCCGGCGGTCAGATCCGGGGACGTTTGCGCCAGCGCCGAACGCGAGATCGCGATTAGGCCCCGACGAAGCTCCCGGGGTCGGTATCGAATACGAAGATCGGTGGCGAATCAATCACCGTTCCGTTGACAGCGACACGAGCAAAATGCAGCCCGCCGTCCGGGTAGGGCAGCTGATGGAACACCCACCATCGGTTGCCGTCCCACTCGACGCGGCTGTCTTCACCTTCGCCCCAGAACGATTCCATCAGCGGTATCCCGGCGGGGTCGAGAAGCGTCCCGTCGAGGGTCATGCGCGAGCCGTACAGAGTCCCTCCCGCGGGGTCCCAGGTGATGAAGTAGTCCGTACCGTTCGACGCGACCGCGGGCCTCGCATCCGGCAGGTCGATCGGCGGACCGAGCGGGTCGAGGTTCGACGCGAAGCGGCGGGCCCGGGATCCGTACTCGCCATCGACGGAAACGAGGAGATACTCGCCCTGGGCGACGTGGAGACGGACCTCGAAGTACAGGAAGAAGTCTTCGGGAACCAGCGTGACGGGGTCGGCGTCGAGAATCGTGCCGTCGCCCGCGACGCGCACGCCCAACAGGCCGCCACCGCTGTCGGCCTCGCCGACGACCAGCCAGTTCGAACCGTTGGCCGCCACCGCCATCTCGACCATGCTGCCGGCAAAACTCGGTGCTTCGAGGATGGCGAGCGGAGGGTTGTCCAGGACCGTGCCGTCCGGTGCGACCCGGGCTCCGAAGATCTTCTTCGGAGCGGCGCCGCCGGTTTCCGATGGCGTCTCGTGTTCCCAGATCACCAGCCAGCTCTGTCCGTTCCAGGCGACCTCCGGCTCTTGTTGGGAGCCGAAGTCCTGGCTGATGATGATCGGTGTCGTGTCGATCAGGTTGCCGCTCGCGTCGAGGCGGGCGGCGTACACGTCGCGGCCGGTCTGGTCCAGGCCTTGAAAGTTGCCGTAGGACGTGCGCATGTCGGTCCAGACCACCAGAAAGCCGCTGCCGCCGGCGGCGATGTCGACGTCCTCCTGGTTGCCGATCGACTCGCCCGGCGCACCCAGGTCACCGGCGGGGAAGCTAGGACCCTCCAGCAGCGGAAAGCCGGCGTCGGCGACCGCGGCCGGCAGCGCGCAGAGCAGGGAAACGAGGAGGAACGAGCGCGTCCTCTGATTCATCGTGTGCTCCTTCCGGATTCCGGCAGCTGTTGGTTCGGTTCAGCCCCGGGCGTCCGTGCGATTCACTATGCCACTCGCCAAATGAACGGGTGATGAACGCCTGCGGTACGGTCTGCGCAGCACGGCGACGAGCGCCTCCCTGCCGGACGTTGTCGATCGGTCGCGTGGCGTCGCTAGGGCAACCTCGATGCCGCCCACAGCCTCACCTCACGGCACCTCGATCGTTGGGTGGTTAGGGGGGGCGTGATTCAACCGACTGCTGGACCACAAGGAACGTCAGGTCGTCTTCCGGGCTTCGTCCATCCGCCCAGTGCTCTGCCGCATCCAGCAGGCCTTGCAAGATCTCGTCGAGAGGTTGTTCGGCAAGCTCGACCAGGAGCGGTTTCAAAGCGGCGTAGCCGAGCATCTCATCATCGAGATTCAGGGTCTCCGGCAGGCCGTCGGTCATCCCTAGCAACAGGTCGCCAGGCTCGAGGACAACTTCTGCAACCCCATATCTGTGGCCCGGAATCGTTCCTAGAGGCGGAGCTGGAAGCTCGATTTCCTCGACCTGAGCGCTCGCCGCACGATAGTGGAGAAAGGGTGGCATACCCGCCGAGGTGAGCTGCCAACAACCGGCGTCGTAACGTATCAGGGCCAGTGCCATGTTCATGCGGCCGAGCTGCATGGCGTCGATACCACGGGCGATGGTTTTCAAAACATCGGCGATGTCAGCTCGGCCGCTCGCCGTCTGAAAGAGACTCTTTGTCGACATTGCCAGCATACCGGCCTGCAAGCCGTGCCCGGTCGCGTCGCCGATGGCCAGGGTCAAGGTGTCGTCCGACTCGATGAAGTCGTAGTAGTCACCACCGACCTCGGTAGCGGGTCGCATCGTGAAGCCCACCTCGATGCCAGGGATCCGAGGACGATGCTCGGGGAGAAGGGAGAGTTGGAGTTTGCGGGCTTCTTCGAGCTCTTCGGTCTTCCTGGCGTTGTCGACCTCGAGCAGGCGACGTTCGATCTCTCGCTGCCTGGACTGTTGCTCCTGCTCGAGGGCTTGCTCGGACAACTCACGGACCTGGACCAGCTGCTGCTCGAGCTCCTGGTGAGTGGTCGCCAGGTGGTGGGCGAGCGAGATAGAGATCGAGAGGAACAAAAAGAGCATTCCATAAGGATAGATCTCCCGGTCGACACGACCGAGCCAACCGAGAGCATTCAAGACCTGAGCGATACCAGTGACGCCGACGACCAAGAAGCCCAAGGTCAACATGGTGCTACCGGCATCTTTCTTCTTGATCGAAGTCATACCCAGCACCATGGTAGAGACGACGACGAAGGCATAGATGTAGAAGCCTGTCGGCCGGCCAAACACTAAAGTCCAAACTAGCGCGAGCATGCCCAGCAAGAGTTGCAGGCGCAACATCCACCACCACTTGCTCTCGAAATAGAGCTCGTTGAAACAAGTGAACCCCAGGAGCATGACAATGCCGCTGGCAAAAGCGGCCTTGGTGTAAAGCACGGCCCAAAAGGGATCACTTTCATAGTTCTCCAGTCCCATGAACCCCACCAACCCCGCGAAGCTCGCAGCGGCAACGGCGAAATAGAGATTACTCGTCTCCTGCGGTCGAAAAGCGAACAAGCACATGTGGAGGAGCGCAAAGGCGAGCGCCGCTCCCACCCATAGCTTCCAGCGGCCAGCACGGCCACCGAGGTAGCTATAGATCCATTCCAGACTCCCCTCTAGATCGGTGACGAAACCTGCGAAACCCAGCCGGTTGCCACCTGGCCGGCGTGTCGCGGAGGCATTCGAATAACGAACCGCCAAGACATGATCTTCCGTATCGTAGATCGGCAGCAGCCGGGTGACCCGCGGCCATCGGACGATCTCGTCGGCTGGATTGGACGCCACCCGGCCGTAGCTCACCAGCAGCTTGCAGTCGAGGTAGATTTCCGAAGCACCGTGCTGGCGTAGGCTCAGGCCGAGGATCCTGCCTTCAAGGTCCGGACTACGCCGTAGGCGCAGTCGGAACCAGCCGATCCCGTCCCATCCTCCCGCCGGCGGTTCCTCCAACCATGCTGTCGACAGGCGTTCCCACGACGTGTCATCCAGCTCCGGTCGGCACCACGACGGATCATCTCCGGGCTGATATTTCCAGCCTTCTAGCAGGAGTGCACTGTCATCCAGGTCGGCCGCGGCGAGCACGACGACTCCGGTCTCTTCCCGGTCGTCGGCTGAGGCGATGGCTGGATCGCCGATGAACGTGACGAGGAGCGCCAATGCAGCCGCGCCCCAGAGAGTGAGTCGATCCATGGCGAGCTATCGTATGGCAAGAAGGGGCCAGTCGAGGTGCCAGGCGCCACAATCAGGAGGCGTAAAATGCTAGCCTATTGCCAATCTTCGGCCTTTGGGCCTGCAGAATCTCTAGTTGGCCATCGTTGGATCGGCAGTGCGTCACTGCCGCCTCTAGACCTCGAACCTTTGCCTTGGAGGGTAAGAGTCGTGATGAAACTCACTCACCGGTTGGTATTGAGCCTCGCAGTTCTTTCGATCGCTTGCGGCCCAGCATCGGATTCGCCCCACGAGGGAGCTGAGTCCGTAGAGGGCAGCAGCAGCACGATGGTGCCGGGCACCTCTATTCTGGGGGATTTGGAGGCGTGAAGGGAGGGGTGTGTCGGTTGGAGGTGGAATTTTCGCTTGTTGGCGACCTTGTGAACTCCCGTGGTGTCGGTGGCTGGTCTGAGTGGGATGGTAGGCGTGTCTCGGTGTGGGAGGCTTGGGGTAGATGGGTTGGGATTATTCTGTAATACCCTGATTCGTGTTAACTTACTCGTGCCAGGCATCTATACCTGGGCGCACGATGGTGTCCTAACTTACTCGTGCCAGGCATCTATACCTGGGCGCACGATGGTGTCCCATGCCATTGTCGTGCCCGATTCGAAACCGTCGCTGAACACGCTATCCGGGATCAACACGACCAGAGCGTTGCCGCCACTGTCATTGTCAATGGCCGTGGTGTAGACCCTTCGGTTGTTGGCGATGAAGCCAATGAGAGTGTCCCAGTGACCGTCGATGGGATCGAGCAAGCCATCATAGCCGGTCGTCAGCACACCTTCGTCGGCGAAGAGAACGCCGCCGGTCGCCGACACGTCACCGCGGTTGTTGTTGTCGTAGAAGCCCACGAAAACGTAAGGAAGCTGGCTCGGGTCGAGGGGTGCGAACCCAGTCCCGTCACGATGTGTGTAGGTTAGCCAGTTGGTGCTCGACGTCGCCAGGTTGGCGGCGACGACCGTCTCGCCGTGGTCATTCACCGCGAAGGCAATGACATGGGTGAAGTGAATCCCTCCCGGCTGGCTCGGCGGCGGCACGCCGAGGTCGGTGACGGTGCCGGTGTCGAGGTCCAAGCGCAGGCTGCCACCGACCAACTCGTTGCCGTTGCTGAGGTCGCGTACCGTGGCTTCAAAGCCAAGCTCTCGGGCATCGATGGGTGGCCCGTTCAGAGAGAACAACGTCGTCGGGCCTCCCTGGAAACCTTGAAATCGTGACCAGCCGGCAATGATCCCTGCGTCGTTGATCGCCACGGCCATGCCGCCACTGATGGTCAGCTCGCCGAGCGGACTGGGCAGGCTGGTGAACTGTTCCGGTATTTGCACGTCATAGCCGCCATTGCCATCGGGCGTCCAAACGGCGGGCTCTCCGCCGTCGAAGGGGGAGCTGGTGGCGACGGCGCCTACGACGACGCCGAAGCGGTTGACGTCGAGCGCGGTGCTCGCGTCGTAGCCGTCGGGCAACGGCAGGATCGCCAAACCGTCGACCTGGGTGGCCACGAAGGCACGGCCCTGGCCCGTCAACACCTGATCGCCGACCATGTGCCCGGCTTCGCTGGCGCCGCGCAAGGTGGTGGTTACCGCGTACGGCGCGACGACTTCGACGCGATAAGTCGGGACGTCAGCCGACACCGCGCAGGTCACGGTGAGACAGCCAATCCATGCCAGGAGAGGCGCCATCCGCCCGTTAAGATTCGGATGCAATGTATTCATGGGGTCTCCTGTTCAGACCTTCGTCAGAGGCGGGACGCCATCGTGACGACGAGAAACCGAGCGGAGGTTGCGGGTGCGCGATGGCGGGATGCCAAGGGCTCCAAGTGCGGCTTCGGAGCGGATGCCCGCGCCTGCTGCGACCTACTTACGATTGTGACCGGCTTTGAATGAACGGAACATGAACGGCGAACACACGTTTCGCGGGCTGCCGACCAGACTGGTCCTCGACTTACCTCATCTAACTTACTCGTGCCAGGCATCTATACCTGGGGGCGTCTCGCCGGCTTGGTCAACGGCGCGACAGTGCCCGGTAAACCGATGAGGCCATCGTCTCCAGTTGTAGTGCCAGGCGTTTATTTTGCCAGGCGCACAAGGTGCCGGGGTTGCCTGCAACTCCCACGCTGGAACCGGCAGTGGGTCAAAGTCACGTCACGGCGGCAAGCCGGCGACCATTTCTTCGACCTCGGCCGCGACGGAGAAAGGCTCATTGGGGTGGGTGATGAAGCGGTGCTGCAACTCGAACGCCTGGTGCTCAAAGACGACCTGGGGGTACCGGTAGCCGACCTCGACCAAACTCCTCAGGTAGTGGTCGACAAACGGCTCGATTCCCAGCAAGTTGTATTGGACCGCATGCACCAGCTCGTGGAAGAGCACCCCCCGCCGGGCGGGCGAACCGGCCGGGATCTCTGCGCCGCGGAGCAACAGGGTGTCCCCGAGGGCGAGGCCTATGGCCTGGTCGAATCGGAGGATCTGTCGACCTCGATGGCGGATCGCACCGAGAAAGCGCGGTGACGGCATCGAGTCCACCCCGAGCACCCGGACATCCTCCAAGATCTCCCGCGGGAAGTAGGGCTCGAAGCGTGCCAGCTCGGACGCTACCAGCGGTATGGCCAGGGGCCGTTGAGCATCCCGCTCGGACCGGATCCAGGCGCTGGCCTGGCTGGCCAACTCTTGCTGCTCCTCGAGTGTCAGAGCTGCCAGGTCCGAGGGGAAGAGCCGAGAACAGGTCACCGCTCCCAAGCCCAGGGTTGCCACCATTGCAGCGAGCAGCAGAGAGCGGGAGGGCCAGCGCCATGGCTTTGATGATTCGAACGACCGCATGAGACTCACATACGTCCGGCTGCTTCGGGAAGTTCTTGATCCAAGAGCCGACACGGGATCTCAGGGGATCTATCGCGGCTTTTGTTCCGTCACTTTGCATGTTTCTCGTTGATCGTCATCACAGACGACGGGGGTAGTCCGCAGGCTGAGCCTATGAGGGGGTGGTTTCGCCCTCAGCACCTTCGCTTCGATCGAGAAGGTGGTCGCTCGGACGTGTGATCGAGCCGGGGGCCGGCCCGACTTCTCAACTTCGACGTTGCGTCTTCGGAAGATCAAACCCGGAGTTGTGTTGAAGGCTACGCTCGACACGATGTTGCCGTACCGGGCCTGGTAGCCTACGATTGCAGCATGTCGAAACATCGGGTGGGAAGTTGGATCCGCGATTCGCGAAAGGCTCGGGGCTGGAATCAGACCCAGGTCGGGACGATGGTTGGTGACCGTCGTGGCCCCGACCGGGGCATCCTGGGAGGGTTCGGACGGGCTCCTGGCCTTCGTGAAAAGCAAGCGACGCTGGGTCTTCGATTCCGTACGTGAAGTCGAGGACCGGCACCAAAAGCTCCTGACTCAACGGTATGCCTCGGGAGCCAAGCTCCAGTACCGTGGCCGGTGGTTGATGTTGGAGGTTCAGCCAGGCCCGGTGGCCCAGGTCGAGATCAATTGTCGCAGCAAGTTCCACGTCGTCGTACCCGCGGCCCTCGAAGGGTTGGCGCGGCTGGAGGCCATCAGGGAAGCGTTCGACGACTGGCTGCGTGACCGCGCTGAGCGAGACCTGATTCGATTCGGCCAGCACCATGAAACGAGACTCGGGGCCCGAGCCACAGCGTTTCGGCTGTCGCAAGCCAGAAGTCGGTGGGGATCGTGTGGGCGGGACGGGGTCGTCCGAGTCCACTGGCGTCTCATCCAGGCACCCAAGGTGGCGATGGAGTACGTGGTCGCTCATGAGTTGGCGCACCTACACCACCGGAACCACTCCACCGCCTTCTGGCTGAAGCTGGCCGAGACGATGCCCGACTGGGCCAAGGCGAAAGAGCTACTCGAGCGGTGGGAGAGGGCACATCGCGCGGAGATGGGCGGACCATCTCAAACGGCCAGAGGATCGCTCGGCTCACGCTCCCTGTAGTTGACGTGCCAATGCGCATGGCGTCAGTCGACGAAACGGAGCTGGCTCGCGCTCGGCGGATGATAAATCGTGATGCCGTGCTCGCGGTGGAGGTGCCGCATCAGCGGGCCCGCGATCGCCCTTTCGTGGCCTCGTCGCCAGCGCCTGCGGTCGCCGGCTTTGCCGAAAAAAGCATAGCCCCGAGCCCGCGCCGGATCGTGACGCAACCAATACGCGACGCCGCCGAACCCCGCCTGATCGAGACGATGCGCCCAGGCTTGAGGGAGGTTGTAGGGAACGATGGTGCCGATCTCGGCGGTCACCCCGTATCGCGAAGCGCGACGCGCACAGGTATCGGCCACCTCCCTTGGTTGGGGCACGAAGAGCGTTCGCAGGCGCCGGGCAGCGACGAACTCGGGGGTCACCGGTCCTGGGCCAATGACTTCCAACAGGGCGGCTAGCGCCTCCTGGGCGACATAGCAGGTACCCTTGGGCAGCGCCAGATCGAAGCGGCCGTCCATCGTGCTGCCGAACCACCAAGGCAAACGGCCGCTGCGGACGACTCGGTAGAGCGCCTGGTCGGTGGCGACGATCCGACAGGGAAAGTCGCGCAGTGCGTCAGCCCGGTCCGGTGGGCGCTTCAAGGTCGGCGTCAAGCGGCTCGCGGGTTGCTTCACTGGCCGAACCGGCGCGCTGTATCGCGGGCGAGTGCGAGGATCCGCTCACTAGCGCCGTCGCTGTGCAGCGCGTCGAGCACCGAATACCCGCCCAAGGCCTGATGTGGCGTGACGAACCAGCCGGCTAACGTCCAGTCGTCCACCGGCACGTCACGGAAGCAGCCCAACGTCTCGGGCAGGCCGGCCAGGAGTCGGTTGTCGGCATCGAGCTGAAACGCCGGGTAGACCAGCACACCATCTTCGGTCTTGAGCCCCAGCAAACTCCGCCGCTGACGGCGCCGGAGAACGGCGCTGGTCGAGAGGCCGAGGATCGCCGCTAGCTGCCGGGTGCGGTAGAACGGGCCCAGCATCTCGTCCCAAGCCGACGGCTCCGGAACAGCGGAGAGCATTTTACGCACGAGCTCGTCAGCCGAGTGAAGGGCTTCAGGGTCGCGCCCCGAGGCCTCGAGCGCAGCCATGCGCGCCCGCAGCACGGGCTTGAGCTGCGTCACGATCTCTTCGATAACGCGATCGACCTTGGGCGCGCTGGCGCCCTCAGGTTCGTCAACCAGAGGCTTCGAGACCTCGGGGAACGCTAGCAGCCGCGCTTGAAAGGCCGCGTAGCCCTTTCGCAGCATCTGCTTCGAGACCGGGAAGCTGCGGTCGAGGATCGCTTCCCCTTCGAGCAGCGAAACGCAGTCCCGACACAAGTCGAGATGGCGCTGAACCCGCTCCTGCTCGGCGTGGGTCAACGCGCGCGCGCGATAGGCCTCGAGGGTCCGAAAGATCGGATGATCGTCAACGAAGGCGACCGCGGGTTGCTCGGCTTCGCTCTCGGTTCTCGCGGTTATGGTGCTCAAAATAGTTCTCCCTCGGCCGAAAGCGGCCGACTGTGAGGGGTGCGGGGGGCCTTAACAAATGAGTCGAAGGCGGACCCTCTGCCTGGGTAGACACCGCCGGTCGGGAAATGTTTAAACGGTAGGGTCGGTTTCACTCACAGGTCGTCCAAAGTGTAGAAGTCCTTCAACTCCTCGAGCCGCCGACGTGCGTTGTAGATATGAGCCTTGACAGTGTCGATCGAGACCTGCATCACGCTCGCAATCTGCCGGTAGGTCAGATCGTGGTGCAGACGCAACATCATCGCGTGACGCATCTTGTCGGGCATGCGCTCGAGTGCCTCCGCGAGCGCGTCGAGTCGTTCACGTTCCAGGGCCGCGGCCTGCGGTCCGGCGCCGGGCTCGGTTGGCTCGAACTCCCTGGCTTCTTCATCGACGGACGATTCGAGCACCGCCTCGAGCGACCTTTCCGGTGCCGAGCGCTTCTGCGCAACCCTGGCCCGCAGCGCGTTACGGTAGACGTTGGTGACGATGTGGAAGAACCAGGTGCGGAACGAGGAGGCGCGACGAAAGTTGTCGAGCCCTTGATACAGGTGCACGAACGCTTCTTGAGTTAGGTCCTGGCTCTCGTCGACGGCGAATCCCCGGTTCCGGAAGAAACCGAATACGGCGGGTTGGTAGGTCTCAAATAGCAAGCGGAAGCTTTCTTCTTTGCGGTGGCCGCGCTGGAAGTCATGGACCGCCACCTCAGTGGGGTCGACTCGAGCGGCGTCGGTATCATCCTCACGATTGGGGGACATGCAAGACCCAGTTGTGTCGGCCGATCAACGCCAGTCGCCGACCAAGGTGAAACCCGCCCAGTAAAACGGCGCCTGCCACTGCCCGCCCTCGACGAACTCGATCTGGGCCACCCGCAGCGCTTCGGCCGGGCTGCGACCGGCAAACATCGCGCGGTAGAATGCAACCATCAGCTCTGCGGTCGCCCGGTCGTCGACGTCCCACAGACTGGCCACAACCTGGGCGGCGCCAGCGCGCAGGAACCCGGTCGCCAGACCGAGCTCTTCCGCCGCGATGCCAGCCGGGCTGACGCCGGTTTGGCAGCCGCTGAGCACTACCAGGTCGGCTGCCAGATCGAGGCTCGGAATCTCGTGGTGATGCAGGACACCATCGACCGGCTCGCCGCGCCTGTCGAACATGGAGAGCACCACGCCCGAACGCTCCGGCCCGGTAAGCTCGGCATTCGCGTGCGTGGCGAAATGTAGAATCCGGTAGCGCGTGGCGGCATGTCGGACGGCCTTGGGAGTTACGTCGAATCCGGTCGCCAGGTGGCTCGTGCCGAGCCCTAACGCGGCGATCGACTGAGCCTCGTATAGGCTCCCAGTGAGCCGCGTCAGTCGGGGCCCGGACCGGAGCTGCGCGCGCTCGGTGGCGTTGCCCTCGAGTGGGCGCGCGGCCCCGGCGCGAAAGCGCGGATCGTCCCGCTCGAATACCGGATCGGCGAAAACAGCGATCCCATCGGTCGGCAGCTCGTCTTGCCGTGGCTGCCGCGCACGCAGGCCTACGAGGGTCGAGGCGGAAGGCAAGTACACGATCTCGTGGCTATATAAGAGCGGCGTCGAAGCCGGATCGTTAGGTCTCGGCAAGGCGGCGAACGAAATGCCGTGCAGAGCGCCGTCGGCGACGATGACGAGCCGGCGACGCTCTAGCAGGTGCGACACCGGGCCGAGCAGTGTCTGGCTCGCTTCTTCGGCATGACGCAACCACTGGTCGCGCCCGAGTTGCCAATGGCTCCGCGACATCGAGTACGCCGCGCGGCGTGCGATCATTTCGAGCCGCTCCGAGCCGGGCAGGAGATGGCTCTCGATCCCGCCCGAGGTCAGCGCCCACAAGTAGCTCCGCGCGGCCCCCAGACGGTACGAGAGCATCAGCGTGTCGGGATCGAGCTCGGCCCGGATCGCGACGCTGTCGTGCGCCGAGAACCCGGGAGCCGCGGCGGTGGGCACCTCGTTCAATGCACGCTGTGCCTCGGCGTGCGCGAACGCGCGCCCGCCGTGACCGCGACCTGGCTCGGCGGACTCGCGCGCCATCATGGCATCGAGCGCGGTTGCTGGGTCGCCCACGTCCGCCGCCAACGGCGGCAACGCCGCAGTCAAAGCCAGCGCGGCGATGCCGACACCGAAACAGACCACGGATCGAGCAGGTTGCTCTCGGGTCATCGGTGGCCACCGCCGTTTGCGATCTCGAGCGGAAAGCTAGCTAGTCGCACCCGCTCGGCATCGTTCATCCCGAAGAGATCGATGCGGTACCTGCCCGTCGGCATAGCCTCGCGTGACAAGAGGAGCGTGAAGGTGCCGAATTCCGTGGGCTCGAGCCGGTCCGTCGACCAGATCGCGCGGCCAGTTTGGTCGATGATCTCGCAGCTGTGCGCGCTATGGGTCGGCGCTCGAGGAGTGCTCAAGATGAGCCCGATGTGATCGGTCGACTCGGTAAACGACAGGCGGTTCAGCGGGGACTCGGTTCCCGAGCGAAGCGTCTCGGACCGCAGCTCAACGAGCTCCAGGTTGCCGACCACCGACTCTTGAACCTGCCGCGGCGCGCCGAGGAAGCCGAGCCCGAGGCCGAGCAAGAGCAAAGCGGCGGTAGCCAGATGCGATCGCCACCGGCCAGCGTGCCGGTTGCTTGGCGCCCGGCGATCCGGCGGTCCTGGCGCGTCTTTAGGAGTTGCATTCAGGCGACCACGCATCACCTGCCAGGTTTCGGACCGGGCTGTGTCACCGTGAGTGATCGGCAACTCAGCCAGTGCGTCGAACTCGGCGGCCAGTGTCGCCAGATCCAGCACAAGATCCGCACAATCCCGGCAGCGCGCCAGGTGCTCCGCCACCAGATCTCGCTCCGACATGTCGAGCACGCCCTCATGATACCGAACCAATCTCTCCGGGTCCGGGTGAGCGTCGGTGGAGTCGGCGAGCAAGGCGTCGAGGCCTTCGGTGAGCGGTATCAAGTTCGAGGTCATCGATTCCTCCTCAGTCAATATGCCGTGATCGGTGGCGACGGCGAGAGACAAGTCGCTAGTCTAACACCGCCCGACCGCCCGAGTTTCGCCCTCGGTGATTCTGACACCGGTCCCAATCGACTATTGATCCACGACTCCCGGTCTATGCGTGGCTGTTGAAGATACTTCAGCCAGGGGCGAAGTCCCGAGCCGAAACTCTGGAGCATCTGGGCCTCACTGCACGATCCAATATCAGGCGCCGGTACCTCGGGCCGGCGCAAGAGCTCGGGCTCGTTGAATGACGATTCCCGACACGCCGCATAGCCAGAAGCAGCGCTACCGAATTACGCACCTGGGCCTAGAAATCCTGATGAAGACGGGGAAAGCGTCATGAAAGGCGAGATCGCAGACGCCGAAGAAATTCTCTAGGTGGTGACTATCGCCATCAGCCGGATCGCCAGGACTCAGTTATGCGTGCCAGCCATCTATTATGGAGGGGGTTGTGTGTTCAGGGCACGACAGAATCGATACGTAAACTCTCCGCTTGAAGCTACATTGTACAGGCAGGCAGACCAGTGGTCTAATTCCCATCCCCCAGACGCCCCCCGCGCGCGGTGCCAAGCACCTATTACGGTGGTGCCAAGCACCTATTACGGTGGGCTGGCCATCTTCCTATTACGGTGGTGCCAAGCACCTATTACGATGGGCTGGCCATCTTCCTCCGGGTTTCCACCTGCATGTGAAACTCGCAGAAGCCACCTGCTGGGAGCGCCGGCGTCTCGCCGGCTTGGTCAACGGCGCGACAGTGCCCGATAAACCGATGAGGCTATTGTCTCCAGTTGTAGTGCCAGGCGTCTATTCTGCGGGAAGAATCTGGGTGGCTGGCACCCTAGTCTACGGCACCCTGTCTACGCATGGCAGGTGCCTATACCAGGTGTGCTAATTGTCTTGATAGCGCATGCCTCGCCTGGTAAAGTGATTCAGACCTCTGGTGAACGTGCTATCTCAGAGCGTCGCTCATCAATTGTTGTCCAGTGTTTGTTCTTGTAAGGGTGGTAAGACCATGGCACCTCTCATGTAATAGAAAGCGGCGTGCAACTGAAGCTTGCGCGGCAATCGACGCAAGGACCTTGCCGCCTTTAACTCAGGCCCATATACGTTTTCTAGGAACAGTTTGTTATTGATGCCCTTGTTGCAAAGTGCATCGGCAGTTCATTGAGCCTCTAACCTGCGTGCCATTGAGGAGGAATCGTTTTGTTGCCACTACGAAATACTATCGTTGGGCTGGCCCTGCTAAGTCTTTCTGGCGCCAGCGTTGCTGAGATTCCGACTTGGATTGGCACAGATGAGCAAGGCCAGAGTCCCGTCTGGGTTTCCGCAAGCGAAGCGTTGCCCAATGGTGTGGCGAGGCTCGAGATCTTCGCCGAATCTGCGAGGCAGTCTCTCGAGACTAAAATCTCTCAGCTAGGCCAAGCTAAAGAAGAGATGAAGCGTACTCCAAGCGATGAAAACGAGTGCTTCATTTGGTCTTTCCTCAGTCATCCAGCCCCCGACCATACCTTGACCCTCGAGGCCCACCATGCCAAGTCCTGGCAGGTGTATGGCGGAACTATTGTTGACGTCGACTACGGCTTCGCCTATGGATATCCGGCAATGCTCATCGAACTCGTTATCGATCGAACATTCAAGCGTAAGAGTGATCCGGCCAAGACTCCATCGTCTCTCTATTTTGTCTTTCGGCATGCGGAAATAAGGACACAACAAGGAATGTTGTGTACACGATCACGCAGATATCCCGACTTACCTACGGAAACAAGGCGGGCGGTGATGTTTGCCCGAGAACCCGTACGGTCTGAGGGTTCCTTATTGCTGCAAGGAAGCGACGACGATTTTTTTTTGAGCGCGCTGACAGCACCCTCTCTGCGCCGGCCTTTGTCGGAGATCAGACGATCCGTATCGAGGATCTCGAGGAATCTCTAATAGAGCTCGATCTGAAGGCTGAGCGATGAGACAACTTCGAGTCATCGTGCTCTTTCTGTTTATGGCAGAACTGACGAATCCGAATGGTGGATGACGGTAGTGACTTGTTAGGAGATCATAGGCCGCTCCAAAATGGATCAATTGCTAGTCATGGCTACCAAGCCTTGGCCGAATTGGACAGTCCCGAGCTCGGCGGCAACGGGGATGGTTTTCTGGACGATGACGATGCGGCTTTCAGAAAGCTGCTGCTCTGGGTCGATTCCGATCATGACGGCTTCTCTGACACAGAAGAGATTAGCTTTCTTATCGAATCCGAGGTACTTCGAGTCGATCTCGCATACCAGATGCTGATAGAGATCGACAACCACGGCAACATTTTCAAGTACCTCAGCCAGGCATGGATCTATAAAGGGGACTCGATCCACCGCATTCTCACGACCGATGCCTTTTTCGTAGTGAGAGGAGTCCAGATCATCTCGGAAGCTTCAAAATCGGTCCCTGGTAAACTGCTACGAACACCTGTGAGATGGGGCCGGAGCGTATACGACTAGCGTACTTGGTAGATCAACTGTGAATAGCGGGGGGAGTAGATGAATTTTGGAGTTCGCCAACTCCACCTGCTTCTGACGCTGGCGGTGGTAGTTACTCGGTCGTGTTAGGGCGCCTCGCGGTTGGGGCGTGATCGCCACCCCCGTCGTTATCCCGTTGCCCTGACTGATGCGTTCCAGGTACCTATACCTTGGCGTGCGACTCAAAAAGGCCGTTCGGCACCGATAAACTGACAGCCGAGCATGATGCTGCGAGCCCGCGCCCGCAGTTCCTCGTCCAAGCGGTCGTCCGTCAAGCCGCCGCGGATTGCCGCATCGGATTCTGGGTACTGCTCGCGAAACCACTCTTTGAACCGCCGCGACCTTCGGCGGGCCGGCAGCAGAGCGCCAGCTAGCTCGGAATCCGTGGGAGCAAGCTGATTTATGATGCTCATCGCGTTGTGGTGCAGCTGTGACGGTGCCAGACCCTGCCGTTCGGTTTCCGCGAGGGCTTCGAGAACGGCGACTAGGACGTCGGGACGGCGATCGCCAATGTTGCCGAGGGCGGCGAGTGCGACGAGCCGCAAGTGCCGGTCACCGCTCGCCGTCAAAGCGACCACCGCCGGGACGGCGGCGGACGCAGCGGCGCCCATGTGTCCCAGCTCGGTTAGCGCCGCCTTTCTCACGTTGCTGGGACGCGTTGCGGCGCGGGTCAGGGCCGTCAGGGTCTCCTCGCGCGGGCCGATGCGACCCAGAACGCGGATCGCCCGAGCGCGCTCGAACGGGTCGGCGTCGCTGTCCACGAAGCGAACGATGCCATCGATCGCGGCAGCGGCTTTGCTTTGAAGCTTGCCGAGAGCGCGGAGGCTTCGTTCCGTGTCGGCGGTGGTGAGAGCGCGTTCGAGCTCGCGCACGACAGTTGATAGCGCCGGCGGATCCAAGGTGTTGTCGAGGCAGGCAAGGAGGATCGCGGCTTCGCGTCTGGCGTCCTCGTCCGGACTACGCAGTTCGGCTCGTAGGCGGGTGAAATCCGAGGCTTCGGCGAGCCGTCGGCACCCGCGAACCGTGGCCGAGGCCGGCACGCCGGGCTCGCCGCCCAGCTCTTCGAGCAGATCGGGCATCAGAGCGTCAATGCCACAGTCGCTGGTCGTAAGGTCGATGGTCGCCCGAAACCAATGGGGGACGTGTGCGTCAGGGTCATCCAAGAGCACGCAGACCATCGGCAGGTGAGGCGCGTCCGAGCAAGTGCGCCACATCGCCCAGTCACACTCATGCTTGACGTATTGTGACTGTCGGGCCGCCACCGAGTCGAAATACACGAAGCCGTCGGCATGGTTCACCCCCATTTCCAATTCCCGTTTTGAAGCCAAGGGCTCGTCGGCCGAAGTCGAGCGCAACCACCACTGGTCGTAAATCGGCAGTAGTCCCCGAGCGGTCAATCGGGCCGCGACCCGTTCGACGAATTCGCGGTCGGCACTCGAGTAGCTCAGAAAGGGGCGAAGCGTCGCCATGGGCATATATACCTGGAGGTAGTCTATCGCAGGCGACTCGCTGGGAGCATGAGACTCTCTCTAGTCTCCGTGTGGCCCCGATGCTGTCTTCGGCAATATGAGTCCAGATCCTGCCGCGCGCGGTGCCAAGCATCTATTACGGTGGGCGCCATCACGCCATCGCTCTGAATTGCCTTCTCTATCAGAGTTCTTACATGCTGTAACCTGAAGCCGCATCGCACCTGGATCTGGCCGATATTTACAGAGTTTGCACGATCAACGGAACAGATTCAACTGATCCGATCCAGCTGTATCTACTTTCGGATAATAGACTCCGATGACTACCCAACTTTTTGGGTAAGCTAGAATTGTCCCGGTGAAAAAGTAGGTTTCTTTCGTTTCACCGCAAAGTTCAGTAAGAAACTTCGCTTTCACTTTGGAAGCCGCCTCTTCCTGCGTAGTACCGTTGTCAACAAGTCGCCAGAAGAGAGCGCCGACTTCCCAGTCTTCGATCATCATGCGGTGCCCTTTGCATCTCGGATCATCACACACGAATCGGTACTGAAATTTGTACGGGACCTTCCTGGGAGGCTCGCGACTGACCGTACGTGTCTCCCAAAGCCGTGCTTGCGCCAAAGCATGCCTGAAGCTTTCTTTCCATTCAGGTTCGTCTGGCGTGATCTCCAGGTCGAGCACCTCTTTGGGCTTGAAGATTCCTAGAGAGGTCTTGTTTTGTTCTTGCAGATCCCGGAGTTCCTCCATTGACTGGGAAACGTTTTGGAGAACGTATTTGGACCTGTCCGACCAGTCGCCGCCTTTTTTTGTCGGGATTGGATCGCCCAAAATGCGAATACTGTCGCTGTCGGGTCGATAGCTTTCCTTGCGGATGTCTCGCCCACGGTGCCTGTCTGCCTTGACCTCAATCCATTGATACTTTTTGTACTGCTGGCTGTATGGGAGATCACGAAAATTGATCGGGTAGAGTCTGATGAACTCACCAGAAGGAGTCACTCCCGCAGTACAGACGAGCTCGTCGTATTTGGATGATGGTATCGGGTGGGTTTTGACCGTAATGAGGACTTTTAATGTCTCCATTTCGACTCCCATAGTATTTTATTTACAAATTCCGTATCGGTAGGCGGCTCTCGCAGGCGACCGCAGATGCCAGTCGTCCGCGGTGACAGCAATTGACGTCTTTCTCCATGCATAGTAAGGCTGCTGGTGTCCGCGTCATGTAGTCAGCGACTTGGGAGATCTCCTTGCTTCGATTTGGAAGAATCGAGCATTCATATTCGTCGAGAAGGCGCTGGTAGGAGTCGTAATCGCTGAGTGACTTTCGAAGCTCTCCAGGTATTCCTAACTCTGGGATATGACAGTAGTCGATGTCCAGCTTGGTTGCGATCTCACGCATTGACTTTTTTGCAAATCCGTATTTTCTTGATACCGGATTGGCGCGGACATCCAAGATAACCTTGATTCCAGCGCGTAATAGCCCTTTGAAGAACGAGTCAACGGATTTCCCCTCATAACCTACTGTGTAGATCGCTGGCGATGCCACTCGTAGCCTCGGAACCTGAGGCGGCTTCAGGTCTTTCAATTCGCTTCTGGCGGCAAACCATGGGTATTTCTCATACACGCCCTTCAGAAGTGTTCGTTGTGGTAGGTTGCCATAGGAGTTCGTAATGTCCGCAACGGCCCACAATGTGCTCTCTGGGAGCTCGCGAGTTTTCCTTAGCGCAAGGTGCTTGAGTTTAGGTGAGATGCTGATGCGATCCGAATCGTCGACTTCCAGGTAGCCTTTCTTCTTCAACCCATCCACTTCCCGGTAGAGCCCAAATGAAAAAGGACCGAATTTGTAGGGGACGAAATCGTAGAAAGTCTGGTCCGATTTCAACAGGGTCTCGTTGCGGGCCAGGAAAGCCAGCTTAACTAGGACGGTTGGGGTAACCGGGCCTCCTTGGTGAGAGACGAGAGCGAGCAGGATCTTTTGTCGGGTTAGCATTTTCGTAGTCTCGCAGACTAGGATCGGAGTGTAAGGGTGTCGATGGTCAGGTTCATTGGCGAAGACTGGGTAGGCAAACGTTCATGCAGCGTGCTCAAGTCCTCTGCCAGTGCCAGAATGAGGCACATCCTTATCTACAATCCTCCCGGCTTCAATGAGTTTCTGGGAGATATCCGCGACTGTACGACTCTCCATATTGCTGCTTTATCGGCGAGCCGTTCGTCCAAACAGGGTCATCAATGAGGGAACCGCTGGGGTAAGGCTCTCGCCCGTCCATTGATCCCAGCATACCTGAATCAGCAGGAGTACGGCAGGAGGCAGATTGCCATCTCGGCAGCCGATCACGGCCTCTTACGAATCAACAAGCCAGAAATCACGGTGATCAAGATCCCATCATAATCAGACTCCCGCGCTCCTGCTCCCCAACAAGTATTCCACCGCAGCCTCATCATCGAATAGAGCCGCCAAAGGTAGCCGACGCCGCAAGAGGCCCTCGGCCCCCAACTTACGGTCGATCGAAAACGTCTTCGGCGACGCTGAACCGTTATAGACCACGACGCGCTGCGGCCCTGCCAAGCGTATTGCCCAGAAGTGAGCCGTGCCTGCGCCCTGCAACTCATCAGCCTTCCGGTCCAAGTCGTCTTCGTCGCGGCCATGCTCGACGATGTCGATCGCTAGGTGTGGTGCCGCCCTGAGCCAAGAGGGTTGTCCCGAATCACCACCCAGGGCCTCGATGGGCGAAGGCTCGGAAGTCGGCGGCCCCCACAACGACACCCAGTTCGCTCCCTGATCTGCGGACAGCATCAAGGCTGTCGACAATTTCAAGGCCTGCTTGTGCGCCAGCGGCGAGGGTGTGATTTCTTTGGGCTCGGCGACGACGTCCGGACATCGCAGCGTTAGGGGATCGGGTGCGTAACCGACCCTCGCGCCAATCCACCCGACGGCAGGGTCGGCGCGTAGGACTCAAGCCACGCGCAGAATGCACGCTGCGCGCTCCGGAGTGAATGGAGGCGATCTCACTGGGTGGCCGTTGGTCAGCTCGTAGCTGGCGCCGCCTGGCACTTGGTCGACTCGAAATGGGCCACGGACTCGGCGCCGCCAATGAGCGATCTCCATGGCTCCAGCCTACCATTGGCGATGGATGCAACCCACGCTCGATCAACACCCCCCGCAATTCCCGATTCTCGACGCTGGACAGTCCAGCCAGCTCCTCGACCACCCATCCCGCTGACGCCACCGCGTGCCGCACCAGTACCAACAGCGGCGCCAGCGACAATGCCCGCGCTGCCGGGAGCGTGCCAGGCATCTATACCCGGGGCGCTGGCATCGGTGCGCCACAACAAAGGATCGCAGCCGGCGAGACGGGCGAGGGGTGGCTCGGCGGTGGCCTCTTCGGTTCGACGCACGAGCTCGACGTCGCCGCCTGAGGTGATTTGGAGTTGGAGGCGGGGGCCGCAGGCTTGGACGGCGGCTTCGGCTTGGTTGAGGGCGTCTTGCAGCGCGCCGAGGTCGAATTGTGGGGTGGATGGGGTGGGCTCGGTGGAAGCGTTTTGTATTTGCATGATTTTTTCTCCTTCCCGCAGTGTGTGCTTTGGATGTCATCGGATCAAGCAAACGGAGAGGAAAGGCGTAAATGTCGCCAATTTGGCGTCTTTGACGGTTGATTTGGTCCAACCGAATCGGTCTGCTAATCTGCGACGATCATGGGAGTTCAGGAGGCGATGGCGCGGTTGGCCCAGATGATGGACCGGGAGTGTCCCAAGGGCCGCGAGTCGAAGCGGTTGGAGCGGCGGCTGAAGGCTGGCCGAGGCTATGTGTCGAAGTTGCGGGGGAAGGGGTGGAATACCTCGATCCAGAGGCTGCTGGAGGTGGCGGAGGCGCTGGAGATTCCTTCCGGGGTGTTTTTCGGGCGGGTGTTCGATGTGCCCACGGACCCGGAGAGCCGGCTGCGGGCGATCGAGCGGGAGTGTGGCGAGACGCCGGCGCTGAAGCGGTTGGAGAGGGCGACCTGGAAGCTGGAGCGGGAGGAGCGGCCAATGGCTGTGAGGTCCCCGCAGAGGCTTGCCCGGTTGGAGGATCTCACCCGCTCGTCGCGCTCGGATCAAAGGAAACGTCTGCGCTCGACGCTGAAGTACCATACGCCGGAGTTCATGCGGCGGTATTTGGAGCATCTCGATAGGCTGCGTTATGAACAGGCGGATACGGCGGCGTGGATTGCCGAGTTTGTGGCGACGGAGATTGTGGAGTTGGTGGTGTGCCAGCGCACGGAGCGGCTCGAGCTGCAATGCCAGGCGCTGGGGGTGCTGGCCTCGGCGCAGCGGTTGTTGGGGAATTTTACGCCGGCAGCGCGGTCGATCCGGCTAGGGTTGGAACTGGCGCGTCGCCAAAAGTTGGGGAGGTCGACGGCGGAGCTGTTGGTGCGGGGGGCGTATGTGCTCGGTGACCAAGGAGAGTATGGGCACGCTCTATCTTTGCTGGAGAAGGCACAGCTTATCTACTTCGACTCGGGGACTCTGGCTGCCAGCGGAAAAGTCCTCGTTGTTCGAGGGATCATGTTGGGTCACCAGAAGAACTACAGTGATTCGAGACGTATCTTTGAGAGGGCGCTCGAAATGTTGCCCGACAAGACCGGAGGGTCGGATGTTTGGCACCTTACAGCTGTCCATGGGACTGCTATCGCCGACTTTGAGCTAGGCGACTTCAGGGCTGCTAAGAAAGTGCTGGCAAGTTTCATTGACGCAGAAGCCATAGAGAAGAACAGCGTTGCAGTGAAGCTCAAATGGTTGCGGGGACGTATTGCCTTAGCTGAATGCGATCATGAGGCCGCCGAGGTCCATTTGCTAGAGACGCTCAGGCTCTCTAGCCTTCGAGACCACCCTCTGCAGGTTGCTCTGGTTAGTTTGGATCTGATCTCGGCTCTTTTGGCTTGCGAGAAGGCCAAAGAAGCGGCCAGCTTAGCGAAACAGATGTCTACTCTCATTGGCCGTTTCCAGGGCAACAAGATAGCCGACGGGGCGTTAATGCAGCTCGCTCAGGCTGGAATCGAAGGGCAAATCACTCAAGCTTTGTTGGACGAGGTTCGAGCCCGGTTCAGTGACGGGCGGTCCCAAGATGGGATCGCCCCTAGTGTTCCCTAGCCGCCCGGCTCAATGTATGGTCCCATCCGGCGGCTAGAGGAATCCTCCATCGCGGAGATTGGGTTCCACAGGAAGCCCAATCCCGCCCAACAGTCGTAAAGTGACATCGGTCCGCTCCTTCCACGGCGGGTCGAGCGCGGACGCCACTGCCCTCGTCGCCCGTCGTCTGGATCGACGTTAGCGGCAAATTCTGTTGGCGGCGAGACGGGGCGCGGAGCGTCTCCAGGGGCTCTGCACCCTGGGAATTTCACCCAAATCCGGCGTTAAGTCTCCCGATTTGGCGACATCTGAAAAAAGTTGAAAATTTCTGATTACCGAGAAGTGGTCGAAATGTGGCCGATTTGGCGATATTCCGGCTCGATTTGGGAATTTGTGGAGTTTACGTTCTCTCTTTAAAAGAATTTATCCGTTCCATGAAGTGGTAACCCGAAATTTCGGGGTCGCTGAAATCAATCGCCAGACGTTTTACGATGTTGCCATGTTGACGGAGCGGAACCATCACCCACTTCCCTAAAGGAGACGAACGATGTCGATCAAAGTGAATCAATCCAAGACGAAGCAGTCGCAGTCGCAGTCGATGGAGAGCACGAGCCGGGCCAACATCACGCTGGCGGAACGGAAACAATCCAAGCGGGCACAGTCTTCACGAGCACATGCCTCGCGAACACAGTCTTCACGGAACCTTTCGAAGGGGATGGCGTCGCGACGGCAGGCGAGTCGCCGGCTGGCGGCAGGGCTGAAGTATGAGTTGGCGGGGGAGCGCGGGCGTCAGGCGCGGCGGACTTTGGCTGAGCTGACTTCGGTGGACGGACTTGCGCGCCGACTCGAGGCCGCTCAGCGCGAGTTGACGGTGGCGGATTCGAAACACGTGTCGAGTGTGGCCTCGGTGGCGCAGGCCCGGATGGCCCGTCAGCAGGCTGATAAGGACCTGCGCAAACGTCTGCTGGAGGCAAAAGACGCGGTGAAGATCTCACTCGGTCGACGCCAGGTGTCGGGGATGTTCGGTGCCGGTGCTTGGCCGCAGACCCCAACGGAGATTTGGAGCCTGGGACAACGTCTCCAAGCCGTTCTGCTGGCGCACGATCCTCGGCTGGCCAGCTCCATGCCCGGAGTTGAGCTCGACGCCAACGCCTTGGCGGCTTCCCTCGACGCTCCGCTCGGGGCGCTGAAGGCGGCCTTCGAGATCCTGAACCAGGCCCAATCCGAAGCGGCCACGACGCTCGCCGACCGTAGACTGCAAGAGAAGCTGTTGGACGAGCTGCTCCGTTTCGGCAAGCTCTTCAGGCGTCTGTTGCAAGCATTGGCGCAGCTCCCGCGGTCGCTTGAGACGGTGTCGCCTGAGCCGCCGCCACCCGAGCCACCGTCTGACGAGCCACCGTCCGACGAGCCACCCCCCGACGAGCCGCCCCCAGCGGCGCCACCTCGTCCCCAGATTCTCCGAGAAGACCCGCCATCGACTCCCGCATCCGCGGCAAGTCTGGCCTCGAAACGAAGGTCTCTCTCACCGACACGGTCTCCCTCACCGGCACGGTCCCCATCACCAGCCCCGGCTGGCCCCCACAAGCGATCCCGTCGACCGTCGCACCGACGATCCGGGTCGCATCGCCCAACCCGAAAAGCTGCCTGAGAGCGGGCTAACCCGGGGGCGTCCGCAGGACCTCAGTCCTCCACCGTCCCGCCAGGGACGAGCCCACCCATTCACCGAAACCTGATCGGCACGCACCGCGGTGTGCGGTGGGGTCGATCAAGGCCGCTGGGCAGGCGCCCGGCGATCCCAACAAACGGAAGGCGCGGCATGGGTTGCGTCGTCCAGAGAAGGAGAAGGAGCAGGTATGAAACCTGAACGCACACAGTTCCGCATGACCTTGATCTCGGAGTGGAAGCTCACCCGCAGACAGCGGTGGCTGAAACGGCAACTCGAGTTCAACAGTCACCTGGAGGCGATGGACTTTGCCAACGAGGTGTCGGACGTCGCCTGGAAGATGGGTGAGCCGCCGTTGATCATGATCGACAACACCACCGTGACGATCCGCATCGGTGACGGCGTGGCTGATGGTCTACGCGAGGCCAACTTCGATTTGGCGGAGCGCATCGACGAATTGTTGCTGTTGCGCTGGGGCTGATCCCGAACATCCCAACACTTAACTCAAGGAGAAAACCATGGCTTCGAAAATGGTCACAACACAACGTAAAGAGTGCCTGCTGGTTGCTGGTGCGGCGCTCAAGGAGACCCGTTACCCACGGGTGCTGGGGGGCCTGCTGAAACGCTTTTCTGCGGTGCTGCCCGAAGGCACCACGGACCTCACCCTCACTCAGGTTCAGGAGGTGCTCGGAAACGAGCTCGAACGCCTGCGCAATCAAACCGTCGCTGACGACAACTCGCACATTCGGGAGTTGTACTCGGATCATGCGCTGCGCGAGCTGCGCGATACGAAGGCAGCGTTGGTGCGCGACATTCTGCTGGCGGCGCGCAGCTTCTATGAAGGCAACAACGGCGTCGGCACTAGCGCCCTGCTGTTTGGCAACGTCGACCGGCAGGTGCCCACCGATGCGACACAGCTGCATCAGGTCGGGGGGCGGGTGATGGACTGGCTGCTCGATCCGGTGCTGGCGCCGCCGGCGGGCAAGTTGGCCGGGGTAGCGGTCGATCGTGAGGCGATGGCGCAGAGCCTGGCGCCCCACCTCGAGGTTCTCGGCCAAACTCTCGACGCCCTTGGTCAGGAGCGCAGCGGTTCGGTGGACTCGATGGTGAAGAAGCGTCGGTCGTTGGGTTACCTCGGCCGGCTCACCGATCAGGGTGGGCGTTTCCTGGAAGCGCTTTATGACCTGGCGGGCATGGAGGAGGAGTCGGATCGGGTGCGGCTGTCGTCGCACACGGCAAAAACGCTGCCGGGGAGTGAGGGTGGCGGTGATGGCGGTGACGTCACTGGCGGTGGCAGCGGCGCTGACGGTGACGTCGGTGACGGTGCTGGGGACGGTGGTGCTGGGGATGGCGGTGCTGGGAACGGCGGTGCTGGGACCGGAGAGGGTTCGGGGAACGGCGATACCGCCGGGCCGCCGTCCGATCCGGGTGATCGGGCCCCTGCCGCCTGATCCGGTCGCTGGGTGAGCGCACGGGCCTGGCCTGTGCGCGGGGGCGGTCGACGGTGGCGGCCGCCCCCTTTTTGGTTGGGTGACATTTTGCTTTTTGTGAGAAATCCCCCCTAGCCCCCCTTTTTCAAAAGGGGGGAACCTGAGCCTGAGCCGGAATTCAAGCCACCACCTTTGGATCTGAATTCAGGCCTCCCCCTTTGGATCTGAATTCAGGCCTCCCCCTTTGGAAAAGGGGGATTGAGGGGGATTTTCTTTCCAACATCAACCACGAGGAGATCACCATGCAGGTGACGACGATGGAGTTTTTGCACATGTTGTATCCGCAGCCAATGACGGGACGGTGGGTTTTGGGGATGCGGTCGGTCCGCGCCGGCCATTGGCAAACCAGGTGGCTGCACACGTTGGATTCGGTGGTGCGGGCCAGTTTCCAGCGTCGCAAGACCAACGACATTTACCTGGCGCCAGGACTGCAGGAGCCAAAAGTGGCATTGGCGTTGGCGCGCAGCCGACGGGCGCGGGTGAAGCTGGCGTCGGTGCCGGGGGCGGCGTCAGCGGTGTTGGCGCTGCCGGCGTTGTGGGTGGAGCTCGAGGTGGCACGTCCGGGAGAGACACGGCCGGGGGAGAAGGACCTGCCGCCGGATCGTGCGTCGGCCTTGGGGTTGCTTGCAGCGGTGCCGATACCGCCGTCGGTGGTGGTGGCCCACGGTGGCGGCTTCGATGTCTACTGGTTGTTGCGTCGGCCCTGGCTGTTGGCGACCGCTGAGGATCGGGCGGCGGCGGTGCGGGCGCTGGGGCGGCTGAGCTCGGCGGTGGCGTCGGCGGCCAGCGATCGTGGCTGGCAACTGGAGCCCGAGGTTGACCTGGCGCGGCGTCTGCGGCTGCCGGGGATGCTCGACCGTGGTTCACTCGGCGGTGGTTCGCTCGGCGGTAAGCTCGGTAGTGCTTCCAAACGTCGGCGCAAGCCGGTGCTGGTGAGTGTTGTTCGCTTTCCGTTGCCGGGGGAGGATCGCCGTTACGAGCCGGCAGATTTTGATCAGCTGCCGTCACCGCCCGCCGCCCTTCCGTGTTTACCTCGGCGCGCGATTGTGTTGCAGGCGCAGGTTGCGCCGCCAGCTGCGCTCGAGCCGGTGTTTGCCGGCTGCGGGTGGCTGCGGCGTTGTTACGCGACCCGGGCGGACCTGCCGGTGAAGGAATGGCGTGCCGCTCTCGGCGTGGTGGGTCGGTCGGAGACGCCCGAGGCTGACGGTCGCGCCTTGGCGCATTGGATCTCGCGCGGCCACCCCGGCACCACCCGGGCGCTCACCGACGATACCCTCGATCAGGCGCTGGCGTCACCGTCTCCGACCTGCGACAGCATTGCGGGAACGTTGCGGGCGTCAGCCTGCGTGACGTGTCCGCAGCGCGGGAAGATCGAGAGTCCGTTAGATCTCGGGCGCGGGGCCGAGAACGGGTCGGACCGAGGTGCGTCGGATCGGGGTGCCACCCGACTCGGCAAAGAGGTCGCCGACGGCGCAAACCGAGGTGCCACCCGACTCGGCACAGCAGCGGTGGACGAGGTGAATACGCTGTTGGGCGGGGCGGAAGTGCGAATCTACAGCGCCGATGGTGTGCTGCTGCGCGCCTGGAAGCCGGTGGCGGATCCGGCGCCCGGTGAAGCTGCGGCGAGTGGCACGGGAGCTGTCAGAGAGGTAGGGGAGCCGGTTAGCCAGCAAGCCGCGGTCGCGGACTTTGTCCTCGGTCTCGAAGAGTTGCTGGTCGACATTGGCGGCTCGGCGACTGCCCGCAAGATCGTCGAACGTCTGGCGGCGACGGCGTCCAGCGGGGGGTACCGTCGTCTACGGGCTGGGTTGGCGGCTTTGGATCCACGCTGGCGTCACGGCGACGGGCCAGGAGCTGGTGGGCTCGGTATGCTCTTACGCAGGTTTGCCGGTGAGTCAGTGAAGGGTCTCGTGATCGAGCGTTTGCACAAGACCTACCTGGGTGTCATTTGGCAAACTCGGCGAGAATTGGTCAACGATGACCCTGACTGTCATGACCCTGATCGTCATGACCCTGATCGTCATGACCCTGACCGTCATGACGGTCCATCGTCATGACCCTGATCGTCATGACCCTGACCGTCAGGACGGTCCTGGAGCCGTAATGTGGCCAAATCGGCCACATATCGACCTGTTTTGGGTGATCCAGCCGAGGACGCCAGAAATGAGCGTCCGGGAGAGGACTATTCCGGCGTCTGAAATCGCACCTTTACAGCGGGAAGACGCCATTCCGACGCTTGGAATCGAGCCCAACGGCGGGAGCAGGCCATTCGATCGTTGCGAAAGGGGTCTTAGCAGCAGGAGGAGACGATTCCGTCGCCCGGAATGACGCCTTCCCGGCTGTTGGGCGGGATTTTGGGGAAGGATGACGCGACGTTCCGCGGAAAGTAGACGAGTCAGATCGAGGAAATGCCGCCGGACTGCCGATCGGGCACCGCCGCGGGCCTCGCCATTCAGGCGAAGCCGCGCTGGAACTTGTTCGAGTCGTTGAGCTGTTCGCCACGAGGCTTGGGCCTCGGGCCGGCTCATCGTCGTCCCGAAACGAGATGTTTAATCAGTTGTTGGTGGGGAACGGCGCCAGGAATACGCAGCTGGTGCAGGCGTCGCCGTTGGGTTTGTAGCAGCCGCCGCGGCATGTCGCATTGCCAGTGCCGGACCC